>JBAXAD010000316.1:0-3727 GCA_037142715.1 Paludibacter sp. | reverse complement strand
TAGCTGGTTTTATGCACCTTTCGGTAGGATATGGTGCATAGATAAATGAGTTACCGGCAAGCTTAAAGAACAAGCGAAATCACTAAATTTGCAAGAAAATAAAATAGAATTAATATGATGTCTAAAAAGAACCAATCAACAAGATTGACAACCCAACATAAAAAGTCACAAGGTGTAGTGGGCATCTTCGGGGACAAAGCGAAAATGCACGACTTGACTGTTGGAGAAATATCAAATTTTGTAATTACACAACTTCAAGAAGAATATCCGCAATTGACGTTTCAATATAAAACGAGCATACGAAAAGAAGAAATAAATGAAGCCTTAAAGAAAATTGACCCAGAATTA
The DNA here is from genome assembly GCA_037142715.1 of Paludibacter sp. Taxonomy (GTDB): domain Bacteria; phylum Bacteroidota; class Bacteroidia; order Bacteroidales; family Paludibacteraceae; genus Paludibacter. The sequence goes on along the minus strand of JBAXAD010000316.1, from coordinate 3,379 downwards.
GGGCAAACTCTTTTTGTTCCCAATTCAAGCATCAGACCCGATGGTGGAATAATTGAAGTAAAGGACGATAACGATGAATGGAGGATAGTTTTAGTTTCGGAAGCCAAACATCAAGGAAAAGATGTTGAAAACATTAAAAATGGTTTACAAGTTGGCACAGCAGACAATCAAGACTTAATGGCTGCGGGAAATGCTATTGAAAGGTCGCACAAAAACATATCAGAAATTGCTAACTTTATGCTTTCTGAATCTCATTTTCCTTACATCTTGTTCTTGGAAGGGTCAAACTTTTTGACAGAAACAATTTCTATTCAACGACCTGATGGAAGAATTGTAACACTTGAATACAACTCAGGGACGTTAAATAGATTAGATAGATTGACTGCGGCAAATTATGGAATGCCTATTAACACAAATTTGTGTGAAAATAAATTTGTAACGCATAAGGACAAGACAATTATGCTGCAAGCCACATCTATTTACACTCAAGGGAATGGCGAAAAGTGGAACAATAAGGAAATGTTTGATATTATGATTGAAATTTCAAAAACCTCTCTTAAAATGTTAGGAAGTGATTTGTTCAATCAAATAACTAAGAAGTAATTATGGCAAGAAACGCATCAAATAAATTACTGCAAAAGGCTAAGAAATCGAAAAGTGATGAGTTTTACACACAGCTTTCCGATATAGAAAGTGAATTGCAACATTATAAAAATCACTTTAAAGATAAGGTGATTTTTTGTAACTGTGATGACGCTCGCATTAGTAACTTTTTCAAATATTTTTCATCCAACTTCAAGGAATTAGGGTTAAAAAAACTGATTGCTGCTTGCTATCAAGAACAAAAGAATGATTTGTTTAATGCTAAAGAAACTGAAAATGGTTTTTTCTTTGAATATACAGGTAAAGAGGGCGATACGGACAAACCAACTTCTAATGATATTGTACACTTTAAAGGTGATGGCGATTTTCGTAGCCCTGAAAGCATTGAACTATTAAAACAATCAGATATTGTAGTTACAAACCCACCATTTTCGTTGTTCAGAGAATATGTAGCTCAATTAGTAAAATACGACAAAAAATTTTTGATAATTGGTAATATAAACGCAATTACATACAAAGAAATTTTTAAACTTATCAAAGAGAACAAAGCTTGGTTAGGAATAAATCTTGGTAGAGGTGTTTCAGCCTTCATTGTACCTGACCACTACGAACTTTATGGCACAGAAGCAAGAATAGATAGTTTTGGAAATAGAATAGTTTCACCAAACAATTGCCTATGGCTGACTAACTTGGACAACTTCAAGCGACACGAAGATATTCAGCTAACAAAAAAACACTTTGGAAATGAAGTTAAATATCCCAAATATGACAATTATGAAGGTATAAATGTTGATAAAACAGAAGACATACCATTGGACTATGATGGTCATATAGGAGTGCCAATAACATTTCTACATAAATTTAATCCTGCCCAATTTGAACTAATAAAATTCAGGAAAGGAAACGATGACAAAGACTTATCAATAGATGGAAAATGCCCATATTTTAGAATTTTAATCAAAAATAGACGAGTAAAAAACAAATCACAAGAAGACAGAAAGAAAGCCAGCACCCAACAGCACCTACACGCAAGTGGGGGTTCAGTGCTTCTATGAAAGTAAAGTGCTAAATCTAAGTTATGTACTTTTAAGGTAGTTCAGCACCAATAATCCCCACCTGCGTGTAGCGGCAAACCGTTATAGCCAATGGTAAAAAGACACAGCCAACAATGGAGACAAGAGTAATATGGAAATAAACTATTGGATAATATCACCTAATGTTCACAACGGTGATACCGAGCAACGTTGGAAAGAAATTATTGCCGAAAGAAAAAACGCATACATTGGATTTGGTCCCGATGATTCCACTGGTGTTACTTTCTTTAATCAGATAAAAGAGGGTGATGTTATTATTGTAGCTCAGGGTGCCAACAGAAATAAAAGAAGTTATTTAGCAGGCATTGTCAACAGCCCTGCCATTGAAGGCGAGGAAGAAGGCACTCCGGGTTATGCACAACGAAGGGTACTTATACTCGCAATTAACGAACAAGAACTTGCAGCATTACAACTCGATTACAATGGTTGTGCCTATGGTGATGCAGATAGAATACCTGCCCTTTACAAACTTAAACCTTGGGAGAACACCAACGACCAAAGAATAGCTTCTTCAATATTGGCAGCCATCAATCAAAAAAGAATAGATGAACTTATGGAAAATATAAAGCTAACAACCGAAAGGCAAACCCAAATCAAAGCCCTTTGGGAAAAGTATAAATTGGAAACCAAGGCAGAAGATAAAGCCGCTAATACTCGGGAAATTGAAAGCATCATTAGCCAGTGGAAGCAATACAAAGATAAAATCACGAACGATACATTGAGTTTAGATGATTACACCAACATATTGGGAAGTGCCACGGCAACAATGCCTGGTGGTTACTTGTGTAATTTTCTGGAACGAACTACCCGAACGGTTTTGGGTTCTTCTAAACCGGGTACTGCTTTCAATTTTGAAGTAAAGCTGAATAACGACAATGCAACCTATTACATCTTAAAGCAAAACAAACAAAATGCTTCAAAGGCAGATGCAGAAGGCTATTTCAACGACAACATAAAAGGTTTATTAAAAAGCATAGTATCGGAAACCGAACCATTGGCAAAAAATAAATTAGTGGAAGAAGCGACCTACAGTGCGAAACAGATTTTGATGAAAATGGCGGTGTTAGACAATTTGACCGATTTCCTTTATATCTACTCTACCCAATGGCTCGAAGAATTGTATAACGATTTTATTGATGGCGATGCAGAAGGCATTTTTACAAAAAATCATCAGGTTTGTTTGGTTGCCAAAAAGCTATTGTCAGTAAACGAGCAAGATAAAGGCGAATTCATTTTACTTTCTCGTTTCTTGTGGCGATATGTGAATGCAAGAACCATAGCCGATGCTGATAACCCGAATGTAATTATGTATGGACCTCCGGGCACAGGTAAAACCTATTCGGTGGTTAATAGTTTGGACTTTGTTTGTCAGGGCGACAGTGCCCGTTACGAGTTATTGCAATTTCACCCCTCATTTACCTACGAAGATTTTATTGAAGGCATCAAACCAAAGGGCGTTTCAAAAGATGGTAACATTCGCTTTGAATTGGTGAACGGAGTTTTCAAAAACTTCTGCATCAAAGCAAAAAACACACCCGATAAGCCTTTTTATTTTGTGGTAGATGAAATCAATCGAGCTAACCTTTCATCTGTATTTGGCGAAACACTTTCATTGTTAGACCTAAATTGCGCGATTTGCAATAAAAAAAGCTCTCATCTGAGAGGATAAAGTGTTATATTAC
>JBAXAD010000315.1:0-3736 GCA_037142715.1 Paludibacter sp. | reverse complement strand
AAATCAAACACTATTTTCAAAGAAATCATTTTATGAAAAAAAATACGACATTTTTAGTTCTTTCTCTGTTTTTATCATTCAGCTTTTCATCTCATTCTCAGCAAACTAAACGTCAGGATTGGCAATGGCATACTTCCATTTCCACCACCGACAACAAAGGAAGTGCTTACACTTTGACCCCGTTTTTTTGGATTCCGCCTGCTTGTCAGAAAGTTACGGCTGTTTTTGTAGCAAGTACTGCCGTGTTGGAACAAACAATTGTTGAAGATCCGGCTTTTCGGGCTGTCTGCGCAAAACACGGCATTGCCATTTTGTGGTCGTCGGATAATTTCTATCACGATGATGTTACGGCCACCAGTCAGATTCAATCCATGCTTTTGGCATTTTCAACTTTGACAGGCTACAGCGAAATTAAAACCGCTCCATGGATAGTTACAGGGCATTCGGGCACCAATCCTATGCCTCGCTACATTGTTACAAATACTCCTTCCAACATTGCTTTTGCCATCATAAATAAAGCCGCTGCCTACTGCGGAAACGGCACTACGGTTCCTATTCTTTCTACCCAAGGTGAATTTATGGAATGGGACAGCTACAGCAGAGATTTGACTGCAAATATCAGTACGGAAGGAACTTATGACTACACCCGCAATCAACGTTCCACTTACGGGCAGCCACTTTCTTATTTTTTCGACCCCAACACAGGACACTTCGATTGCAGCAAACCATTGTTGAATAATATTGCAATGTGGGTAGATGATATTTGTGACTTGCGATTTGATGCTCAAGGCAATATGATTCCCGTGGACCAAACCAAAGGTTGGATAACTGGCTTACCATGTGCAGGTTTTCTTGCCGACAAATTTCAACCAATTCCTTACACCAATCAGGCAACTGCTTCACTGACATTGGCACAAGTAAAATATGCAGCCTGGTTTCCAAGCCAGCGCACAGCCCAAGCGGCTTATGATATGGCAAATGTGTCGATGACGCGGACGGCTCAAGTGACTGGTTTTGCTGATGCGAACGGACTTTACGATGCGCAAAGTTATTGGTGGCGCGCCATTATGCTCAATATTCCTTATACGCTTTCGGCTGATGGTCATTCGGTTACGCTAAATACGGTGCCTTATACTCGAATGCCAAATCGCACCGATTATTTTGATAATGGCTTTTTGGCAACACAGACATTTTTCAATAAAGCCGATAATTCATTTAGCAATTCGGGCAATTCAAGCCAGATAGAAGTTTCGAGTGGAAATTGGATTCAGACTGGCGCCAAAACTTTCGAGTACATTCCTCGTTTCAAAAGTACGAATTATTTGGTGGTGCGTCAGCAAGGTGATGCTACTTACCGTTCGTCGGTTTTGCAGGGAAATGTGAACCTCGCCACCTTGTCTACAGGTATCGACAATGTAATTACTTTTCCAGCAATTGCTAACCAAAGCATCACCAATTTAGTACCCATTACATTGGGCGCAACAAGTTCTGCTGCGGTAACCGTTCGCTATTTTGTTGCCAACGGGCCTGCTCATATTGCTAACGGACAATTGATTATCGACAAAGATAGTATTCCTGTTCATGCTCGCTTTCCATTGCCTGTTACAGTAACTGCCTATCATTTGGGCACTGTTTCGCCGGCTGTTAAAACTGCTACCGCGGTTTCTTCTACTTTTTATATTACCAGCACCAACAGCACAACCATTACCTGGTATGTTTCACCAACTGGAACTGGCGATGGAACAAGTTGGGAAACCAGTTGCTCGCTTGCTGCAGCATTGAATATGGCAACTTATGGGGATAATATTTTTATGAAAACTGGCGATTATCCACAAATTGCATCCGTTTCTATCGACAGTAAAGTAATGAATGTGTATGGTGGATTTGCGGGAAATGAAACTTCTGCTGCCAATCGTCAGCGCGATGATTTGGATAAAAATGGCATCACGGAACCTTGGGAATTCAAATATCCAACTCGCATTGTGGGTGGAAGGTACAAAGCCACTCCGTTAAGTTTCACGGTTTTGAAAGTAACAGGTGGCACAGCCAGCGATGTGAAAATTGATGGAATTACGGTAGATGAAGGTCTTTGTTTAGGCAACGGAAATCCAGCCGGAGTAAATATTTCCGGAAAATGTACATTTATGAATTCCATTGTGCGCAATTGTCGTGTGTACAACTCAACTGGTGAGGTGAATGCAAATGCGCCTGGCGGAATTTGTAGCACAGTATCGGATGCCGTTTTAGATGGCTGTTTGATAGAAAATTGCGAAGCACAAGCATCGCAAATTAACAGTACTCGAGCCGGACAATGTCGCGGTGGTGGGGCGTATATTTATGGTGGTGTTTTGCAAAATTCGGTCATTCGTAACAACAGAATCATTTATAATATGAATCGTGCCCCCGAAAACACCTATACCGTATATTTAAACCCATATTTGTTTGGTGCAGGAGTATATTCTACTTTGCGTACTTCCAAAGTTTCGAACTGCGTGATAGCCAACAACGAAGCACGGGTTATTAACTGGAATACAATTAATCCGGCTAGTACGGTCGTGATTCGTGGAGGTGGATTGTCTAACGAAAATGGCGGTCAAATCATCAACAATACCATTGTAAATAATCGTTCCGTAGTGATAGATTTGGCTGGAAACGTATTGACCACTGCCTCAAGTGCAGGACAAGGTGCGGGTCTGTTTGTTCAAAATGGCAATGGTTCAACCAGTTATGATAATAATGTAGTCAACAATGTTTTTTGGGGAAATACTGCGCCTGGCACATCCTCAGCTTATCAAAGCGTAAGGTTGGTTGTAAATGTGACCCTTGTTACTGTACAACCGTTGATTCAATATTCCAATAATATTACGCCCCAAGCCATCAGCACATCGGCAACTACTGCCTCCTTTTATGCCGAGGCCAATAAATATGTGGATTTGGCGGTGGCAAATGCTGCAGCATCAAAAGCGGCACAATTCAAAACGCCAAGTTCCTTTGCTGGAGCAATTTGGGGGAATGTTGCCCAAGCATCGCTCGATTCGCTGATAAACATCAAAACGGCCAACTGGAGCGTGCTTTCAAGTTCTTATTGTATTGGAAAAGGAACCATACTTTACTCCTCACCATCAACAGACTTATTGGGAAATTCACGAGACATCAATGTTCCTACAGTTGGTGCTTACGAAGGTTTAAACTATACTCAGCCAACATTTATCCATTCATTAGAAAAACAAACTACAGCATTCCGAAGTGAAAATCGGCTTATGAACCTCGAAATTGGTGACAAGATAACAGTATTTGATGTGAGCGGACGAAAATTGGAATCGTTTGTTGCTCAAGGAAATACAGCCATTTTCAAATCAAAAGGTTTTGTTATTATCAATGTTCTACCAATATCAGGAAGTCCTTATTGTTTAAAATAAAATACAAGTTTTGAGAAACAAGATAAATGTATTCATAATCTGCGTTTTATTTTCATTCGCTTTTCAGGCAAATGCAAAAGTAAGTCATCCGATAGATGTGTCAGCATTCAAAACTGACAGTTTGTTGTGGAATTTGAAGCAATTAAGCGAAGCTCCGACATTTACGTGGCTCAATACTGAAAGTTCGGTTCGGTCGCTGGCTTTCAATGGCTTGACTTACAATGGAAAGCCAACACGTGTTTTTGCATATTATTCCAATCCTGCGTTGATACGTGGCCTAAATGCTGAAAATCAGCATTATCCCGGCGTTATTTTGG
>JBAXAD010000314.1:0-3766 GCA_037142715.1 Paludibacter sp. | reverse complement strand
ATGGGTCAACCCATCACGGGTAAACGGAGTCAACTCCAGTTCCTTACCGTAACGGTTGTTATTGGCATGGTTCTTTGCAGCTGAATCACCTTCATCAGTGATAAAAGCCTGCCCATCGCTAGCCACCGATACCTTTTGTGCTTTAGGGTAGCGTTTCAAAATATCAACAGCAATTGCCTTTTGTTCGTCCTTACTCAGAACGGTTAATTGTGCTTTTGTTTCCATATATCTTTTTATGAAAAATGAATACTAATCGTTTAAATTCTAATCAAAGTCTCAATAGTCCCCAAAGTCCCCCTTTTTTTACAAAGGGGGCTTTCTTATTCCCCCTTCAGGGGGTTAGGGGGCTTTTCTACGCTACAATTCCACTCACTATTGCACCAAAACCATAATCAACCACGCGGTCAATCAAACCGTGTCCCTGTAGTCTAAACTCAGATTTAGGGTCAGCAGAATTAGTATCAATAGTTTCTGGCTTGTACAGAATTTTCACGCTGTCAAGGTGATAAACAGAATTTGGAGCGTAGAAAAACAACGAAGCGCGACGGTCAGTAGAACCCAATGCAGCACCTTTGGCTTTTTTAGTACCATCAGCAGCATAAGCCAACACGGCGTTATTCTCAAAGAACTTGAATCCCATTACAGATTTCACCTTACCGGTAGTCACATCAAAAAAGATGTTTTTGTCAGCAAAATAAGTAGCTGAATCACGGTCAATCATCAAATCGGTTGAATGCTCAGGACTCAAAATCATAAAGTACTGACTTTCATCAGGCAAATTCAAACCTTTGATTAATTCCAAATACTTAATCAGGTCAGCAAATGACAAACGGTAGCGAGTTCCAAGGACTGTACCTGTAGTACGCATTACTGGCATATCAGCATTGTTCGATACTGAAGGAGCAAGTTTAAACATCACGTGGTCACGAATACCACGGCGCATTGATTGAGTATGAGCCAAACGAGTTGCATTTCGTTTATCATAATTCAGTCCACGAATTTCGGCATCATCCACTTCAGTAGGGTCAGTATCGTACTTTTCCCATTCTACAAATACTTTTGAACCACTCATTTTTTTAGCCACAAAAGCAGCTGTATTGTTCACAAAGAACCCTACGTTATTGATGAGTTTGTTGAAACGGATACCATCGGCTGTAATGGCCGCAGGGTTAGCACCCGGTAATACACCAAGGAAGTCATCCTTGTCATTTTTAAACTCTAATAAGAGTTGAGGAGCAACGTATTGATTTAACCAGTTGCCGGTTTCAGTTGTAGCCATAAATTTCTTTACTTTTTTTATACCTATTATCTCTTTTCAACTGTCCCCTTTTTAAGGGGACGAGCGAAGCGGAGGGGTTCGGTTGGGTTATTTTAATCCGTTACGTTTCTTATAGTCAGCAAACAAAGCGTCGTAAGCTTCAACATTCGACCCCATCAATGCCTCCAACGAACCATCATTAGCATCTTGCATTTGTTCAAAAGTCTTACCTTGGTAAGTAGCACCACCGGTAGCACCGGTTACAATAACATTCGACAATTTTTCAACTGCCTGAATACTGTCAAGAACCTTGATAGTAGTTTCAAAATTGGCAGTCAACATTTGCTCCCAGTTAGCGCGCGTATCAGCTTTGATACGATGTTCCTTTTCGGCCTTATCAAGTGCTGCCTTGATTTTATCCGCTTTTTCTGTTTTGTCCTTTTGAGCCGTAGCAGCTACAAGGGCATCATAATCACTAGCCTTTTTTGCATTGGCTGCAAGTCTAGCCAAAAACTCAGGTTCGGTTGCAGTTGCATCCAAACCGACAGTCAAATTCATTGCTTGTAAATTCATTTCTTTTTCGTTATTTTATTGAATAATAATATCCGTTATGTCAAAGTCAAGCGGCGAACCACTAGCTTTGATTGATGCGGCCAATGCTTGAGTAATTTTTACTGGCTCTTTTATTTCCGTAGCAAATCCCCAGTCCTTTGCCATCTGTGCTGTCATCCAAAAATCACCACCATCCCATTTAGTTTTAAAATCAGCTTCTGGTTTCTTCAACTTATCTTTGTAGGCAGCAAAATAAATAGCCGTCATATTTTTCAGCAACGTCAAATAGTTTTCCAAATCGGTCTCATTTCCACGCGTTCCACCACTTGGTTTATGAATCATAAACTGACCATTCTTTGCTATTTTAAAACTCTTAGCTTTTACAGCCAAGTAAGTTCCGGCACTGGCAACTATAGCTCCACCTTCAGCATCGTAATCACCAAAAATCTCAACAAGAATATTCTCAATCTCATTGGCCTGAAAACAGTCACCACCATTTGTCATCAAATAAAGCAAACAGCTAGTTGCCCCGGCATCCTTCACAGCCTGACACCGCTCCCGGAAATCAATCGCATTGTTGTCACTCCATTCCGAAATGTTACCTATAATGTCCACACGACCTATAGTGCCTTCAGCGATAATATTGATTTGCAAGTTTTTTGACATGAGCGTAAATATGACTTGTTTATTTTTGATTTCGAGGCAAATGTAAAGCGTTATTTCCATGTTTAAAAATCACTATTTCATACACTATAAGAATTTCAAGTTGAACATAAAAATCTTCATGTTCAACTTGAAATTCTTATAGTGTATAAAATCATGTTTTGCTAATACCCATAAATAGGCACAACTTTGCATAAAAAATGAAGCAATTCCATGAGAAAAAAGAACGTTCCAAAGAAAAAAGCTGAGCGCAAACAACAATTGCCAAAACAAGACTACGAAAAGTTGAAACATTCAGCTTGGGAATATGTCGTGGTGTTAGGTTATACCCAAAAAAGAGCCGCTGAGTTAACCGGACTTACTGAGCAAACTATCTCAGCATGGGCAATTGAGGATGATTGGAAGGGACAGCGTGAAGGTCGACAACAGTCGTACCGTACAGATGTCGACAACGTGAAGCAAATCATACGGCTCACTTCACAACGCCGTTTGGACTTAGAGCACGAAATACACGATGCTCAAAAACTCACTGATGCAGACCTAGAAAAAGCCCTACGCAAAGAATCGCTTCAAATTGGTGACGAACTCTCAAAGCTCACCAAAACATTAGCCGGCTTAGAAAAGGACAACAAATACACCCTGGGCGAATTCATAAACGTCATGGATGATATTTTCACAAACATGCGCCAGTTCGACGAAGAACTATTCGTCAAAACAATACCGTTTCAAACCTTTTACGTACGCAAACGCACACAAGAACTAGGATAATGGGATGACAGAATTCCGATTCTGTCTAATCAAAGTCACCAAACAATAATTATGGCAAGCAAAAAGAAGCAAGATATTGATTTAGCAAAAGAGTACCTCGCTAAACTCGAAATAACCAAACGAGCCAACGAGGTAAACCCATTTGAAACCAAATCAGAAAAAGACGAACGTATTGCACGCGCAAAACGTGATGTGGTATTCATGGTCAAAACCTACCTTCCACACTATGCCACTGCTGAATGCGCACCGTTTCACTGGATTGCAGCCAATCAAATTGCCAACGATATACTCATTAAAATATTCATGGAGTGGTTTCGTGGAGGTGCAAAATCGGTGTGGGCTGATGTTATCATTCCGTTGTGGTTGTGGATGCGTGGTGAAGAAATATTCCTGTGTCTTTTGTCAGATAGTTCCGAACGTGCATCCGAACTCCTAGCCGACATACAAGCCGAACTGGAAGGAAATCCACTTCTTATCAATGACTTTGGAGCGCAAAAGTGCGAAGGCGACTGGACGGTTGGTAAC
>JBAXAD010000313.1:0-3766 GCA_037142715.1 Paludibacter sp. | reverse complement strand
ATTCTACTCTAATTTTAATATAAATGAAAATTTGACAGATTTTTTTTTACATAAAAACAATTCCAACAATCTCAATTCTGACTAAAAAAAAACTCCACTATTAAAAAAAGTTTCTTTTATGCTACAAATATATGAATATATTTTTGTAATCGCACACTATTAAAATTTTTAATCATTAATTTCTTGCTTGATTTTATTGAAAAGTATAAATTTAATCCTTTTCTAAAAAATAAGAGCTGTAGATAGTGATACAAATTAGGGTGGTAAACCATAATAAAATAACAAAACGAAATCATTAGATTTTTTATGTTGTTTGTTATCAATGGTTTATTTTTGCTTATTGTTTAAATGTTTTATTTTTGGGGAAGTAAAATGAAGTTAGATATTTTTAAGTTGTATTGAATATTTTAAGTATTAATTTTCTAGTTAAAATACAAAAAATAATTATTTTTTTTCAAGTTCCAACTCTACTTTTCCCAAGTACAGTCCACTTTTTCCCATTTGAGCAATAATAACCCATTTGCCTACTTTGTTTTTTTCTATTGCGTTTTCGAGTAAAGTGTGAGAATGGCCACCAATAATTACATCTATATCAGAGCTTTTGTGGGCAGTTTCGTAGTCAGGCACAACTCCCAAATGCGACAAGCAAATTATCACATCGCAATGTTTTTTTTGTTTCAAATAAGCCGCAATTTCATTAGCAGTTTTAAGCGCATTTTTATATATCAAGCCTTTATAGTTGTTCTCAATTATCAAACCCCTAGGTTCAACATTTGTAGTGATAATCCCGATTTGCAAACCTGATCTTTCTAAAATTAAATAAGGTTTTAGCATACCAGTCAGCGGTGTATTATCAACAACGTAATTTGAACTAAGAATGGGAAATTTCGCTGCTTTTAAAATTACTGCCAAAGTATCAATACCGTTGTCAAATTCGTGATTTCCAATGGTGACAGCATCATATTTCATCTTGTTCATGGCATTAATTTCAACTCGTCCATTAAAGAAATTGAAATAAGGCGTTCCTTGCGAAAAATCACCGGCATCCACCAAAAGTACATTTTTCTCAATACTCCGAATACTATCAATCATTCCCATTCGCCGGGCGTATCCACCCATATTGGCTGTTTTAGAAGTCGAGTTATCAGTTGGTTCCACCTGACTGTGCGTGTCGTTGGTATGCAAAATTATGAGTTTTACTTTCTGCTGTCCAAATATTATTCCTGTGGATATAATTAACAAAAATGTAATTAGAGTATATATATTATATTTTTTCATTCTTCAAATATTTAGTAAATGATTAAATTGTAAATAATTAGTCAATAAAGAAATAGTAAATAGTCAATGAATAAATAGTCAATTCTTCTTGATTCTCCCGTCCAATTTCGACTGAATTTTATTCCCCTTTTTTGTTTCCGATTTGATAAAATTGAGTAATATCGTTCGCACTTTCACGCCGGTATTCACCCGTTTTTCATATTGTGCCAGTTGCAGCATTTTGTCATTTCCACCCGCCAAATAATCGTTTGTCGCAATGCAATACAATTTGTTAATGTCCAGATGATTACCATCTATGGAGATATTCACTGCTTTTCTATTCTGAATTTCCATCCGCAAGCCAGAAACGCCTTCGCCACCCATTCTTGCAAAATACTGGAGCAATTCCATCAGTTTTTCTCCTTTGAGCCAAACTACAACCAACTCATTCTCAAAAGGCATCAATTCAAATACCTTTCTTACGGTAATATTTCCCGCTGGAACTTCAGTTCGCAAGCCACCCAAATTAACGATAGCAATATCCACTTTTGTTCCAATCAAATCACTTGCGGCTTGTCGATATACGTCGGCACTGAAGTTGGATAGCAAACTCTCGGGCGCATGTCCGGTCATTGTTTCTGCCGACTGCCCAATCACTTCATTCATTTGTGCATCCACCTTTTGTTTAATTGGTTGCAAATAAGCAATGTAACTTTTATCAGCTGTGGCATCGGTATTTTTATCAATGGAAATTTTTGTGGAAGTAGAATGTGTTATGGTCCAAGTTTTATGACTGCAAGAAGTCGAAAAAACTAGAATAATTACGATATAAATGAGTCTTTTTGAAGCCATATTTGATTGATTTTTTGGGATATATTATTGGCGAAAGTAGTGAATAATAATCAAACTAAAAAATTGGATATGTGCCTACTTTTGATAATTCCATTTCTTAATTTCTCCATTCTTTCATTTCTCCATTCTTTCATTCTTTCATTTCTTTTTTGTCTTGTTGATAAAAGCAAATTGTTGTATCTTTGCAGATTAATTCCGCGAAACTTAAGAAATAAATAATTAGAACATATAAACAGATGAATTTTATTGAAGAATTGCAATGGCGTGGCATGATTCACACCATGATGCCCGGCACAGATGAACAGTTGAAAAAAGAAATGACTTCGGCTTATGTGGGCATTGACCCAACCGCCGACTCGCTCCATATTGGTCACTTGGTGGGTGTAATGATGCTGAAACATTTTCAACGTGCGGGCCACAAACCTATCGCGCTGATTGGTGGTGCCACAGGTATGATTGGCGACCCGTCGGGCAAGTCTGCAGAACGTAATTTGTTGGACGAAAAGGCATTGCGTCACAATCAAGATTGTTTGCAAGCGCAATTGGCAAAATTCCTTGATTTTTCCAGCGATGCGCCCAATGCAGCACTTTTGGTGAACAATTACGATTGGATGAAAGATTATTCTTTCCTGGAATTCATTCGCGATATTGGCAAACACATCACTGTTAACTACATGATGGCCAAAGAGTCGGTAAAAAAACGCCTCAGCAGCGAATCCAACGTGGGCATGTCATTCACTGAGTTTTCTTATCAATTGTTGCAAGGTTACGACTTTTTGCATTTGTACCAAAACAACAACTGCAAACTGCAAATGGGCGGTTCTGACCAATGGGGAAATATCACCACAGGAACTGAATTGATACGCCGCAAAACTGGAGGCGAAGCATTTGCATTGGTTTGTCCACTCATTACCAAAGCCGACGGTGGCAAGTTTGGTAAAACAGAAAGTGGCAATGTTTGGCTGGATCGTCGCTACACTTCTCCCTACAAATTCTACCAGTTTTGGCTCAATGTAAGCGATGCAGATGCCGAAAAGTACATTAAAATCTTTACCGCTATTGACAAAGCTGAAATTGACGCATTGATAGTTCAACACACCGAAGCGCCACATTTGCGCACATTACAAAAACGGTTGGCACAGGAAGTTACCGTGATGGTTCATTCAGAAGAAGATTATCAAGCAGCTGTGGAAGCGTCTGGAATTTTATTTGGAAATGCAACTTCCGAAGCCTTAAAAAAGCTGGATGAAGATACGTTATTGGCCGTGTTTGATGGTGTGCCACAATTCTCCATATCTAAAGCTTTGCTAGTTGCAGGCTCAAAAGCTATTGACTTATTTGTTGACTCGGCAGCTATTTTTCCTTCAAAAGGGGAGATGCGGAAGTTAGTTCAGTCGGGTGGTGTAAGTATCAATAAAGAAAAACTGGAAAACCAGGATTTAATACTAACAGATTCTATATTGCTCAATAACAAATATTTATTGGTTCAAAAAGGCAAGAAAAACTATTATTTAATAACGGTAGAGTAGGTGTAAACCCTATTTTTTTGGAATAATTTTCCAGAAAATTTTGCTAAAAAGAAAAAGAATCGTATCTTTGCACCGCTTTAGAAATAAAGCCCAACGATTGTCTCATGGTGTAATGGTAGCACTGCAGT
>JBAXAD010000312.1:0-3778 GCA_037142715.1 Paludibacter sp. | reverse complement strand
GTGTTCGTGTGTACACTACTACTCCAAAAAAACCGAACTCGGCTATGCGTAAAGTTGCCCGTGTACGTTTGACTAACCAGAAAGAAGTGAATGCTTACATTCCGGGCGAAGGACACAACTTACAAGAACACTCTATCGTAATGGTACGTGGTGGTCGTGTAAAAGACCTTCCAGGGGTACGTTATCACGTGGTTCGTGGAACACTAGATACTGCCGGTGTTGCTGGTCGTACTCAACGTCGTTCGAAATATGGTACAAAACGCCCAAAACCAGGACAGGTAGTAGCTGTTAAAGGTAAAGGTGGAGCACCAGCCAAGAAAAAGAAATAAGTAGAACGGAGAAACAAGGTTGAAGGTTGAAAACTTTTGACGAAACATTTCAATTCCATTCACAAAAGAGTATCTAACAAAATCAAGTTTAAACACTTGTTTGCGTTTTCAAGTAGCAGATGATCAGTTGAGTAAATAATTCGGAGGAATTATTGAAGTAAAACTAAAGCAACTAAAAAAACAAAAAACGGAAATTTTAAGTAAAAATGAGAAAATCGAAACCAAAAAAGAGGATCGTATTACCTGATCCGGTTTTCAATGAATCGATGGTTACAAAATTTGTAAACCACTTGATGTTCGATGGCAAGAAGTCTACTGCCTTTGATATTTTTTATTCATCGCTCGAAACTGTCAAAAAGAAGCTTCCGAACGAAGAAAAATCCCCACTTGAAGTTTGGAAAAAAGCCCTCGAAAATATTACTCCCCTAGTTGAAGTAAAATCTCGTAGAGTAGGTGGTGCCACTTTCCAAGTCCCAACAGAAATCCGTGCAGATCGCAAGGAATCAATTTCAATGAAAAATCTTATATTGTACTCACGCAAACGCGGAGGTCGCTCGATGGCTGATAAATTGGCTGCCGAGATTGTTGACGCGTTTAATAACCAAGGTGGTGCATTTAAACGTAAGGAAGATATGCACCGTATGGCTGAAGCCAACCGCGCATTTGCACACTTTAGATTTTAATTGATTAGTAACATTACAATAAAAAAGAAACTTTACTTTACAAATGGCTAAAGGAGATTTAAGTTATAATAGAAACATCGGTATCATGGCGCATATCGACGCCGGAAAGACAACTACTTCCGAGCGTATCTTGTTCTACACTGGTTTGACACACAAAATCGGTGAAGTACATGATGGTGCTGCTACAATGGACTGGATGGAACAAGAACAAGAACGCGGTATAACTATTACGTCTGCTGCAACAACTACTTCTTGGGATTATATGGGTGATAAATACAAAATCAACCTTATTGACACTCCGGGACACGTTGACTTCACTGTTGAGGTGGAACGTTCGTTGCGTATATTAGATGGTGCTGTTGCTACTTTCTGTGCTGTTGGTGGTGTTGAGCCTCAATCAGAAACAGTTTGGCGTCAGGCTGACAAATATAATGTGCCACGTATTGGATTTGTAAACAAAATGGACCGTTCGGGTGCTGACTTCTATGAAGTTATCAGCCAAATCAAAACCGTTTTGGGTGCTAAACCTTGTCCTATTCAAATTCCAATCGGTGCTGAAGAGAAATTCAAAGGCGTTATCGATTTAGTGAAAATGAAAGCTATTCTTTGGCACGATGAATCAATGGGAGCTGAGTATTCAGTAGAAGAAATCCCTGCTGATTTGTTGGCTGAAGCTGAAGAGTGGAGAGATAAAATGCTTGAAGTAGTGGCAGAATACGATGACGTTTTGATGGAAAAGTTCTTTGATGATCCTACCACCATTACCGTAGAAGAAATTCAGGTTGCTATCCGTAAGGCTACACTTTCAATGGAAATTAATCCAATGATTTGTGGTTCTGCATTCAAAAATAAAGGTGTACAAACTATGCTTGATGCTGTTTGTGCTTACCTTCCAAGTCCGTTGGACACACCAGAAACCATTGGTTTTGACCCACGTAACCCAGAAAAAGAAGAAATCCGTCACCCTGATGCAAAAGAACCATTGTGTGCTTTGGCATTTAAGATTGCAACTGACCCTTATGTAGGCCGTTTGTGTTTCTTCAGAGTTTACTCGGGTAAATTGGAAGCCGGTTCTTACGTTTACAATACCCGTTCCGAGAAAAAGGAACGTATTTCACGTATTTTCCAAATGCACTCTAACAAACAAAATGCCGTAGAATTGATTTCTGCTGGTGATATTGGTGCTGGAGTTGGATTTAAAGATATTCGTACCGGTGATACTTTGTGCGACGAAGCACATCCAATCACTTTGGAATCAATGGACTTCCCAAAACCAGTTATTGGTATTTCTATTGAGCCAAAAACTCAAAAAGACTTAGATAAATTAGGTATCGGTTTGTCCAAATTGGCCGAAGAAGATCCTACATTTACTGTACATACACAAGAACAATCAGGCCAAACGATTATTAGTGGAATGGGTGAACTTCACCTTGAAATTATTATCGACCGTTTGAAACGTGAGTTCAAGGTAGAATGTAACCAAGGTCGTCCGCAAGTTTCTTATAAGGAAGCAATTACCCAAATGGTTCAATTGCGTGAAACTTACAAGAAACAATCTGGTGGTCGTGGTAAATTTGCCGACATGATTGTGAAAGTGGAACCAGCTGACAAAGATTACGAAGGCGGACCATTGCAATTTATTGATTCAGTGAAAGGTGGTAACATTCCAAAAGAATTTATCCCTTCTATCCAAAAAGGTTTTGCCAATGCCATGAAAAATGGTGTTTTAGCAGGATTCCCATTGGATTCATTGAAAGTAACTGTGATAGACGGTTCATTCCACGCAGTTGACTCGGATCAATTATCATTCGAAATTTGCGCTTCTATAGCTTACAAAACTGCTTGTGCCAAAGCAAAACCTGTATTGTTGGAACCAATCATGAAAATGGAAGTGGTAACACCAGAAGAAAACATGGGTGATGTTATCGGTGACTTAAACAAACGTCGTGGTCAGGTAGAAGGTATGGATACAAGCCGTTCAGGTGCTCGTATTGTAAAAGCAAAAGTGCCATTGTCCGAAACATTCGGTTATGTTACTGCATTGCGTACTATCAGTTCTGGCCGTGCTACTTCAACAATGGAATTCTCGCATTATGCAGAAGTTTCAAACGCAATTGCTAAAGTAGTTGTTGCTGAAGCCAAAGGTAAAGTAGAACTTCTTTAATAGTTGACAGTTCAAACTCAATTTATTAGAATACAATTGTTGGATTTTCAAATAGTGAATGACTCTTATTTGAAAATCCAAACAATTAAACCAAACAAATATATAAATAAACGACAATGAGTCAAAAGATCAGAATCAAACTGAAATCTTACGATCACAACTTGGTTGACAAGTCAGCCGAAAAAATCGTAAAAACAGTAAAAGCTACCGGAGCAGTAGTAAGTGGACCAATTCCATTGCCAACTCACAAACGTATCTTTACTGTGAATAGTGCTACTTTCGTAAACAAAAAATCACGTGAACAATTCCAACTTTCTTCTTATAAACGTCTTATCGACATTTATAGCTCAACCAGCAAAACTGTTGATGCCTTGATGAAACTTGAATTGCCAAGTGGAGTAGAAGTAGAAATCAAAGTATAATAGACTACCCCTAGCCCCTAAAGGGGAACTAGATTAGCGTAGTATTTTATAATATATTTTTTAGTAAACACGACCGTTCCCCCTTAAGGGGTTAGGGGTCTTAACAACAATTGAAATGCCAGGATTATTAGGAAAAAAAATCGGAATGACTTCCGTTTTCAGTGCCGATGGTAAAAATGT
>JBAXAD010000311.1:0-3818 GCA_037142715.1 Paludibacter sp. | reverse complement strand
TATAAATTTAGATATTTACAATTTAGACGGAAAAATAGTCAAAAAGATTATTTCAAACCAATATCAAAATACTGGCACATACAATCAAACCATCTGTGTGTCAGATTTAAAAAACGGCATTTACCTAACAACTCTGAATACAGGAAAATTGTCTCAAACCGTTAAATTAATTATTCAAAATCAATCAACTAACTAATAGAATATGAGAATTGCCTTAAAAATATACGATATGAGAATTTCAAAAAAACTCATATTGAGTTTAGCACTCATTTTGACCGTTGTAAATTCTAATGCAGCTACCATTAAAGCAACTTCAATTGCCGATTTGCAAACCAAAATAAATTCCGCTGCTTCAGGTGATATTATAAATCTGGCAAGTGGTCATTATACCAACAACAGCATTTCCATTGCCAAAAGTAATATTACGGTACAAGCTGCCACTTCTGGAGCTGTCTATCTTGATGGAACGGATGCTATAACCATTTCGGGAAATAACAATACTTTCAGCGGTTTCCAGTTTGTGAGCGGAACTACCGCCGGTGCCAACGTGGTGACCGTCACTGGCAATTACAACACAATTACGCAATTGAATTTCAACGGTTATTCGGCTAGTAAAATGGTTCAACTGTCAGGACTGAACAACACGGTTTCGTATTGTAATTTTCAGAATAAACCAACGGATATTACCGCAACAAAAGGGGGTGACGGCGATATGCTTCAGATAATTCCAAATGCCACGAATCCTGGCAATAATACCATCCGCTATTGTTCATTCCAACACATGCCTGGTGGAGGTGGCGACTGGGGTAACGAGTGTATTCGAATTGGTGACGGCGCTTATTCAACTTATATTTCCAGAACGATAGTGGAATATTGTTATTTTGAAGATACCGGTCATGGCGACAGTGAGGCGATTTCTGTAAAATCGAGAGAAAATATACTTCGCTACAATACCATGAATAACAATCCGGATGCCATGTTTGCATTCCGAAATGGAGATAACAATGTGGCCTACGGCAATTTTTTCATCAAATCAGGCGGCATTAGGTGCAAGCAAGCCAATAATATTTATTGCTACAATAATTATTTTGAAGGGGCAGGAACCAATCAAACTTCAGGATTAACAGGAGGTGGAACATACCCTGTTTATCTCGAATATTTCGGAGTCGGATACGGTGACAATTTCAATTTTATTCATAATACATTTTATGGCTGTACAGATTTTGGTGTTGAAGCAGGTTTGACAAATGTTACTTTGGCTAATAATATTTTTAAACAAACGACAGGAACCATATTTTCAGGAACAAATTCAGGAATTACTTATGCTGGAAATATATATCAGGGCACTTTAGGTTTTACAATTCCCACTGGTATGACGAATGCTGACCCTAAACTGACCCTGAATGCCAATGGTTTTTATGGTATTTCTACCGGAAGTGCTGCCATCGATGCTGCAAATGCAAGTTATCCAGCCATCATTGATATTACTGGAGTTGCCGACGATGCTACAATTATGTTGGATATTAGCGGCCAGTTACGACCAGCAACTACTACACTGAAAGATGTGGGTTGCAGCGAGTTCAATATGTCTGGAACTGTCGTGAATAAACCGCTGGCACTAACCAATGTTGGACCAACATTTTTGGGCGGCCCAAGCATTCCAAACCTTACCAACCAAGCCATAGTATTCAACGCATTGGCAGCGAAAGCAGTTGGTGATGTAGATTTTGCGCCGGGAGCCACCGCTACTTCCGGATTAACAGTTACTTATGCAAGTTCAAATACCGCTGTTGCAACCATTGTAAGCAATCAAATTCATATTGTTGGTGCTGGAAACACAACAATAACAGCCTCGCAAGCAGGCAATTCAACTTATAGCGCAGCCGTAAATGTGGCACAAACATTGACCGTTTCTATCGTGAAACAAAACCAAACCATCACATTTAATGCACTTTCTAAAAAAAGCACAACTGATACTGATTTTGATGCTGGCGCAACAGCAAGTTCTGGACTGACACCAAGTTATGCAAGTTCAAATACGGCTGTGGCCACCATTGTCAATGGATTAGTTCACATTGTAGGCAGTGGAATGACCACCATCACTGCTTCGCAAAGTGGAAGTGCGAGCTATAACGCAGCATCGGATGTCAGCCAATCACTTTCTGTGAGTGCTGTAACCAGCACTTCAATTACTTTAAATCCGATTGCCGACAGCTATGTTTATGGAGGTGCCACCACCACAAACAATGGAACATTGACAGAACTAAATTTAAAAAAGGGAAGTGGAACTACCGGCGACCGTATTATTTACCTACAATTTGATATTTCGGGGCAAAACATTTACTCCATCTCGTCTGCAAAAGTGCGTTTATATGCCACTGCTGTTCCTTCGACATTTACAATTACTTCTTCTCAAACTACAGATAGTTGGACTGAAACAGGGATTAATTATGCAAACTGCCCAGTGAAAGGAACCGACATAAGCTCGGTTTCAGTAACTGCTGCCGGCGCGTATTACGAATGGGATGTGACCGCGTATATTCAAAGTCAGTTTAACGCCAATGACAATATAATTAGTTTAGTATTCAGCGATTTAAATGCAACTGGGGTAATTGACAAATTCAACAGCAAAGAAGCCACTTCTAACACTCCGCAACTATATATGGCACTCAACAAGGTGGTAACATCAAGCCCAAATATAAATCAAGATAATTTCAGGATGTACACCAATGCAGGTTCTACGCTTGTGAATATTGATTGTTATATGGAAAAGGACAGTCAGGTGAGTGCTCAGATTTACTCACTTAATGGTCAGCAAATCAAGACAATTATCAATAATGAAAAGGTGGTTGCGGGTAGGTATCAAAAAACAGTTGATATTTCTGAATTAAAATCTGGCATCTACATGATTCGGTTTATTTCAAACAACAACTCCAAGACCATTAAGCTATTAATATCCAAATAATTACACTCAAATACAAACTTATACCTTTGAATTCAAATATAATGTTCAAATCAAAACTGCACATTATCATCAAACTAACCTTGATGCTCTTGTCAACAATATTACCACAATATATACTTTCGCAAGCTCTACTCGAAGCCGATGGTTCTGGAAACACTTACGAATTGATAAATAGCATATTAGCACTAGGTTACGATGCGGTGGAAAATCCAGAATGTGTACATCCCGAATTTGGGCGACACATTACCGAGGTGTGGGATGCCGATTTGAACCAATTTGTATTCGAATTCAACATTCACGTTACGCCCGACAACGACCGATGCATCAATTTTGACCGACAACGCATGGAAATAAAAACCTACGCTGCTTCGCCCGATAATTTGATTGGTACAACTGGCGAAACCATTGCTTACAAATGGAAGTTCAAATTGCCGGCAGGTTTTCAACCTTCATCAAATTTCACCCATTTACATCAAATAAAAGCAGTAGATGGCAGCGATGATATGCCCATCTTCACCCTCACGGCACGTAAGAAAACCATCAATCAGTTGGAGCTAATTCATAACAATACCAACAAATTGGCAACAGTTGATTTGAGTTTGTTCGAAGGAAAATGGGTGGAAGTGAATGAACTGATCAAAGTGGACAGCATCCATGGAACCTATTCTATAGTTATCAAAAACGTGGCGAGTGGAGCTACTATCCTGTCGTACAGCAACAACGATTTGATGACCATTCGCTCTGATAATTCATTTATCCGTCCCAAATGGGGTATATATCGCAGCTTGTTGAATTCGCAGGATTTGCGTGATGAGAAAGTACGGTTCAATAGTTTCTATATCAACGAAGAACC
>JBAXAD010000310.1:0-3867 GCA_037142715.1 Paludibacter sp. | reverse complement strand
GCGTATTAATGCTTTCTTCTTTCCATATAAAATTTAGAGGATAGCATATCCCCACTCTTCCCAGAATTTAAAGGTGAATATTTCAGACCTGCTGACCATGTAAAAAACTGAATAGACTGCATCATACAAAAATGATGTTGACTTGGTTGGTTCTCCCCCGTTAAGGGTTTTCAATTCTTCAGTTGACAATTCCCGAAGACTATTGATATTAAAGGAATTTGAGTTCATAGAAGTCAGCGTTAAATGTTAAGCATCTTTTTGTCCATCTGTCCAGCCATCCACAATTCCTGATTTGATCTCTGCCCAGTTATCAATAATATATGTATCTGCTATTGAAAATAGCAGCATTTCAGTTAGATAAATATTTTTTCGTTCTTCATCAGTATCCCAAAGTTTATTATTGATTTTTGTAATCAGGTCATTCATTTTATTATAAGCCTCATTTTTAGGAATTAAAACTGATATATCTCCTTTGAACATTAGATTAATAATTACATTTACATCAAAATTCAACATTTTTGAATTTCGGCCTTCTGGTATTGGGAAGAATCTATTTGTTAATCCTTGTGATACCAAAATCCAATTCATTGCAAAAGCAACTCGACTATCATATATTATGTATTCTTGAGGGAACATAAATGTTGCAACTTTTGAAACACTTGAAATTCTATCAAAATTCTTATTTGTACATAAATCTTTATTGTTAATAAAATCAGTCACCAAATTATCCAATTTTTCAACATCGCCAAGTCTTATTCCACCCCATTTTGAAATAATCCATTGATATTGTTTTTTAAATTCTACTGAATCATTTTTATACAGTGCATGAATTTTATCTTTTAAATTTTCCCTCAGCCAAATGCATTTTTGGTAATCATTTAATTCTATTGGAATACTAGAGTTTTCATCCAATTTGAATTGCCATTTATATCGTTTTTCAATTGATGCTTTTAGAATGACTTCCCTTAAATATGAAACTATTTTATCAATATTAATTGACTTTTTCCATATATTCCTACCATTATCAAATTCAAATTTAGCCGCCAATACTTTTTCAAAATTAGAACGGCTTTGGAAATCATCTTCCAGTACTTTTTGTTGATTCAGTTTGTTGATTAGTTCGTTAGCTACATAATCTTTGTAAGCATCATCCACCGTTAATAAGTACAAGAAATGCCAAGAGTACCTTTCATTAATAATTTGAAAAGCTGACTCGAAATCTTCATACACATCAGATTTATTTATAGATAAACCTTCATCACTAAAATCAATTTCATTGTGATTATAGATAAACTTAACTCCGTTTTTGTCCCTTTCACAATAAATAGCAATACTACCACCTTCACCGCCTATTTCAAAAACAATTTCTTTCTCTTCGTTCGTTTTCATATTCAATCTAATTTTGCAGAATCATTCATTACATCGTCAATCGTCAAGGCAGAAATAGGCACTTCGTTGTCCGATAAAAGGCATTCAAAATTAAAATGAGACATGCCAGCTATTTGAGCCGCTTTGCCAATAGTGAGCTTTTGAAGTCTATATAATCTAATGGCCAATGCTATTTTGATATCCTGCTTTAGCTCATTTTCATTTTCATTCAGCGTTAATAATATATCTGATGGAAATTCTACTGTAATTGCTTGCATATTCATATTCTTTTATTTTTACGTAATGTGAAAGATGTAAATTCATAATTTATTGAACAAAAGTACCAATATTAAACCAATAAACAGCAAAACAACAAGCAATTAAAAACAATTCAAAGCGTAGAGAAACTCCACGCTTTGAATCTGTCTTAAAGTCCCCCATCGGGGGATTTAGGGGGCTTTAAACTCCCAATTTCGATCTGCGAATAAACTCAGCATCCGTAAAGTTCTGACCAGGAATGTAACCTGCCAATGGCTGAATTTTTTCATTAATCATATCCAGGAACCAACTTGGTTGAGCAAAGAATGAATCTTCCAATTCGAAGGCTGGCGTAATCCAGTTGCGAGAACCCAACACGCAAACTGGTGCGTCGAGGTAGTCGAAACATAGGGTGCTAATGTTGGCTGCAAAGTCGTTCAAGAACGAACCACGCGCACAAGCGTCACCGGCAATAATGATTTTACCAGTCTTTTTAACCGACGCAATCACTTGTTCGTAGTTGAAAGGAACCAATGAACGGGCATCGATTACTTCAGCGCTCATACCATATTTTTCTTCCAATATTTTGGCAGCAGTCAAAGCTGGATAAAGTGTGTGACCAACGGTTAGGAAAGTAACATCATTACCTTCTTTTTTCACGTCTGGCTCACCAAATGGAATTTCGTAGTAACCTTCTGGCACACCACCTGTGTGGAATTGTTCACCAATTTCGTAGATACGTTGACTTTCAAAATAAACAACTGGGTCAGTTCCTTGCAAAGCCGAGTTCATCAAACCTTTTGCATCGTAAGGAGTTACAGGGAAACAAACTTTCAATCCTGGGATTTGAGTTACCAACGATGTCCAGTCTTGTGAGTGTTGCGCTCCGTATTTCGAACCTACCGACACACGCAAAGTGATTGGCATTTTCAATACGTTACCACTCATCGATTGCCATTTAGGCATTTGGTTGAAAACCTCATCACCACAACGACCCAAGAAATCGCAATACATAATTTCGGGAACCACACGACCACCACACATGGCGTAACCAATGGCAGTACCCACGATAGACGCTTCAGCAATAGGTGAATTAAACAAACGGTGGTAAGGCAATGCCTCAGTCATACCGCCATAAACGGCAAACGCACCACCCCAATCGCGGTTTTCTTCACCGTAAGCAATCAGCGACGCATCTTGGTAGAAACGATGCATCATGGCTTCGAAAATACCGTCGCGCAACTGGAATTGTTTCATTTTGCTGAATGGTTTTCCATCAGCATCAAAAGCAAAACGTTCTTTGGCAGCAATCTTTTTCACGCGGGAATTGTCGGCCAATGGCATCAACACATCAGGCGTAGCAGTAGAGAATGAATCCACCGAACCGTTAGAGAACATCATGTCGCCAATCACTTGCGCGTTGGTCATACGTGGTGACAATTCTTCGTCGATAGATTTCAGGAACATATCATATACCAATGCTTTTACGTCAGTCCATGTTGCATCAAGGTCAGCTTGTGTAGCTTCTTTGGCGTCAATCAATTGTTTACCGTAAGAAACGATACAATCTTGCGCTTCCCAAGCTTCCACTTCTTCTTTCGAACGATACGAAGAGGCATCAGAAGGTGAGTGACCGCTGTAACGATACGTCAAAACGTCCAACAAAACTGGTCCGCGTTTTTCTTCCAAAATAACACGTTTGCGTTTGTAAGCGTCAATTACTGCCAATGGATTGTAACCGTCAACACGCTCAGCATGCATCTGTTCTGGATTTACACCCGCACCAATACGAGCCGCAATATCATAACCCATGGTTTCGCCGGCTGTTTGTCCGCCCATTCCATATTGGTTGTTCATAATGTTGATAATGATTGGCAAACCACCGTTCATATCACCTTCCCAAAGTTGGTGGAATTGGTCCATAGACGCAAAATTCATTCCTTCCCAAACCGGACCGCAAGCCATTGAAGCGTCACCAATATTGGCAACAACCAATCCTGGTTTGCGATTTACTTTTTTGTACAATGCAGCACCAACGGCAATATCACCAGAACCACCCACAAGGGCATTGTTTGGATAAACACCAAATGGGGTGAAGAAAGCGTGCATAGAACCACCCAATCCGCGATTGAAACCAGTTACACGAGCAAAGATTTCAGCCAATGTTCCGTAAACGAGGAAGCGACGAGCCAATTCTTTGGTGGTGCCTGTAAAATCTTTTTTTACAACGTTCAATACAGC
>JBAXAD010000309.1:0-3874 GCA_037142715.1 Paludibacter sp. | reverse complement strand
AAGTTCATCAATCAAATCATCATCATATATTTTATACAACTCACAAATTTTCTTAATCATGTTTTCAGAAAGCTTTTCTGGATTTTCTTCAATAGAAATTGCCCCTGATTTTTCATTGATTTCATTCACCAGCTTATCGACAAAATCGCCTTCTGTAAGGTCAACAAAGTAATTGAGATAAAACTGCTCATCTTTCACACGATTGCCATATTCATTCACTGGCAAACGCAGGCCGCGCCCGACTTCTTGCAATTTGGATATGTCGCTTCCGCTGCTTCGAAGTTTGCAAATTTGGAACACATTGGGGTTGTCCCATCCTTCACGTAAAGTCCATTTTGAAAAAATAAAACGTCTCGGATTGTCCAAATTGAGCATGGCTTGCTTGTCATGCAGTATTTCGTTGATCTCTTTTTCAATGGCTTCATCCTTTTCAGTATTGTCCTTTGAAAAATATCCTGCGTGTGTCAATGACAAGTCTGACAACGATTTTTCAAGATATGATTTGTAAAAACTGTTATTTTCAGTTTTCAATAACTCGTTTATTTCGGCTTCAATGTATTTCTCAACGACTTTTCGGATAGAACCGTCTTTATTTCTGTATTCGTCTATGTTATCAATAAAAAACAGCGTCAGCGGTTTGATTTTGACATCCCTTGTCAAGAATTGTTTTTCAATTTCAAAATGGTGCATTATTGCCATTTGAATCATTGTTTCCTGCAACTTTTCAGCATAAGAATAAGGATTAATTTTGTCACCCTTTTTCAGTTCCAAACCGTTGGATAATACAAGCGTACTTTTATTCAGATTTTCAATCGTCAGGTCCGTCATTGCAGAATGAACCTTTTTAAGACTTTCCTTTTTTGAAACAGTGACGGTATTTTTCTTATCGTTTTCGATTAACTCAAAACGGGCTTCCGTTCCGTTCGAATCAATGAACTTGACGATTGCATTTTTACCACTTTCAAATTCTGTCATGTGTCCAATCACACCTTTGACCAAATTTCTGTTGAATGCGTCAACTGAGGTTAAAGTGTAGATCAGGTTCTCATATTCATGAAATGTAGCCCCATAACGCAAAATGAACTGCGGTTTTATTTTTTGAATATTCGCCCAGGTTTTGCTGCCCTGTCCAAACTTGTGTGGCTCGTCAATGATCATCAATGGTTTTGTTGCTCCCATCGCATCAAAGGGAACCGTGTATCTATCAAAGAGTCCTGCGTCGAAGTTTTTTTGCATGGTGTCGGAATTGATCATTCCGGCATTGATAATCATGACATGAATGCTGTTTTTGTCAAAGTTCCCAGAATTTACAAAGCTGGTTACAGCAGGTGGTATAAATGACTTTTTACTCTTTGTATTTTTTTTACTTTCTACAATGTGCAAATGAAGCATTTTGCCGTATTGCTCCTTGAAATGCTCCCGACTGCTGTCCGATTTTAAAAAGTCAATTGTTCCCGCTTTAATTGACAATGTTGGAACAATCACAATAAACTTGAAAATTCCATATTGTTTGTTGAGTTCAAAAATTGTCTTTGCGTAGGTATAGGTTTTGCCAGTCCCTGTCTCCATCATGATATCAATCATGTTGTTTTTTTTGAATTTTTCTTCAATACCATTGCGATATTGAATGGCTCGAATGTTGCCAGGATAATTTCTGTCCGTTAAGTAATCAAATGCAGGATTTATGTAGTTTCTATAGGCTTCCGTTGGCTGAACAAGGTTAATATTTTCAAACACGGCAATCGTACTTTCTACAGCCTGTGATTGATGACGCAGGTCCTTTTCAAAATTAAATCCCTTCATGCTAATACCTTGTTATAAAATCAATGTCAATGTGTTTCTTGTTGGCATACGACTTTAAGTTTTCTGACAGTTCACGCAAATGCTTGCTTTCAAAGTGATAGCCGAATGCGATGATGGGAGCAGGATTAAATTTCTTGTCTGAATCAATTTTTTCAAGCAAATTGATAAGATTGTCCGTTGTAAATTTTTTATTCATCAAATAGAGTCTGCCGTTGCCGTAATAAGCGGTATAACCGACTAAATCAATCGTTTCCAAATTTTGCGTCAAATCCATGCCATCATACGTTTTCCAGGTTGTGAGCAGGGTCTTGATGTCACGGTCAGTTAATTTGCTTTCGTCAAATAATTTTGTTTGATTATTCAATTCTGCCGCATCAAAGTCATAATCTTCCCAAATGGAAGTAGTCTCAAAAATTTGAAAACCAAGATCATGTTCTTTCAGGACTTTTATTTCTGCCCTTAACCGTTTTGTTTTGTCATTTTTATCTTCAAGATCCAATATTCCTTCCATGTACTTTATTTCATCATCCCTTTCAGCTATCTTTATATTGATACTCTCCTTTGTTTTTTCGGCTGCTCTGATAAGGCGTTCCTTGCAAATATTAAATAGAGTAGGTTCTGCTTTGAGTTCATTTTTTACAAACTCGTAAGCAGCTCTATTTTTCTTTGGATCTATGGCTTCAGGTATTTGAACTAAAATATATTTTCTGTTGCCGCCATCTTCGGAGTTGAGTTGCATAACGGCATCGCCTGTGCTGCCACTTCCCGCAAAGAAGTCAAGAATGATGTCGTTTTCTTTTGCCAGAAATATAAAAATATGTTTTAGAAAGTTTACAGACTTTGTGTTATTAAAAACGATGACTCCATCAAATAAACTTTTTAATTCTGCTGTCGTTGCACGATTATCTTCATAATAATAACTCTTAAGCCTTTGTGCAACTGTATCCAATCTCTTTTTTATTTTAGGTATTGTTTTCTCATCATGACCCCATTGCACATCGCCTTTTGCGGCTGCTTCATAAAAGGTTTCCAATGTAAATCTGTACCCGTATTCAGGTTTTGCACAAACTTTTTCTGTATTTGGGTGAATTATATCGTATGTATAACCGCCTGGTTTCGTATTCGCAGAATTGCCTGGGTAGTAAACGCCATTTTTATCTACATATGAGTAATGCGAAACACCAGATAAATCATCACCATTAGTTTGTTTTCTTATCCATTTTCGCAATTGTGTTTGGATTTGTTCAGCATCATCATTGCATTCTGTTTTTAACTCTTTATACTTGTTTTGTATTATTTTACCTTTTTCAGTAGGTATTTCCCAAAAGTCTTGGTTGTTTATATTGTTTGCATATGATAATACATACTCGTGTTCCGTTGCTATTTGTGTTGGATTATTGTCTGTCGCAGTTTGCCAAATTATTTGCCCGGCAAAATTCTCTTCCCCAAAAATTTCATCCATCAACAATCGTAATTGAGCAACTTCATTGTCGTCAATGGATATAAAAATGACACCATCATCTGTCAGGAGTTTTTTGGCAATGTAGAGGCGTGGATACAAAAAGGTCAGCCAGGCACTGTGGCTGTTGCTTTTTTGCTGGGTAAAATCCAAAATACGTTTGGCTTTTTCTTCATCAATGCCAATGAGTTGCTGTAATTCCTTGACGGTAAATTTTCTGTCATCCTGGTACACAAAGCCATCGCTGCCAGTGTTGTAGGGGGGGTCTATGTAAATCAGTTTTATTTTTTCGTAGTAGGCGTTGGCAAGATGTTTTAACACTTCCAAATTGTCGCCTTTGATCAAAATATTTTTGGATTTTCTATTTTCTTCTTTTTTGTTGTGGGTTTCATCTGCCGATAACAAGGTGGTTGCGGGGTCGCTTGCCAACAGTCTGGCATAAGATTTTCCGAGCCAGTCCAAACCATAACTTTCATTAGAAAAATTGATTTTCTTTTCGCATAAATTTTGTCTAAATTTCTCCAATTGAAAGTTTCCATCCTTGTCAAAGCAATGCGAAAAATGCTTTTTTAGGACTTCCATATCCTTGTCAGGAACTGTTATATCGTTGGT
>JBAXAD010000308.1:0-3892 GCA_037142715.1 Paludibacter sp. | reverse complement strand
CCTTGCCGTGGCAAATAACTATTGATACATTTGTATTGGTGCTGAGTAGTTACAAGTAATCTAATTATTAACCTTACATTTCCTTTATCTCACCAAAAATCGCATCCTCGAAAAACTGCTTCACGCTCACTCCAAGGGCAATCGCTATCTTTTCAATATTTACAATGGAGACATTCCGCTGTCCACTTTCCACGCTGGCAATATAGCTTCGGTCTAAATCTGCTCCATAAGCCAAATCCTTTTGAGCCATACCTTTAATGTCTCGTAGGGCTTTTATTCTCAGTCCTAAATTTGTTTTAATATCCATATCTTAGTTATCCAATTTTGCAGCTACAAAAGTCATGATTTGTTGACTATAAATCAAAGACTATAAGTAACATTTCTATTTAATTTGAAAATATATTTTGGTTCATCTCATATCTCACTCTTTCCTACCCTCCACCGGAAACAATCACATCGTGCTTCCTCTTATTGTAATTTACAATTGAAAGAAACAAGGTTTACATCGTCATTTTGTAATTTACATTGGCAAAATTACAGGTATGCATCTTTCTCTCGTAGCCTCCGATGGGAAAATTCATCATGTGATTCTAGTTTTCGTAGGCTACGAGAGATAAAATAAGGGTATATTTTAACCAATCTGGGGCTACAATCGCATGAAGTGCCCCAAGAATCTATCCATCGGAGGCTACAAATGCCCAAATATAGGCGTGAATTTATCAAACGGAGGCTACGATCGGCTGATGCACGATGTGATTCTTCCCTTTGTAAGCTACGAGAGATAAATTGAATGGTGAAAATGCGGGCTGAAAATTGTAGAATAGCGATGATAGTATGTATTATTTTTTTTTAATGATAACAAAAGTGATGTTTGAAAATTCAACAGTATTTAATTTTATGGATGATTTTTCAAGTTTGTAATATTCAATCCATTTTAATGGTATTTATTTGTAATACAATGGCATAACTCCATTATTCTACTTCTAATCCTTCGGAATATAATTCTACTCTATTTAGAATGAAATTCATTTTGGGAAATATATTTCGAATTTCAATTTTACATACTTCTGTATATCTGGTAGTTATTTATTAAATCGGAAACATACTTGTGTTTGTTGAAAACAAATAATATTTTTTCTTTTGAGATGTCAAATTCTTTAGTACATTTGCTCCGTAGGTTAATCACAAATATGAAATCATTAATTGATTGATTTACAGCGTTATTTGACATTATGAGGTTGGGAATATTAACTTATTAAATAAAACAGGTTATTTTAATGCAGTTGAGAGGTCTATGTGATGCCAATGCGCGAAATTTATTTTTATCATTATTTATAATTAGTAAAATGAAAAAATTTGTATTTTTATTTATCTCTTTTTCCAGATTATGGAAAAATGAGTTTCGAGAGTTAGTTAACACAGTTGTTGGTATTTTTGATCAACTTAACCCGGTAGCACTGAACTTAGGTTTTGTGTACGATAAACTAGTGGAGTCTCAGACGGAGCTACGTTTATTGCAGGTGCGGGAAGGGAAACATCCAAAATCCAAGGAGCTTGGGGTAATTAGGAAAAATCGTAAAAAGCTAATTTGCAATTTGATTGCACAAATCAAATTGCTGAATTCGTCAAGTACGGTTTATAGTATTCCACAATTGGAGGTTATTACTCCGTTTGTAGTTCGCTATTTAGTTCCTATCGTAAAAGTAAATTCAATAGTGAAATCAGACGTTTTGGATGAGATGTATTTGAGGTTGGAAGTGGATACTGCACTTCAAACTGCAATTAATACCTTGAATCTGAGTGTTCAATTTGATGAATTGAAATCGCTAAAAGAAAGTTACCGTCAAGTAGAGAAAGATAAAAAAGAAAGCAGTGATCGTCAAAACGTACGAACAATTGAAGTACGATCTAATGCTGAATTTGCATTGACAAATTTGATGAATGTGATTGTAATAGCGCAGGTGCAATATCCTGAGGTTGATTATAAACCATTAATTGATAGTTTGAACAATACTTTCTCGGTTTTTTCTACACAAGAAAAAACACGAACAACAATTCGTAAACAAACCGCCTCACGTAAAGCAAAAAATGTAAGTATTATAAACACGACGACAACCGCACAGAACGGGAATTCGGGTACGGTTGCCATTTAAAATTAGTACATACAATCCTTTAATTAAAAGTCTCGTATACCTGTTTACGAGGCTTTTTTTGTATATATAAGCCTCATTAAACCCCACAAAGATAATAATTTGATTGTAAAAATATTCTTTTCGGAGTTTATTTAATTTAGGTTTCACATAAAACCCATTCTTCAGTAGTTGTTTAAATTGCTATGTATCTTTATATTACGAAAGCTGTTACATATAGTGCATATTTAAAAGGTGCTGTATATTTAACTTGATTTCTAGGATTTACAAAATGGCAGAAATAAAAAATCGTCCCAACTTCCATAAGAATGTTGAGACGATTAAATAGTAAATAGTAAATGACTAAATGGTCAATGCTTCTATTTTCTCCACAATTTACTCATATCTTCCAATGTTTTGCCTTTGGTTTCGGGCACCATTTTCCATACAAATAATATTGAAAGTACAGACATTACACCATAAAGAATGTAGGTGAATGATATGCTAAATGCTTCCAATGAAGGGAAGGTGGCAGAAACCACAAAGTTGGCAATCCATTGTGCTGCAACGGCCATGGCCACTGCTTTTCCGCGGATGGTGTTCGGGAATATCTCCGAAATCAGCACCCAGCAAATTGGTCCCCACGACATCATGAACGAAGCCGAATAGATAACAATGAAAATCAAGGTACTAACACCAATTATGTTCAGATAAGCCAATGTGCCAATGGCAAACATACCGATGGCCATACCCGCAGAACCGATAATGAGCAGCGGTTTACGTCCAAATTTATCTACAGTAAAGATAGCTACCAAGGTGAAAATGATGTTCACAAAACCCATGATTACCGTTTGGTACATTGGGTCTTCTAATTTCAGATTCTTGAAAATAGTGGGAGCGTAGTATAGCACCACGTTGATACCTACAGCTTGTTGGAATACCGAAAGTAAGATGCCGATTATCAGCACTTTCCAGCCATAAGCCAATACTTTTTCCACCTTTTCGTGTGCTGAATCTTTTATTTCTTGTAAAATTTCCTTGGCCTTATTGGAACCGTTGATTTTTCCAAGAATGAACAACGCTTTGTCATCGTGACCTATCAACGCCAGATGTCGAGGAGTTTCGGGAACGAAAAACAACAATATTCCGAACAAAGCAGCTGGAACTGCATTTGACGCAAACATATAACGCCATCCTGAAGCGTCAATCCATTCTTGTGCTTGTCCTTTTGTAATAAAATAGTTGACAAAATAAACCACCAACATACCGAAGATGATGGCAAACTGATTCCACGAAACCAATTTTCCACGAATATCTGCCGGTGCAATTTCTGCAATGTACATAGGGCAAATGGCAGAAGCCAAACCTACGCCAATACCGCCAATGATACGATAAATGTTGAAAGCAATCAGTACTGACACTGAACCTTCGCCTTTTGTGAAAAAGAAAATTTCGGGATAGGCAGCACCACAAGCCGAAATGAAAAATAATAACGCCGCAATAAATAGTGAGTTTCTGCGTCCGAAAAACTCAGCGAAAATACCCGAAATGGCACTACCAAGAATACACCCAATCAATGCACTAGATACTGTAGCACCATGATAGAAGGTGGCCATACTGCCATAAGTGGCTTCATTTAAATGAAAAACCGTTTTCAGTGAATCGACAGCACCCGAAATAACGGCTGTGTCGTAACCAAAAAGCAAACCTCCAAGTGTTGCCACCAAGGTAATGCCGAAAATATACAATTTACTTCCTTTGTC
>JBAXAD010000307.1:0-3911 GCA_037142715.1 Paludibacter sp. | reverse complement strand
CCAATAATATTATAGATTTCAATAGTAGAAGAGTTAGTTGCGATGAACTTTACATTCAAATAATCTTTAACCGGATTTGGATAAATACTTATTGTATGGTTTTGACTTACCTGGTTAATACCTGTTTTCCACGAATTGGTATATAACGTAAAAGTATCGGCATTTGACGGATTCGATATACTTTGAATGGATACTCTAAGAGTGTCGGAACCGGGAGTGTTATTAAAGGTATAAGTAATGTGCATTTGACCGGATTTCCCTTTCGAAATTGTAAAATTTCCAGCCTGTCCAACTGCTATTGATGCAATACAATTTACGGGATCACAAAACGACATTAACCATGCACTTGGTGGATTATATTTTAATATTTTCCATTTAAAATTTATATCGGTAGTATCAGTTGTATTATTTGTAACTGTACAGATATAATCCTGACCACCGGAATTTGAGCCTGAACCAAATAACAGTTTAGGATTAACTGACAAAGTTTGTGCAGAACTTATAAAGCCTGCAAAACACAATAAAAATGTTAGTAAAATATTTTTCATTTTGTACGATTATTTTGCTTTCAAAAATAGGCGAATAATTTTCACTTATCAAAGCTTAAATAAAGTTTTAACGGTAGCCTTACATTTAAAACTTAAAAAATCTTGCTTTTATGCTTTTTTTTTTCTAAGATGCAAATGATTTACTAAATAAATAATCTAAATAATTATCATAAAAACTAAACCAAATTCACAATGAAAAAACTATTACTATCTGCAGCATTGCTGCTTGGCACAGGGAGTATTTTTGCTCAATACTATGTCATTAAATCCATGGGGACAACATCGCCCTATGCATTAAATCCCACATCTGTCACTACAATTATTTCAGGAACTTCAGCACAAACTAATGTTCTATCCGGATTGCTTAATTTACCATTTACCAATTGGAAATTTTACGGGAATACAGTTTATGCATTTAAGGCAAGTACGAGCGGTTACATTACTTTTGATTCATCTCAAACAGTTGATAATAAAAATAATATTGCATTGCCATCAGCATCTGCTCCTAAAAATGCAATATTTGCTTTTTGGGATGATCAAACAATATTAAATCTTAGTACATACACAAGCGATGTGAATTCATCAACTTATGGTTCTTCTCCAAACAGAGTATTTGTTGTTCAATGGAGATTAGCTCAGGGAGCTGCAAGCACTAGTAATGTAACATACTATGCAATTCGTTTATATGAAGCCGGAGGTTTTGACATAGTTGAAAATTATGGTTTTGGAACTTTTTCAGCTACAATTGGCTGTCAAAATTCAACTGGAACAGTTGGAACTCAGGTTTCAGGAAGTCCTAGTTTAAACTTTGGTGGAAATAATGGTAGTTATAATGCAGCTTTATCAGATGTTTATACTTTTAAAACTGGAACACAAGTAGCAATTGATGCACATATAGTTGGAAGTAAGACTCCGTTAAACACATCAAATACCTCTGTTAGTATTGCTGTTGATGCTACAAATATGGGTTCAGCAAGTATTACAACTGCAAACTTTAATTATTCAATTAACGGTGGAGCAACTGTTTCAGGAAGTCTTTCCGGAGCAATACCAGGATCTTCATCGGTTCCAACTATGATTACTCATCCTGTTAATTTTGTTGGTTCAGCGAGTGATGTTGGTCTTTTAAAAACCGTAAAAGTATGGTTAAGTGCTATTAATGGAGGAACAGCGACATCTGATACATTCACTTTAAACTTTGTTATTAACAAAGGAATTACCGGAAACAAACAAGTATTGATTGAAGAAGGTTCAGGAGGATGGTGTGGTTACTGCGTTGACGGACATTTAATTTTAAGAGATATTCTTGCTGCTAATCCCAAAGTAGTTGGAGTTGTTCACCATAATTCTGATGGAATGTCAACTACAACTGGCGAAATTATTAACACAACTTATCAAACAGGTTATCCTTATGGAACAGTAGATAAATTTTTGTTCAATGGACAAGCAACTGTTGGACTTAATAGAGGTCAATGGGCTGCTATGGCTACAACAAGGCTTAGTGCTATTACTCCATTAAATATTAGCATAGCAAACAGAACTTATAATGCAACTACACGTGTTGTTGATTTTGATGTAAAGGTTGATTTCGTAGATTATATTTATGGAGACTTACGTGTTAACGTTTATATAGTTGAAGATGCTGTTCGCGGACCTATGCTCAGTACAACCAGTACAACCTGGACTCAACACAGTTATTATGCTAAAACCGGATCTGCAGCAGGCGGAGCCTCTCATGAATTATATAACCAACCTGAGTATTTCTACGGATATAATCATAATCATGTAGTAAGAAATATTCTTACTACTCCATACGGACAATCAGGAATTATTCCTGCTCTTTCTTTACTTAACGATTCTAAAACACAACATTACTCATATACTCTTCCTGCATTAGTTAGTGTTGCAGATGCTGATTACCCGGGTAATACAAATATTGATACTAAATATCAATACACAAAAGCAGGACCTGCTCAAAACAAACCGGGTTCTACCAAGATTGTTGCTTTTATATCAGTTTACAATCCTGATCCAACAAAAGTTCAAATCCTGAATGTAGTTGAAGTTCCACTTGCTTTTGGTGTTGGAGTTGATGAAGTAAAAACCAATACTGTTATTGGTGCTCAAATTTTCCCAAATCCAACAAGCGGAATTACTCAGGTTGATTTCAATTTAACTTCTACATCTAATGTTACAGTTGAAATTATTGACATAGTTGGCAAAAAAGTAATGGATGTTAGACAAGGTGCATTCTCTACAGGTGAGCACAGTGTATACTTTGATGCTTCCAATTTAAACAATGGAATATATTTCGTTAATATCAAATCTGCTGAAGGTTCAGCAACTCAAAAATTTGTTGTTAGTAAATAACACTATTTTATTATAATTCAATAAAAAAACCTGCTCAAATTTGAGCAGGTTTTTTTTATGCTATCAATTTTATTTTTTGAATACCGGTTTGTGTAAAAACAATTTAACCGGCAACAGGCAGATCTTCCCTGCTAACTTTTATCAGCGGGCTTGAGGCTTTTATTTTGTTCATCAGTTCTTCCAATTGGTTGGTATCATAAACCTCCAGTTCAATTGTTCCCTCAAACATTCCTTCTTTTGAACCCACACTAATGGAATGCATATTTATTTGCAGTTGTTTTGAAATAATATCGGTAATAGTACTCACAATTCCCACACTGTCAATTCCGGAAATTTTAATATTGGTGATAAAAGCGCGGGAACTGTCAAGCATATCCTGAGCCCATTTAGCTTTGATGATGCGATACCCGTAATTCGACATTAAACCAATGGCATTTGTGCAATTTGTGCGGTGAATTTTTACACCTTCACCAACTGTTACAAAACCAAAAATATCATCTCCCGGTATAGGGCTGCAGCATTTTGCAAAAGTATAAGGAAGGTCAATATCATCACTTATAATTACTGTATTTTTAGAGATATTTACAGGTGCTTTATGATCTTTCTTTTGTGCCTTATTTTGATGTTCTTCCTGCCGTTTGGCATTAAAGTAATCAATAATCTCACTTATTTTAAGTTTGGTTTTTTCAATCGTATCATTCGCGATCTGAAAATATAATTCGCTCACCGTTGGAACTTTAAAATAATGCAGCAATGGAATTAAATTTTCACTGTTGAAGGCAATTTTTTCGTGTTTGAATTTACGTTCAAGCACTTCTTTCCCCATGAGTGATGAACGCATTTTTTCCTGTTTCAGATAATCTCTGATCTTATTTTTTGCTTTAGTGGTAACCGCAAAATGAAGCCAGTCTTCTTTCGGAACTTGTTTTGTTGAAGTAATAATTTCTGCCTGATCTCCATTTGAAAGTGAATGACTAATAGGAACTAATTTGT
>JBAXAD010000306.1:0-3928 GCA_037142715.1 Paludibacter sp. | reverse complement strand
GTTTTGTTCACCACGTTCTGTCATTCCTCAGTCATGGTTGCACCTGCCCCCTAAACCCCTTTAAGGTATTCGCTTACGCTCATATTATTTTTAATAGGGGTCAGCCACCATTTAGAGTTTTGCTCGCCTGCGGTCGCTCATGCTGTTTCAGTTTGTCACATTTTTTGCAACTCACTTTTCATGTTGGCTAATTGCCGTATTCGCTCAGTCTTTTCGTTCATTTTATTTCACTACTCTCCTTCACTCACACCGCTACGCCAACCCCACACAAGAGCTGTCATTCATTCGCTCATTTCGTTCCATTCCGCTACAATCACTTTCAGGGGTCTATGTCTTTTCCCACGCAAATATCCTTGTAGTTGCAGCATTGTTCCGTTTCACTCATCAAAGCTTCACCACCGCACACATAAACCCCTTATCGTTCTTTTCGCTACAATCCACTACATTCACTCATTACTTTCAGCCCTTGCCTTTTCCAACGCTAACGTTCGAGCAAAAAAATGCGCCAAACTGGCTGCCGGCAGCACCCAGCCACCGCGCTCTGCGCTTCCTGTGTCTGGGGCATTCGCTCCACTCGCAGCGGCTCGCACACAACGCACAGGCTTAATACTTCATTCCGTTTCTCTTCATTTCGCTTTTAAGCCTTGCTATCAACGCTAGCTCAAGGCTGTTTTTACCATATCTTAATATCGGTTTAAACCTGCTTCTCCCACGCCAACCCCCGACCACCCACTCCAAATTTCTTTTGCAGTTGTAGTTTTTATGCCCTTCAGGCAGAATATAATACAACTCTATATAATGTAAATCAAAGAAGATAATATAAGATTATGCAGGTAGATTCAATTCAATTCAATTCAATTCAATTCAATACAATATAAAACAATACAATACAACAAGAAAGCATAATACGTTTTCCGCCAAAAAAAATGAATATACAAAGATAGCCGTTTCGCTTACCGTCAGTAAAGGTCAAGCCCTACGGGTTTTTGGCATAATCTCCACACCTCGTTTCACTTCGGGTAGTATTTTGCCAAAAAACCTTGACAGCCGGCGCTTCTCTGGCTTTTGAAGAGTATATCCTTTTTTTTCTTCTTTTCTTTTTTCTTTCTCTTTTCTGGGGGTAAAAATTATTTGCAGGGGTAGTCCCTCGTTTATTCACCCTTTAATCGTTATCCTCATGTGTACCTTTATTTTGAAGTCTTTCAATCAGAAAGATGAAATTACAAAACCTCATTTCTTTATCCTTAACAAAGGAAATAATAGTGGAAAGCCACTTTTAACGCCATGTCCGAATTGCTTTGTAATCCAATTCAACAACACCGAAGACAAAGAACAGGTGTACTGGTTACTTTTCTGTTTATGGCAGTCTAAAGCTTTTTATCAATACCTGAGAGGGTCTGTTATTCCGTTTATAGTTTTGCGGGATATAAAATCATGCATTAATGAAAATCTGGACAAAGCAGCCATTAAACCATCACAATTTGAAAAAATGGTTGCAGCATTTCAGAGTATGAACAAAATCGAGAACCAGCTAAAGCAAAATCTAAAAGCCATTGATAAAGCAAAGCAGTTGATTCTGTATAGCTTTATTGTAGCAGATGGGTAAGCCTACCATAAGCCCACCATAAGCCCACCATGATTGCACCCTAAGTGCACTCAGTATATCAATTCCGAAACAACAGGACACAAAAAAAGCTCCACCACATTTGGTAGAGCTTTTTCGAAAGTTTCTGAAATGAATTATCAGAAAATGTTTTTAATCTTCAAGCTGTTTCCTACACTGAAAATGTAGTAGTTTGCACCAACTTTCTGATAAAATTCAATCCCAACACAACTGATCAAACTAACGTCGGCAGTCATAGTTGGAGTACCGGGCAACACACTTTCAACCGAAAGCGGAGCAGCAACCGAGCTTCCCAACTCGATATAATCCGAGTAAGTGATTTTTGAAGTTTCGTTCAATGTTGGCTCAATAGGTTCGTAAACCTTTGTAGTGGCATTGAAAGCGAAATCCGACAAAACTGTAATTGCATTTACCAAACGGAAATGAGTTGCACCTGCGGGAGCGTTCACATTGTTCAACGTGCTGAAAGGTTCAACATTCAAAGTTACAGAATCGCGTTCTGCTGATGCCAACGTTTCAACCTCTCCAGTGAAAAGACCTTCAAAACTGTTGTGACGATTGAAATTCAATCCCAACAAATACTGAGGTTGCACCGAAACCAAAATTGCACGATAACCACGAGCTTCAGATTGATCTTCGAGATTAATCTTTTTCATGATTCCAGTTAAACGACCAGCTAATTGCGGGTCACTCATTTGTTTCATTATCTGAGCAAGCCCAGTTCTCAATGATTTACCAACAATTGCACAACCACCAAACTCATTCATATTTTCACGAGTTCTGACGAATGCAGAGTCATTTTTGATTTGGTCACCTGTTGCACCACCTTTCAGTCCTGCAAAATTACCATTTAAACCCTTTATTTTAAAGTGGCGGATTTGTCCGATTGTACCACCGTAATTTACATGCCCTAATTGACGTGCCATAATAGTAAATTTTAAATTTATAATTCAGTTCGAAAAATATTTTGTAAATTTACGACGTAAACAACAGGGAATCAACAGTTAAACTAACGTAAAGCAATGCAATTAAACGTAAAAGACCCCATTATTATCTCAACTGGACTATTTTTGAACAAAGTTGTTGATGGTGATGGACTAATTCTGAAAAGTATTTTCAGTAAAGAAGAAATGGAAATTAGATTTTTGGGGATAGATGCCCCAGAAATAAAAGGATGTCGCAAATTAATTCAAGATGAAAGAGAAACTCATGTTGCCGGACAACTTTTGATGATGCTTGGTAGAATATCATTCAATTTTTTAATTGAATTAATTCTACCAGGCACTAATATAACCATAGAATTAGAGAAAGAAAATCATTCAGATGTTTATGGAAGGACCTTAGCTTATGGATATTTACCGGATGGTAGATGTATCAATGAAATAATGGTTGCAGAAGGCTATGCGAAGCCTTTTGACCGCTATTATTGTCGTGAACTAACAAACTATCAAATTCTAAATATGAAGGCTAAAATGGAAAGAAAAGGGCTTTATGCTTTAGTAGATAAGTTTTGATATTCCACTGAAAACAATATGATTGAGTCTGAAGAAAATAATAGGGACTAAATAAGTTTTTTAGTCCCTTATTTAGTCCCTATTAAATGTAATTTGCTGATTATCAGCATATATTGCGGAGAGAGAGGTTTGTGAACCTCCTTTATTATCCTATTGATATTCAGTGATTTATCCTTCCATTCACCCTTATGGGGTACGAATTAGGAAATATACTAAAAGAACACTTTTTGTCGGTCAATGACTTATGGTTGTCTGCTTAACTTTCAGGTTCAAAATTACACAAATAATTTGACTTACGCAAGTATCATATTACTAAATATTTATACATAGTGCAAGGTGCAAGTTTCTATATAGAAACACTTGCACCTTGCACTATATTTTTGAGCTATAAAAAAATAATTATATAATAAGCTTTCACATTATTACCAATATCTTTACTCAAATGAAATCTTTCATCAATGGAGTTCCCATCGTAAGTATTTAAATTATAACTGTACATGTAAATTCGTAAAATAATTCCTAAGCTTTAATTATAAAAAGTCTAAAATACTCATTTACCCAATTAACCCCCCTAATATCTTTATTTGTCCCCTTTGATTTTTGTAAAGGATTAATATCTTTGTCATAATTTTAAATCCAAAATTATATTTATGAAAAATCGAACCACCATTCGAAGAATAATACTCGCCTGTATTATTCAAACAACAGTTTTTATGCCACTTTTGGTAATAAATTCAAATGCATCCAACCTAAATGAACCACTGCCTGAGCAGGTTCAAAGCAAACAAAT
>JBAXAD010000305.1:0-3942 GCA_037142715.1 Paludibacter sp. | reverse complement strand
AAGAACTATTTTTCAACTATTTAAATCAATTCCTTATCTAAACGACATTGATTTATCAATGG
Organism: Paludibacter sp.; assembly: GCA_037142715.1. GTDB lineage: Bacteria > Bacteroidota > Bacteroidia > Bacteroidales > Paludibacteraceae > Paludibacter. The sequence goes on along the minus strand of JBAXAD010000305.1, from coordinate 3,880 downwards.
TAAATTGTAAATGAAAAAATAGTAAATGACCTTATTCTTCAAAGCAATATCCATATCCCAGTCTTGTCGCAATATTTCTTTCGTATGTACCAATCTTTTTCCTTAATCTTGTAATGTTCACATCTACAGTTCTGTTAAGTACATACACATCATCTGGCCAAATTCGTGTCAACAATTCTTCACGGGTAAATACGTGGTTTCGGTTTTCGAGAAAGAATTTTAATATCTCGAATTCCTTTTTCGTGAATGAAAGTTCAATGCCATCTAATTTTACTTTTTTGTTTTTTAATGACATCTCCAACTTTTCGTAAGTAAGTAATAATTCTTGTTCTATTACTTGGTTTCTTGCTTCCACTCTGCGGATTACTGCTTTTATCCTTGCCATTACTTCACGTATTGAGAATGGTTTTGAAATATAATCATCAGCTCCGATTGTAAAACCTGTCAGGCGGTCGTTTTCACTGTCTTTGGCAGTTAGGAAAATTATTGGTAATGAAGATGTTTCTGGGTTGCTGCGAATAATTCTTGCCATTTTGAGCCCCGATATTTTACCCATCATCACATCCAGCAATAAGAGATTGTATTCTGTTATCTCCTTGGTCAACGCTTCTTCAGCAGAATAAGCTACATCTACATTGTAGCCTTCTGTTTCAAGGTTAAACTGAAGTATTTCGCATAAATCTTCTTCGTCGTCAACTACCAAAATTCGATATGGATTCATAATATTACTTTTTTTGTTTTCTACGTTCTTTTTTTTTATGGAATAGTTCAATTTATTCACTTTTGATATATTTAACAAAGGAACAAAAAAATTATTACAATTTTGTGTGTCTTATGTTACAAATTCATTATTAATGCTTTGTTAATTTTTAATGATTTACTAGGACAAAAAAAGAGGCAAATCATATACTGATTTGCCTCTACTATAATTTAGTGTTTTGAATTATCGTTGTTGCATTTTTACTTTCACAATACTGTTACTGTTTGTGTCAATCTCCAATAATTGATCTTTATAAGAAATCATATTGATTTTGAGTTCACATTTACCATTACATATGTTTGAAATTACAAAATTACCATCCAAATCACTATATACTTTTTGTCCATTGGCAGTGATAGTAGCTCCTGCTAGGGTTTCGTTTGTTAGTATATCATTTACTAAGCCACGTAGTACAGTAGTTTGTACTTGCGTTTCAGTTTTTGGTTCTGGCTTTGGAGTCGCAGATACATTCATTGATACAAATAAAACTGAAAGGATTGAAAGAAGAAACATCTTTTTCATAACTGTATTTTTTATAGATTGTGTATTTAATTTCGTGAATTGAAATATGCTACAAAGTTACGTTGATGTTATTACAAAATGGTTACAAATGATATACAATGTTGTGAAGAGTTTAATTTGTTTTTAGACTATCAATTATCAACTACCTTCTAATACTTCTTTTCAGATATCAGTTTTCCTTTTTCGTCCCACATATACCAAGTACCTGATTTACTACCGTTGCTGTATTGCATTTCGTAGCGCATAATACCAGAATCATCCCACACATGCCAAATGCCATGTTTTTTATTGTCGCGGTATTCAGCTTCAGCTATCAGCATACCGGCTTCATTATAAGTTCGCCACACGCCATGAAACACTCCGTTGCGGTAGGCCCTGACTTCATTGGGTTTACCATTTGCAAAATAAACGATATACGCACCTTCTGGTTTGCCGTTTTTGATGTTTATTTCAACTTTGATTGATTTGTCGGCAAAATACTCTTTGAATTCTCCACTGTACAATTTTGTTTGTGTGGCATCGGTAAAAAACAAACCATCACTTTGAACTATTTTTTCGTTTTGTGATGATAAGGATAATTGAAAAGATAGCAAAATCATTATCGGAATGATTATTTTACGCATGGCAAATTGTTTTAAAGTTTTATCCTACAAAAATACCTAAAATTTGAATTGTATATTTGCTCATTCTATTTTGTAGTGATTACATGAATAAGTATAATTACGTATGTTTCTGAATTACAATACTTTGATTTTAGAATGACATAGATAGTTAATGTAATCTTAATATGTGTTACAAAATAGAACATCGAAAAAATGATAACTTACTATGTATGAATATTTTTATTGTAACAAAATGCTGCAAAAATTGAATTACTTTACAGTTTCTAATACATCATTTTTCAACAGTTTTACCCTTAAGCTTGTTAGATTGATGAGGCTTATTTCTTAGTTTTATTGATTAATACCTACTTCAATGAATACAATCATATTGGATAAATGGAGTCGTTTGGCACTTTATCAGGAAAAACTTTCTGGTGATATTGTTCGTTGCCATCTCTGTCCGTATAATTGTGTTATCAAGGAAGGAAGTGCTGGATTGTGCAAAACAAGAGTGAATAACAAAGGTGAACTATACAGCATTACTTATGGCAATCCTTGTTCTCTCAACATGGATCCTATTGAAAAGAAGCCCCTTTTTCATTTCTTTCCGGGGTCACAAATATATTCTTTGTCCACTGTAGGTTGCAATTTGCGTTGTCTGAATTGTCAAAACTGGGAGATTTCTCAATCTGCACCCGATGAAATTCAGCATTACAATTTAATGCCCAATGAAGTGGTGCAACAGGCTATCAATCACCATACCAATTTGATAGCATTTACTTATACCGAACCAACCGTTTTTTACGAATACTTGTTAGATACTGCAAAAATAGCGCACGAAAAAGGACTGAAAACAGTGATTGTGTCCAACGGTTATATCAATGAACAGCCATTGCTCGACCTTTGTCCGTACCTCGATGCTGCCAACATTGACCTCAAAGGTTTCGATGATTTGATGTATCGGCAGCTTGTGGGCGGACGGTTGCAGCCAGTGCTTGACACTTTGAAAGTGTTGAAAAACAATGCTGTGTGGCTCGAAATCACAAACCTGTTGGTACCCACATATACCGATAGCCCCGAAATGATTCGGAAAATGTGTAAGTGGCTTTTCGAAAATGGCTTTGATGACACACCGCTGCATTTTAGTAGGTTCTTTCCCACTTATCAACTTGCTCATTTACCAGCCACTTCCGAGCGAATCTTGATTTTGGCCAAAGACATCGCATTGGAAGCAGGCCTGAAATATGTGTACATTGGCAACCAACCCGATTTATTTGGCGAAAATACTGTCTGCCCCAATTGCAAACAGCTGCTGGTGGAACGTTTCAGTTATCTGATTGAGAAAAATATAATTCGCAATGGTCAATGTCCGTTTTGCAATGAAAAGATAGCAGGAAAATGGGAATAGTTGGTAGCTAGTAGATTGTAGCTAGTAGATTGTAGCTAGTAGTTTGTAGCATCCGAGTCTTGAAAAATCAGGACGAAAAATGTAATAAAACAAAAGAACTAAGAATGGAACGCGGATTTCCCTGATGTAGCGGATAAAAAAACGGATTTAAAATTTACTTCATAAATTGATTTAAGAACAAAATCAAAAATGCTTGCATTTTTTCTAATCCGTATTAAATCCGCTTAACCCGCAAAATCCGCGTGCTATTCTTCATTTGTTTCTTAAGTGTTGGTTGCACCTTAGTTTTTTTAAATTCAGGATGAAAAATGTAATGAATAAAACTGACGATGGTAATTTAATTCCCCTTTAGGGGTTAGTGGTTTTTTTACGCAAAAACTGTAGCCGTAAAAATATAAATATCCGCCGTTTTCCAACCGTCCCATTCAATATGTGCTTTGTCACGAGCACAATGTCCCAGAAATTCTTCTTTGCTCCAACCAGTATCCGTAGCTACTTGTGGTAAAAACAACCCTGAACGATCGTCTTTTTCAATCAATATGCCATGTTTCCCCAGTTTTATTTCGGCAATGTTTTCTATCTTTTTCA
>JBAXAD010000304.1:0-3954 GCA_037142715.1 Paludibacter sp. | reverse complement strand
GTAATGCATATTATCGATTTGGCTTTTGAGGCCATGACCGAAGTGGGAGTAACGCATCAATGTTCACCCAGGTTATGCACGCCATAAAATGCTAAATTCGATGCGTGTCGCACATCAGTTTGCAAGTATGATTCCTCGCCACGAAACTCCCGAACATACAGAAGGATACGAAGGTTTTTTTCACTTAACCAACATGGAAGGTACGGTTGAAAAATCGTCATTAAGTTACATTATTCGTGATCACGACCGTGACCGTTTCGAACGTCGCAAAAAAGAATTTGCCCACTTGGTAAATAAAATAAATGCCGAGTTTGGCGAAAACACAGCCACACTGGAGCTTCGTGACCAATATTACAATATGCGCGAGAAAATTGAACCGGTAATGCATATTATCGATTTGGCTTTTGAGGCCATGACCGAAGTGGGAGTAACGCCCAATGTGCGTCCAATACGTGGTGGAACCGATGGCTCACGACTTTCGTACGAAGGCCTGCCTTGTCCGAATATCTTTGCCGGTGGACACAATTTCCATGGCCGTTTTGAATTTGTTCCTGTGCAATCGATGGAAAAAGCCATGCAGGTAATCATCAAAATTGTTGAGAAAGTGGCTGAGAAAGAATGAAAGAATTTGAGAATGAAAGAATTAGGTAATTACTGGGATATTAATAATTTAAAATAATCAAGAAAGTCATTTGTCATTAGACTTTTGACATTGGACATAAGAAAAATGAAAACAACACCATTTACCAACACACACATAGCTCTGGGAGCTAAAATGCACGAATTTGCGGGTTATAATATGCCCATTGAATATCCAACTGGAATTAGCGTTGAACATTTAACTGTCCGCAATGGCGTTGGTGTTTTTGATGTTTCGCACATGGGCGAATTTTGGGTAAAAGGCGAGCATGCATTTCCTTTTTTGCAAAGAATCACTTCCAATGATATTTCGGTAATTCCAATTGGCAAAGCGCAATATTCCTGTTTTCCCAATGGTAAGGGTGGCATTGTTGACGATTTATTGGTGTATCACTACGAAGAAAATAAATATTTACTGGTGGTAAATGCTTCCAATATCGAGAAGGACTGGAACTGGTGTGTGGCCAACAATACCGAAGGGGCTATCATTGAAAATGCCTCCAACCACATTGCACAACTGGCAGTGCAAGGGCCAAAAGCGACTGAAATGCTGCAAAAACTGACGGATATTAACCTATCAGAAATTCCATATTACGGCTTCACAGTGGGCAAAATTGCGGATGTGCATGAGGTGATTATTTCCAATACTGGTTATACTGGCGCAGGTGGTTTTGAAATTTATTTTTACAACGAATATGGCCTGAAAATTTGGGATGCACTGTTTAAAGTGGGTGCCGAATATGGTATAAAACCAATTGGATTGGGCGCAAGAGATTCATTGCGACTGGAAAAAGGTTTTTGCTTGTATGGTAACGACATTGACGATACCACTTCGCCCATTGAAGCTGGTTTGGGATGGATTACAAAGTTCGTTTACGGCAAAGATTTTATAGACCGTCCATTGCTGGAAAAACAAAAAAACGAAGGTGTTAGTCGTAAATTGGTTCGATTTGAATTGAAAGAGCGTGGCATTCCTCGTCACGGTTACGAAATCGTCAACGAAAACGACGAAGTAATTGGCATCGTTACTTCGGGCTGCATGCTCCCCGACAGCAAAGTCGGTATTGGGATGGGCTATGTTCAAACTGCATATAGCAAAACTGGGGCTTCTATTTACATCAAAATCAGAGCGAAAAATTTGGAGGCAGTGCTAGTGAAATAATAAACATCAAGCAATTTTCCAATAATAGATAAATTTACATTTCTTGGAAACAATTCATGTTTTGAAAATTAAAAGAACAAGTACAACCTCCGCCAATTGGTGGAGGTTGTGCTTGTTTATACTCCTAGGTGCAATTCAATATATTACTGCACAAGAAAAGCAGGTAATTGCACTCGACAGCATTAATCCTCAATCCATAACACAGAAAGAGTTTAATATTCAAGAAGTTGAAGTGAAAGGGAGATTGAAGGATGCCAATCTTAAAAGCGGTTCTACTGGTCTCGAAATCGATGTGAAGCAGCTAAAACTTTTACCCAAATTTATGGGTGAAAATGATTTTTATAAAGCTTTGCAATATATGGGTGGCGTTTCGCAAGCGGGCGAAGCAAGCTCAGATTTAAACGTAAGAGGTGGAAATAACGACCAGAATTTAGTGCTGCTGAACGGTGCATTTATTCAAAATCCAACGCATGTTCTGGGTTTATTTTCAGTTTTTAATCCAGACCTGATTGGTCAAATGCGCTTTATCAAATCGGGAATGCCAGCCGAATATGGAGGAAGACTATCATCCATTGTTGATATAAATACTGTCAATGCGATTCCCGAAAAAATTGAAGTGAAAGGTTCCATCGGACTTATTTCCTCCCGAATGGCTGTTCAATTACCAATCAATTCCAAATTCTCTGTTTATTCCTCACTTCGAGGCAGTTATATAAGTTCTATTATCCTTCCTACACTCACTCTGTTTGGAGTTGACAAAGAATTAACTCAGAATAAATATGAATTTTGGGACCTTAATACAGGCTTTATTTTCAATCTTAGTTCACGAACCAAGCTTACTGGAGATTTTTATACAGGCCAAGATGTTTTGAAAATAAAGAACCTCAAAAATTCCAATTTGAATGAAAATTCGTCGTCATGGGGAAACACAGCGGCAACATTAAAAATGAATCATCTTTTTAATGATGTGTGGAGTATGAGTCATCAATTGAATTATTCCAAATTCCAAATTCAATCTTTAATTGACTGGCAAAAAAGTGGTATCAACTTACGGTCGCAATTTGAAAACCTAAATTACAAAGCAGATTTTTTCCATTTGGCAGGAAATCACCAAATAAAATTTGGTATCGAAATTTCTTATAATTCAGCTGTTCCACAAATACTTAGTGCTGATTCAATTCTTCCTTTTGAAAACAAAAATGAACGAAATATAATTAATTCAGCTCAATTGACTGGTTATTTGCGCGATGAATGGATTTATAAGAATTGGCTTTTCAATGTTGGTATACGAGCCAATTTATATGCACAGATAGGGCCATATACCGATTTTAAAGCAGATGGAAATGAAAGTTATCAAGTTAACAGTATCGTAAAAACCTTCCCCATCAGCATAGAACCTCGCCTCTTTACACGATATTTAATCAATCCTCAATCCTCATTAAAGCTTTCGGCTACACGTCATTATCAATATTTTAATCAAGTTCCCGTTTTCTCATTTGGCTTTCCGAGCGATTTGCAGATTCCATCCTCACTTTATGTTCAACCACAATCTTCATGGCACTTTTCTGGTGGTTACTTTCATAATTTGTTGGATAACAATTGGGAAATGAGCGTTGAGGTTTATTACAAAACACTGGAAAACCAGTTGGAGTATAAAAACGGCGTTGAATCAACTTTTTCAAATACCATGTTTGAAAAAGATTTATTGGTGGGCAAAGGCTGGACCTATGGTTCTGAATGGAAGTTGAGCAAAAACGCTGGCAAATTTACAGGTTGGATTTCGTATAATTTGGCGTGGAGCTACCGTCAGTTTGACCAACTGAATGGTGGAAAGCCTTTTTTAGCGCGCAATGATAGACGACATGATGTTTCGTTGGTGGGGATGTACAAACTGAATGAAAAATGGAATTTTTCGGCTCTATTTGTTTATGCATCAGGTAGTAGACTCAATTTTCCAGTAAGTTGGTTTATGATAGACAATAAAATCATTTTAGAGTATGGAAAATACAATGGTTTCGAAATGCCTGCTTATCACCGATTGGATATTTCTGCCAATTGCAAACTAAAACCATGGCATGGCATTCAATCCGAACTAAATTTTTCAGTCTATAATATTTATAATCGAGCCAATCCATTTCAAGTATATTTAAGCA
>JBAXAD010000303.1:0-3980 GCA_037142715.1 Paludibacter sp. | reverse complement strand
ACTGAGATTAAAAAACCTTATGTTTGCACCGTAAAAACTGAAAAGCTTTTATACACCGAAAATTTCAAAAATAACTTTTCAAATTGGAAAGTAGAGTTTGAAACACCAGATTCATCATCAATACAAATCGTTGATGGAAAGCTAGATGTAAGTGCTGCTGCTGGTGCCACGGTTTGGTTTAAACCAAAGTTGAAAGGCAATATCATGATTATCTACGATGTAACGGTTTTGGATAAAGGCGGTAAAAACGACCGTGTATCAGATTTGAATGCTTTTTGGATGGCTTCTGACCCTGCTAATGAAAAAGAAATTATCCGTGATGGCAAATTCTCGTCGTATGACAACTTGAACCTTTATTACGCTGGGGTTGGTGGGCATTATAACAAATATACACGCTTCCGAAAATACAATAGTGGTGGCGATAAACCTGTATTACAAGAATATACGGATGCCGCACATTTATTGAAAGGCAACACTGAATATCAGGTGAAGATAATAGTACAGAATGGTTTAGTTCGTTATTTCATAAACGATGAATTGTATTGGGAACTGAAAGATGAAACGCCTTACAAAGAAGGATATTTTGGTTTTAGAACCACCATTAGTCATCAACAGTTTGATAATTTTATGGTGTTTGGGATTGAATGAAAAGATTACCCTTAGCCCCTAAAGGGGAATTAAACAAGTCCATTTTCTTAGTTTTTTTATATAAAAATATTGAAAACAGAAAATTAACAAACCAATGCTAACTTAGTTCCCCTTTAGTGGTTAGGGGTCGTTCATTACATGAAAATAATATTTACATTCATCGCTCTCTTATTCTATTTATCAAACATTTCGGCAACAACACAAACCGATTCGGTGGCGTTGGAAAACGAATATGTGAAAGTGATGCGTCACGCAACAGTTGGATTTTCAGGAAACAGTGGTGCTTTTGGAACACGGGTGATTGTAGCATTGACTGATACAAAAATTAGTAATAACAAAAGAACAAAACTATTGAAGCGAGGTGAAGTTGCTGTATTTCAAAGCACTGAAAAATACGACATTGCCAAAGGAGATTATTTCGAAGTGGCTTTCAAAAAAAATCATCCTGTACCGAAAGGTCCAGAAGAATGGATTGAGCCATTGAAAAATACGATTGTTTATGAAGATGGTGAAATGCGAATCTTCGAAGAACTACTTGAAGGCGGCGATACCCGCGCACTTCACAGTCATGCGCAACGAGTGGTGGTGCGGCTTAACGAAGTTCAATTAACCGACCCAAGGTTATATCCAAACGGAACACCGGGCGGTGGAATTCAGATTCCGAACACAGTGAAATTTGCCGAACCAATAGTTCATGTGGTGAAAAATCTCAGTACAATTCCCTTGTTTAATATTATCATTGAATTTAAAACTATAAAAAAATGAAACATTCAAATTTATTGAAAACCGCAGGAATGCTTGTGTCAGGAATGCTAGCAAGTAATGGTCAAGTACAAGCAAAAGAGCCAGTTAAATCAATTGATAATAAGAAGCCGAACATCATTTTCATTCTGGCAGACGATTTGGGTTATGCTGAAATAGGTTGCAATGGTTCAGACAAATACAAAACTCCAAACATCGATAAGCTGGCAAGTGACGGGTTGCGTTTTACACATGCTTATGCAAATCCTTTGAGTGGACCATCTCGGGCTGCACTTTTGACTGGTCGTTATGGATTTCGTACAGGTGCAACCAATCAGGATGCTTGTTCTGAAGTATTTGCGCCTACTGAAAAAATGCTTCCAGATTACTTAAAACCAGCTGGTTATGTTTCTACATCTATTGGTAAATGGGGTCAGCTCCCACTCGACCCTTCCGATTTTGGATTTGATGAATACCTCCGTTTTTTCGGAAGTGGCGTATATTGGAGTTCGCCCGAAAAGATTCAAAAATACAGACTGAATGGGACTGATTTGGTATTGAAAAACAATGAATACATGCCAGATTTGATGCACAAACAATTGGTGGATTTTATGACAAAAAATAAAAACAAACCATTTTTTGCCTATTATCCAATGTCGCACGTACATGGCGAAATAGCAAAAACACCTGACAGCAAACCAAATACCACGGACTTTTACGATGACAACATTAGGTATATGGATAAATTGGTGGGTGAACTTAGAACAGAACTCGACCGACTGGAATTGACCGATAATACCATTGTCATTTTCTTCAGCGACAATGGAACAGCCAATGGACATGCCGATGCAGCCACCATTGGCGGTCGCAGATTGATTGGGCAAAAAGGAAAAATGGAAGAAGGTGGCAGTTTGGAACCACTCATCGTTTACTGGCCGGGCGTGACTCCAAAAGGCAAAGTTTGCAACGATCTGATTAGTTCAACAGATTTTATACAAACATTCGCAGAAATAGCAGGAGCTAATCTTCCAACAAATATAGTACTTGATGGTCAGAGTTTTAATGCACAAATTCATGGACAAAAAGGAAATCCACGTACTTCTTTATTTGTACAGCTTGCCAATAATTATTGGGTAAGAAACATGGGTTGGAAACTCAATCAATCAGGTCAATTGTATGATATGAGCAAAGCGCCATTCGAAGAAATTCTGGTTCCTGCTGATACGAAAAATCAGGTAGCCATTGCTGCGCGTGCCAGTCTACAGGCTGAAATGGACAGATTAAATCCAAAAGGAGGCTATATTGATAATGGTGATGGCACAGGAAGACATGCGAATAAAGAAGCAAACAAGGCCCGAAAGGAAGCAAAAAAGAAAAATGTTGAATGATTAGTACAAGCTCAATCAACTACAAATCAGCCAAATGATAAAAATCAATAGCATCATTTCATTATTGTGTTTTCTTGTTGTACAAAGTATAATAAGTCAAACTACCACATTAGTCACTATTGATACAAATGGAAAACTGACTTATAAACCAGACTCAAAAGGAACTATAATTCCTGATTTCAGTGGTGTGGGATATAGAAATAGTGAAGAGGCCATTCCAAATATAGCGGTTGTAAAAACGGTAACTGCCGTTGTGGGCGACAATGTGGCAAATGTGCAAAATGCTATTGATGAAGTAGCTGCAATGCCGTTAATAAATGGTGTGCGTGGTACAATACTTTTTAAGGCAGGAACTTATGAAATGAGTACAACCATAAACGTTACCGCAAGTGGCATTGTGTTGCGCGGCGAAGGAATAACTACCATTTTCAAAGCAACAGGAACGGTACAGTACGATTTAATAAATATTGTTGGTGCTTCTGGCAAAACAGATATTGTTGCATCTCAAAAACAAATCACCGATGCATTTGTACCTGTTGGAGTTAAAACTGTAACAGTGGAAAGTGGACATAATTTTGCTGTAGGCGATTGGGTGCATGTGCGTCGCGAACCAAACACAGCTTGGATTCACATGCTCGGAATGGATACTCTTTCACACATCGATCCACTAGCCACCAATTGGACAGCATCAGGATATAAAATAAGTTTTGAGCGTAAAATCACTGCTGTTCAGGGAAATAACATCACGTTGGATGCTCCGATTATGGATATTATCGAACCTATTTATGCCAATGCTTACATGGTTAAATTCAATTCGGCACGTATTTCAAATTGCGGTATTGAAAATATCAAAATGACATCAGCTTACCTGTCGTCCACCGACGAACTGCATGGTTGGAATGCCATTTATATGGACAATGTCGAAAATTGTTGGGTGAAAAAAGTTACCGCATATTCCTTTGGCTATTCATGCGTAAATGTGAATGATGGCGGTAGTTTCGTAACGGTCGACAGCTGTTCGATGCTGGATGGTATTTCCATTATTACGGGTGGTCGCAGGTATTCATTCAATATAAACGGGCAACGTTGCTTGGTTCAAAATTGTACTACTCGCAATGGACGCCATGATTTTGTGGACGGAAGTAGAACGCCCGGCCCAACGGTTTTCTACAACTGCAAAGCTACGCTCGAACATGCCGATAT
>JBAXAD010000302.1:0-3992 GCA_037142715.1 Paludibacter sp. | reverse complement strand
CATCAATTCAGTGGGTTCAGTTGCTTTGGAGAGTGACGCACCGCAACCCGCACCCCACAAAAGTGCCACAGGAAATAGTCGGTCGCGCAGGTATTTTTGTTTGGTATCGGCCTCGTAAAATTTCTTCTGATTGAAAAGCAATGCAGGATTTTTTGTTTTACCGTAAAACCATAATACGGCTGGTTCAAATGAACATTTCTGACCAGCATCCGAGTAACAAAAAGGATTCATGGCAGGTGTAATCATGTGTTGAAGAAACAATCCTGTATCCATAAAACCGGGTGCTTTTGTCAGCCCAAAATCTGAATGATATATTTGCTCCATGGCATCTAAAAAGATGGTATTGAAGGTTGTACCGTATCCCCAGTAACCCACACCTTCGGGATAAGCACCATCTGGGCCGTATTCTTTTATAGCATTTGGCAGTGATTGAATGGCACGATTGAGCAATTCGACCGACCTCCCAGGATTTTCTTCATAAACAGCCAATGCACCCATTGAAATTCCGGTATTACACACTTGATTCCAGTTATTAATCTCTTTCAACCAGTAATTGTGACTGTTTTCCATGGATGGCTTCAATCCTTTTTCAATAATTGATTCACTGATAATTTTGCGCGATTTAGCCGAAAGGCGGTCGTAATTCCAATCATAACCAATAGCCATTGCCAATGTCATTTCGGCAATGTCTAGAAAATGTTGAGGATTCCAATCCTGAAATGCAGCTATTTGGAGCATTTCTGCCTCTGCCCTATCAGAATATTTCTCATCGCCGGTCATCCGGTAGGCATAACTCAGAAAGAAAATTCGGCGTAGATTATCGCGACAAACGTCCAACAATCTTTTACCAATTAGTTTATGGTCGTTATAAGGTAAATCGAGCATTTTGTCGGTTTCAACCAATAATGCAGCGTGCATATCGCGCCAATACCTATCTTTGTTGATATTTTTCAGCAAGTCTTTTTCGGCACCTTTGAGTAGTAGCAAACGCGGATGGTTTATCATTTTCGCATCCACCGAAACCTGTGCATTCGTGGTTTGTGCGAACATGAATGAACACATTGAAAAAAACAGAATTATCAGTATGTTATTGTTTTTCATTTAATTGTAAATAGTAAATTATAAAATAGTAAATTCCTCAAAACTTCTTTACTTTTTCAGTCGGGTCATCGTCTTTGTATTCCTTACTGGTTTTTTCCAATAACCGAAGCATGTACTCGCGAACAGATTTATAATGTGGATCGTTATAAACATTCTTTTTCTCGGAAGTGCCGCCTTTCAAATCATACATTTCCCATTCGTTAATGTCATTGTAGAAATGAATGAGTTTATATCGCTCGGTGCGGATTCCGTAATGGCGTTTCACGCTGTGCCATCCCGGGTATTCATAGTAATGGTAATAAACAGCATCGCGCCAATTTTCAGGAGCTTTTCCATCCAGTTTAAAAACAGGTTTTAACGAACGACCCTGAATTTCATCCGGTATTTTAACGCCTGCTATGTCGAGCAAAGTAGGTGCAATGTCGATATTCATACTCAGTGCTTTAGATATGGTGTGAGGTTTTATACTTTTTGGATAACGAACCAAAAATGGCGTCCGCTGACTTTCTTCGTACATAAACCGTTTGTCGAACCATCCATGTTCACCCAAATAAAACCCTTGGTCGGACGTGTAAATGATAATGGTATTGTCCAGTTCGCCTATGTCTTCGAGGTATTTCATCAACCGTCCTATATTTTCGTCAACCGCCAATACAGTTGCCAAATAATCACGCATATATTGCTGATATTTCCATGAAGTCAGCTCTTTTCCAGTCATTTTACGGGTACGATATTCTTCGTTCCGCTGCTTATATGCTTCGTTAAACTTCATTTTTTCTTCGGAACTCATTCTACTATAATCGGCACGAAGCTGGGTTAAACCATTTTCTCTTTTATTGGCACGAGCAAAATCGGCTTTATTTTCATTGTAGCCCTTAATTTCGTAATTACCTTCCAAATCGGCGGGATTAGCAATTTTCAACACTTCATCCTCCCACATATTGGTAGAGATATTCATAAGTTGCTCTTTAGCAGCACGTCCCATACCAGAATGGTCATCGAAAAGATTTGCAGGTTCAGGAAAAACAGTATTATTGAAAATACCCAAATGCCGTGGTGCCGGAATCCAGTTCATGTGCGGTGCTTTGTGATTGTAAATCATCGCAAATGGTTTATTTGCATCCCTGTTTTTCAGAAAATTAATGGCTTTATCGGTGATAATATCGGTAACGTAGCCAGTTTCCCTGATTTCTTTGCCATTTTCAATAAAATCGGGACTATAATATTCGCCCTGACCAATCAAAATACTCCAAAAATCAAAACCCTGAGGATTGGAAGTAAGGTGCCATTTACCAATCATAGCAGTCTGATAACCGCTTTCGTGTAATAATTTCGGAAAAGTCATCTGTTCGGCATCAAAAGATTTCGAATTATCGGTAAAACCATTGATGTGACTCATTTTTCCGGTAAGAATGCAAGCACGTGAAGGCCCTGAAATGGAATTGGAAACATAGCAATTGTCGAACCGCATTCCTTCGTTCGCAATTCTATCCATATTCGGAGTCTGAATCAGCTTACTTCCATAACAGCTCATTGCCTGATAACCATGATCATCGGTTACTATCAAAATGATATTTGGGCGTTTTTTCTCTGATTTAGCGGCATTCTGAATTGCGAATACTGCAACTCCACCGGCTGCTAATATTGGAACTGTAATTGCAATTATCTTATTATTTTTCATGATTTAGATACCAATTATTTACTATTGCACAATAACTTTTTGATTCAAACGGGCTCTTGGGTTCTGCATTGAAATAATGTAAATGCCTTTACTCACATCCTGAATATCGAGAAAATAGGTGGAATTTATATCCGGAACTGATTTCACTATTCTACCATCAATTGAACATACGCTAAGTTTAAAGGTTTGATTATCTGAAGATTCAATTTTATATTTGTTTTTTATATCTGTTCCCATACAATGAAAAATGTTATACCCTTTGGTTGAATCAATTTGTGTTATTAGATTTTTCAATGAAACCGAATAAGATTTTCCTTCAGAAACAGTCACTTTCAGAGTAGTTGTATTTGTACCATTCACAACAGTAAAATTGGGGTTTGTTCCATCCAACGAATATAAGCCATTTAAAATAATCTGGTAATTGAACGTGGTTCCGGAATCATAAAAAATGGCATCGGACATAGCATCGGAATTGGCAGCACTTCCACGCCGCATATCTGGATCGCTTATTGAAAGTTGAATCCGTGACGTGTCTATTTGCCTCAACATGACCATCGAAGGTGAATTTACCTGATAAATCCATTGATCAGTAAGTGCAGTTGAGCTGTTAAAAATGGCATATCCCCAGGTATTCTGCTCAGTTTGTTGTACAATGTGGGCTACATTGTCTTGACGAATAATTTTAATGGGCGACGTGGCAGCAGTTTTGTATTTAGTTTCTTGATTATCATTGCTTTTAAGCAACATATAATATGCGTAATTCTGACTTTTAGGTGCCATTCCATGATTTATCACTGCCGAAAACAATGTGCCATTCACATTCAAGTCAACCGTTCCGGTTTTCACGATAAATCGGTTTCCTAGGTTGTCGGCAATTACGGGCTGTACCAGTCCGGTTTGATTGGCAGTAACCGCAGTTCCATTCACTTTGAGACTTTCACCGGTTAACACTTCATGTTGTAAAAGAGTGGTGTAAACCGGAACAGTTGTAGAAGTACAGCTCACATTACTTCCAAGGCAAATCAATGCATTGCCGAAGCAAAATACCGACTTGTAGGCGTAAAAGGATGTATCAAAAGTATTGTCGTGAAGTTTCAGTGAAAACATTGAGGTAGAATCGTTCAGCGTTGTTCCACCCAAAAACGGATCATTTGAAAAATTACGATACGAAGTAGAGCTGCTGTACAACAAACTGGCTGCACTCAGATAC
>JBAXAD010000301.1:0-4042 GCA_037142715.1 Paludibacter sp. | reverse complement strand
CCTTCAAGTATTTTTCGACTCTATAAAAACTACTATTTTGATAGGATTGTGTAATAAAAGTACCCAAAACTTCAATTTATGTATCTACCACGTTATGGTTAAATTTAAACTTTTGGGTAATTTTTTAAGGGATATCTGTATTATTTTCCCCAATCACTTGTTGGTCTGCAGGTACACACTAAATTTCTGTCGCCGAAAGCATTATCAACCCTCGCCACATTTACCCAGAACTTGTTTTCGGCTACCCAAGCTGTTGGATAGGCAGCTTTTGCTCTGCTGTAAGGATGATTCCATTCATCAGAAACAATCGAATATTCAGGGTGGGGAGCATTCAATAGCACATTATCTGTGGCATCGGCAGTTCCGTTTTCTATTTCTTTTATTTCGTCAAAAATTTGAAGCATGGCATCGGCAAAACGGTTCAGTTCAGCCAACGATTCACTCTCGGTTGGTTCTATCATCAAAGTACCATGCACAGGAAATGAAAGGGTAGGAGCGTGGAAGCCATAATCCATCAAACGTTTGGCAATATCGCCTTCAGTAACGCCTGAAGTAGCTTTGAAGTTGCGCGCTTCCAAAATCAGTTCGTGACCAACACGGCCATTTTCACCGGTATAAAGCACTCCATAACTGTCTTTCAATCGAGCAGCCAAATAATTGGCATTCAAGATGGCTATTTTCGTAGCTTGCGTCAAACCTTCTTCGCCCAACATTCTGATATATCCGTAAGTGATGGGTAATACGCTGGCACTACCAAAAGGAGCTGCTGAAACGGTGTTTAGTCCGTAAGTTTTGCTTGGTAAATATGCTGCCAAATGTTCGGCCACGCAGATTGGACCAACTCCAGGACCGCCACCACCATGAGGAATGGCAAAGGTTTTGTGTAGATTCAAGTGACAAACATCGGCGCCAATAGCACCCGGATTTGTGAGTCCAACTTGTGCATTCATATTGGCACCATCCATGTAAACTTGTCCGCCGTTAGCGTGAATAATTTCGCACATGTCCTTGATATGCGCTTCAAAAATTCCGTGTGTGGAAGGATATGTAATCATGCAACCTGCCAATTTAGTTTTGTTGGCTTCCGCTTTTTCTTTCCAATCTGCCAAGTCAACGTTTCCGTTTTCGTCACATTTGGTAACCACTATTTGAAATCCCGCTTGTATAGCACTTGCAGGGTTGGTGCCATGTGCCGAAGAAGGAATCAAAACCGTGTTTCTTTCAGTTTCACCTCTCGATTGGAAGTATGAACGCAAAGTCATAAGTCCAGCATATTCTCCAGCAGCACCAGAGTTTGGTTGCAAACTACAAGCTGCAAAACCAGTAATGGCAGTCAAGTATTTTTCTAATTCAGAAATCAATTCATTGTATCCTTCAGTTTGGTCGGCGGGTGCCAATGGGTGAATTCCACCAAACTCTGGGCGACTCAACGGAAGTAATTCCGAAGCTGCATTCAATTTCATGGTGCACGAACCAAGCGAAATCATGGAGTGTGTTAACGAAATATCACGACGCTCCAGTTTTTTGATATAGCGCATCATTTCCGTTTCGCTGTGATAATTGCTAAAAACTTCATTTGTCAAAAAATCTGATTTGCGTTCAAAACTTTCGTCGAACGATATCAAATCTTCATATTCTAGCTCTTCTTCGGCGTAAACAGATTCACATCCTGCAGCAGAAGCCAAAATTTCTATCAATGTATTTACGTCATCAATATCGGTAGTTTCGTCAAAGCTGATGCCAATTTCACCAGTTGCAAAGTAGCGGAAATTCACTTCATATTCCAATGCAATTGATTTGATGCTTTCCACCGTAACTTCTTCTGGCAATGTTATTTTCAACGTATCAAAGAAATTATCATTTTCCTGCGAATAGCCATACACAGGCAAAATCTCATTGATATAAGTGGCGATGGCATGAATGCGTTGCGAAATGGATTTAATTCCTGCAGCTCCATGATAAACGGTGTAAAATCCAGCCATGGAAGCCAGCAATGCTTGAGCGGTACAAATGTTCGAAGTGGCTTTTTCGCGTTTAATATGTTGCTCACGGGTTTGTAGCGCCATTCGCAAAGCTCTTTTACCGTTCACATCTTTGCTTATTCCAATAATACGACCAGGCATATCGCGTTTAAATTCTTCGCGGGTTGCAAAATAGGCAGCGGATGGACCACCAAATCCCATAGGAATTCCCCAACGTTGTGTTGAACCAAAAACAATGTCAGCACCCCATTCTCCGGGAGGTGTCAGCAATGCCAAGCTCAATAAATCAGCTGCCACTGCCACTTTGCAGTTTTTGGCATGTGCCTCTTCAACAAAATCTGCATAGTCTTCAATGTTTCCGTTTGCATTTGGATACTGAATAATGGCTCCATAATGTCTGTCAGTGAAATCCATAGTAGCATAATCACCAATTTCTAATTGAATGCCTTGCGCTTCTGCACGGGTATGCAGCACTGCCAAAATGGATGGGAAAGTATTTTCGTCAACAAATAGCTTGTTGGTGTTGTTTTTTACTTGGTCACGGCTACGCAGGTTGAGCATCATGGTAGCAGCTTCTGCAGCAGCCGTTGCTTCGTCAAGAAGGGAAGCATTCGCAAGTGGAAGTGCGGTAAAATCAGATACTGCAGTTTGGAAATTTAACAAAGCTTCCAATCTACCTTGTGAAATTTCTGCTTGATATGGCGTATAAGAAGTGTACCACGAAGGGTTTTCAAAAACATTACGTTGAATAACAGCAGGTGTACAGGTGTCATACCAGCCTTGTCCAATATAAGTAGTGAAAAGTTGATTCTTGGAAGCAATTTCTTCAATATGCTCTGCAAATTGTCTTTCGGTAAGTGCTTCAGGTAACTCAATCGCTTCATCCAATCGAATAGATGCAGGTATGGTTTGAGCAATCAATTCATCGAGGGTTTCTACTCCAATTACTTGAAGCATAAATGCTTCGTCTTTTTCAGAAATGCCTATGTGGCGTGCTTGCAGCAAGTCTTTCATGATATGTAGGGATTATTTTTTGAAGCCGCAAAGGTACTTTTTTCTTTTTGAAAGAAATCCTATATAATTAAAAAGATATGAACAAAATGGAGGTGTTTCAGATGTGAAATAATTATTTTGCTCATTAATTCATTGTTTTCTAGGTTTGCCTAATTTTGCAGCATTCAAAATTAGTTCAAATAGAAAATCTAAATCATATTCAAATGCATAAGTACGGCTCAAAGCAAAACAAGTGGATTTGACTAAATATGAATTGTTATCTATGAGTTTGAACAAATATATAGTATTTAAACCGCTTCGATTGAGTTATTTTGCATCAGAAATAATACCTTAAATTATAAACTCTAAAGATCATAATAAACTACACTGTAAATTCACTAAAACTATCATTGCTGCTAATCCTGCTTCTCCTTGCCTCTGGAATAAAAGCCAATGTAAGCATTACCTACCCAATAGCAGATAGCATGGTGGTACAACGCAATATGCGGGTTCCGATTTGGGGAATAGCAGCAGCGGGTGAGAGTGTTCAGGTTTCATTCAACAATCAGATTAAAACGACTACGGCAGGTGTCAATGGAAAGTGGAAAATTGTGTTGGATTCTATGGTTGCTGCAGGTCCACTCACCATAACTATAAAAGGCATCAACACCATTACTGTTAAAGATTTATATGTTGGGGAAGTATGGAACTGTGCAGGACAATCCAACATGGACTTAAGGCTGAATGACTATGTAACAAATTCATATAATGCTACTTATGCCGACACTATTAAGGCTGCTAGAAATCCTCTTTTACGATATATTGATGTCAGATACACGTCATTGAGCAAAAATATGGGATGGCATGCAATAACACCCACTACCGCTGGTGGCTGTTCTACAACAGCTTATTTTTATGGAAAGGTGCTACAAAAGCGGTTGGGGTGTGCGGTGGGACTACTTGTAACTGCGGTTGGCGGAACGTATGTCGAAAGATGGTTTGATCCGGCAACACTTGCTGCGAACCCCGGAATGGTACTTCCAAGCGGATTTACAACACCCGGAGAT
>JBAXAD010000300.1:0-4043 GCA_037142715.1 Paludibacter sp. | reverse complement strand
CCCAATGAATCAAGCGTATTGCCAATCAATGCTGGCGATGTGGCACGTCCAAAAGTTGCGAACAATTTGCCCATTTCCTTTTCTATATGCATGTTAATCAATTCCTGATAACGGCGCAATTTAGCAGCAT
Organism: Paludibacter sp.; assembly: GCA_037142715.1. Lineage (GTDB taxonomy): Bacteria > Bacteroidota > Bacteroidia > Bacteroidales > Paludibacteraceae > Paludibacter. Next base: position 3,913 of record JBAXAD010000300.1, on the reverse strand, counting down.
TATATCCGCCAATGTTTTTGTGGAAATAAGATGGCGTGGCATCATTGAAGATATTCACCGTAGCATCCAAAACGCGGAATTGTGATTTATCCTGTAAAATGTATTTGTCGGCAACTGTTGGCAATACAAGCGTTTCAAATTTGCGTTTGCGTTTAAAATTATCATCATTCAAGTAGCGTTTGGCAACAGGCACCATATCTATCAAAATAATGATGCCGAATAATACTATAGCCACATTTTTTTTCAATAAGTCCTTGGCATACAATATAATCAATCCAGCAGCTGCCAATACAAAACCCAACGAGCGCAAAGCATCTGCACGCAACATGGCTGCACGGTCGAGTGGGAGGGTTTCCTTCAAGAATGCATAATCACCCGTAAATTGAGCGTCGCCAGCCGAAATAAAATCTCCAGATAAGGAAGGAATAGCTGCAAATATTAATGCGATACCGCCAGTAATTCCAGCACTGATGGCTACAAATTTTATCAATTTCTTTTTGTCGGTGGTCGGTTCAAACACTTCCTTCAATGCCAATAATGCTATCAAAGTCATGCCAAAGCCCGTAGCTACCAGTGTCATGGAAACCGTACGGAATTTATTGTAAAGCGGCACATAATTGATGAAAATGTCCGTGAGCCACATAAAGTTTTTACCCCACGAAAGCATCATGGTAAGCGCAATCATTGGCAACAACCACCACAAAATTCGTTTTTCAACCAAAAAGAATCCAAGAATAAATAAGAAGCAGACGATGGCGCCAATATAAACTGGCCCTGAAGTGCCTGGTTGTGTTCCCCAATACAAAGGCAACTGCATTTCTTTGAGCATACTGTCCACATTTGGCACATTGAAGCTTTTCAGTTTCTTGCCGGTCTCGCTGTCGGAAGTCAAAGTTCCACCGCTAGCACCACCTTTAAAGTTTGGAATCAGCAAGGTCATGGTTTCATCCACGCCATAACTCCATTGTGTGATATAGTCCTTATTCAGACCTTGTTGCGAACTATTGGTGTCAACAGTAAGTCCATTGGTGTCACCACGCATGGTGTATTTTCCATATTCGTAAGTGGTGAGTAACGATGTGGCATTCATGCCAATGGCTATCGCCGCCCCTGCCAGCAAAAGTCCCGAGGATTTGAGGAATGAAAGAATTTCCTTTTGTTTGATGCTGTAAATGAATTCTACAATAATCAAAAACAATATGACAATTAGCGTGTAATATAGAATTTGCACATGGTTGGCACGGATGGCCAAACTTAGAACAATGGCGGTAAGTAGACTGCCCACCACTGGTTTATAACGATATGCCATAAAAATTGCACCAATAAGTGGCGCCATGTAGGCAATGCTAATGGCCTTGGTATTATGACCTGCTACTATGATAATAAAGTTGTATGAGGCAAATGAAAATGCAATGGCACCCACAATTGCTAGCCATGGATTTACTTTAAAGGACAGTAAAAGGATGTAAAAACCAATGAGATACAATATCAAATTGTAAATGGTGTCAGGAAAAATATGTATAATGTCTTCGAGATATTTAATGACATTATTCGGCTGAAGCATCGTAATTTGGAAAGTAGGCATGCCACCAAACAAAGAGTTAGTCCACAAAGTGGGTTCGGCATGTGTACTATTGAAATCGAGGGTTTCTTTTGCCATGCACATCCAGCTCTCGGTGTCGTGACCAATAAGTTGTTTTCCCTCTAAAACAGGCGTGAAATACAAAAACGAAATGCAGATAAATAACAGAATAGCAGCAATGTGCGGAACAAATTTGGCAAGAACATTTTTATTCATGGTGATACAATTCGGTGGCTGTGTGCAGTTTTTGGGAAAAGTGGTACAAAAGTACATAATTTCGTCACAATTGCCATCGGCATTGGGTTAAAAATCATGAAATCCTGCATGTTTTTTCTAGTGAAGCCTTCACTCAAAGTGAAGGCTTCACTAAAACCTTAAATGATTTACCTATTTCTGGCCCATTCCATTACATTGGCTGGAGCGCGTTTATTGGCCAATTCATTCGCCATAAATTTCATGTAAGGTGACACATGTCCAAAATAATGTTTGAGTCCCGAGCAGAGATAATTGTGTGATTCACCGTTACTAAGCTTAATGATACGGTTTTTAGGACATTCGCCATGACAAAGTTTCTTGAATTCGCATTTAAGGCAAAGGCTGGACAATTTACTTTGTTTATCGTTTCCAAACTTTATTTGCTCAGGCGAGAGCATCATTTCGGTAATGGTTTTCTGATGTATATTCCCTTGTTTGAATTCTGGAAATACAAAGTGGTCGCAACTGTACAAATCCCCGTTCGACTCCAATGCTGCTGCATGACCGCAAGTTTCGGCAAAGATACAAGTGCCGGGAGCAGCGCCAACCATGCCTGCTAGGGTGTTGTCGAACATGGTGACATAGATTTCTCCCACATCCGCTTTTATCCATTCATCAAAAATGGTTGTCATAAAATTACCATAGTCGGAAGCCGAAACAGACCACGAAGTGAGTTTTCCTTCCGAATTATCGGGTGCCGTAAGCAACCCCGAAGCTGCATTGAGCCTTTCAACTACGGGTGAAAACTGTATGTATTTTGCGCCAATCATTTTGAAAAAACGGTACACTTCAAGCGGATATTGTACGTTATAATCATTAATTACTGACAATATATTGAACTCCACCTGATGTTTTTGAAGCAATTTAATACCCGCCATGGTTTTCTGGAACGAACCTTCGTTGCTAATCGTGCGGCGGTAATGGTTGTGGCAATGGTCGGGTCCATCCACCGAAATGCCAATCAGAAAATTGTTTTCCTTAAAAAATTCACACCATTCATCGGTAAGAAGCGTTCCGTTGGTTTGCAACGAATTGTCAATGGCCTTGTTGCGTCCGTAGCTTTTTTGTAATCGTATGGCTTTTTTATAATAATCCATTCCCATAAGCAGTGGCTCACCGCCATGCCATGTGAATAAAACCTGATTACCAGGTTGCGCATTTATATATTGTTCAGTGAATAGCTCCAGCGTAGCATCGCTCATTCTGTTGGAACTATTGTCGGGGCTTAAACTTTTTTTGTCTAAATAATAACAATAGCTACAGCGCAGGTTACAGGCTGGACCTATTGCTTTCGCCATTACATAAATGGGCGTATTGAGCGGGTTGAATTGTATCGTTTTGTTCATGTTGTTTTCTAATTATCAATAAAAATAAGGTGTTACTACTCTTTTAAATTATTCATACAACGACTAAGACTAAAATAAGTTTGAATGGTTTAATTCTTTCAAATATTGGGAGTGCGACTCCAAGTTCGCACCCCCAGTATTTGAAAATCGCGTCCGGCCACAGTATTTGAAATTCAGGCTATTTCAACATACACCGAATTCGAAGCCTTCTTTCCGTCAGTACTTAACGCAAAAACGTAGCCGCAAAGTATTTCTACTTTGTTATTATGTCTATCTGGCAATTCAATCGAACCTGTCATCCCTTCGCCTCTCAATTGACGAGACACATAAATTGCTCCATTTTTTAATAGCACCAATAATACTATCTCATCAGTGCTTGAAACTTTTGGAAGTCTGTTTTTTGTCTGATAGTTCAGTTTAATAACATTGTCATTCAAAACACAATCCGTTACTGAAATCGGTGGAAGTGAACCTTTGGCAATAAGCAACTTACTGTAATCGACCACTGGCTCAGCTCCCGTTTTGTCAATGGCACTGCGCAAATTGGCAGCCATAAAAGCATTGTAAACTGAATGGTTTCCCTTGCGCTCCACAAACCCAAGTTCTGTGTACCTACCAAACGACTGATATGCTTGCGAAATCAATTTAAAACTATCCCTTTGCATGGTTTGAGCCACCGTTTTAGGGTTCTTTGGGTTGAAGGCCTTTGCACGAATGATATTCCGTCCGT
>JBAXAD010000299.1:0-4084 GCA_037142715.1 Paludibacter sp. | reverse complement strand
GGAATTGGGGCAAAATTGCTGCTTAACAATAACTTTTTTATAACGAACCATTGATATGAAAAATATAGAAAAAAATATAACAACCGATACTAACTTCAACTCCCCTTTAGGGGTTGGGGGTTCTTCTTCTATATTACTAGATGATAGACAAAAGCAAGTATCGATGGCTGGCGCAAATGAACGCACCATCGATTGCAACAAAGCCAGTCTGGCGGGAAGCGTGAGTCAGAGAGCCTGTGTATTTTGCGGTTCACGCGTGGTGCTATATCCAATTGTGGATGCGCTGCATGTTATTCACGGCCCAATTGGCTGCGCGGCTTACACTTGGGATATTCGGGGTTCGCTTTCCTCTGGACCAGAATTGCACCGATTGAGTTATTGCACCGATTTGCAAGAGAAGGATGTGATTTTTGGAGGTGAAAAGAAATTAACTGCCTCTATTATCGAACTGATTGAACTGCACCATCCCAAAGCAGCATTTATTTATACCACTTGTATTGTAGGCGTTATTGGCGATGATGTGGAACAAATTTGTCGCACCATTCAAAAAGAAAAAGGGATTCCGATTATTCCAGTGCAGGCTCCCGGTTTTCAGGGTTCAAAAAAGGACGGTTACAAAGTGGCTTGCGAAGCGATATTTACTTTGGTGGGTACCAAAGACAAACCATTTACACCGGCAAAAAGTATCAATATATTGGGCGATTTCAACTTGGCGGGCGAGCTTTGGATATTGTTAGAATACTACAAAAGAATGGGCGTTCACGTAAATGCCACCATTACTGGCGACGGACGAGTGGACGATATTTGCAATGCCCACAATGCGGCACTGAACGTAGTGCAATGTTCGGGTTCGATGAATTATCTGGCCAAAATGATGAAGGACGAATATAACATTCCTTCCATGCGGGTTTCGTATTTTGGAATAGAAGACATGAGCGATGCACTGTACGACGTGGCTCGTTTTTTCAAAGATGATGACATGATGGAAAAGGCCCGTGAGTTGGTGAAAGAAGAATTTGCCCGCTTGATACCCGAGCTGGCCTGGTACAAAGAAAGACTGACAGGCAAAAAGGCAGCCATTTATGTGGGCGGTGCATTCAAAGCCATTTCGTTGGTAAAAGCATTGCGGTTGATAGGCGTAGAAACGGTGATAGTGGGTTCACAGACCGGCACAACCGAAGATTACGAGTTGATAAAACAACTTTGCGACGAGGGAACAATCATTGTTGATGACTCTAACCCTGTGGAATTGGCACATTTTGTAAAAGAAAAGAGAGCCGACATATTTATTGGAGGCGTAAAAGAACGCCCCATAGCACACAAAATTGGACTTGGATTCTGCGATCACAATCACGAACGCAAAGAACCGCTGGCTGGCTACGAAGGAATGCTAAATTTCGCAAAAGAAATTTATGCCACGGCAATGAGTCCGGTGTGGAAGTTTACAAAGAACCCCTAGCCCCTAAAGGGGAACTAAATTAGTATTGATTATTACAAGCGAAATATATGGAAAAGAAACCAAAAAATATAACAACCGAAACTAACTTCAATCCCCCTTTAGGGGTTAGGGGATCTTCTTACGTTTCCTCCCGCAACTCCTGCAAACTATGTGCTCCGCTTGGTGCATCGATGGTTTTCAAAGGAATTGAAGGATGCGTACCGCTTATCCACGGAAGTCAAGGTTGCGCTACCTATATCAGGCGCTACATGATTAGTCATTACAAAGAACCGGTTGACATTGCGTCAAGCAATTTCAGTGAAGAAACAACGGTTTTTGGTGGCAGCAGGAATTTTATCACGGGCATCGAAAACATTGTGAAACAATATAAACCCAGTGTGATTGGCATTGCTTCCACCTGTCTTTCGGAAACCATTGGTGAAGATGTTCCAGGGCATATCCGCAACTACAAAGAAATACACGAGGCCGATGGTACGGTAATTCCTACTTTCATAAATGCTTCCACGCCGAGTTATTGCGGTAGCCATGCCGAAGGATTTCATAATACAGTGCTGGCAACGGTAAAAACATTGGCCAAAAATAATGTTGCGCTTGATGCCATAACCATTTTGCCGGGTATGGTTTCGCCCCAAGATATACGCTATTTGAAAGAAGTGCTGAATGATTTTAGCATGAAATATATTCTTTTTCCAGATTATAGCGAAACATTGGACAATGAATATACTTCGGAATACCAATTGATTCCAACTGGCGGAACAGCCGTTTCGGCAATTGAACGCATGGGCGATACCAAAGCCGTGATAGAATTTGGGTTCAATTTCAATAAGGGAACGCAACGGATAAAGGATGCTGGAACGGTACAAACTGCCGGCGAGTGGCTGCAAGCTACCCATTACGTAAAAAACCACGCCATGCCTTTGCCCATTGGCATTGAAGCTACGGACAAATTTATGAATACGCTGAAAGAGATTAGCGGGTTGGAAATGCCCGAACATATTCGCAAAGAACGCGGACGATTGGTGGATTCATACGTAGATGCACACAAATATGTGTTCGGCAAAAGAGCGATTTTGTATGGCGAAGAAGATTTGGTAACCGCTTTGGCAGATTGGTGCAGGGAAATTGGCGTAGAACCTTTTTGGATAAAAGGAACCGATTTTGAAACATTGAAAGAAGAGGCAGAGAAATTCAAACCCGACTTTTTGCTCGGCAACAGTAAAGGATATTATATAGCACGCGAAAGAAAAATTCCTCTGGTTCGGCTTGGCTTCCCCATTCACGACCGCTTCGGAGCCAATAGAATGCATCACATTGGATATCGGGGTACGCAGGAACTTTTCGACCGCGTGGTAAATGCATTGATAGAATACAAACAAGAGAATTCGCCGGTGGGGTATAAATATATTTAAAAACAGCCCCCTAACCCCCTGAAGGGGGAATAAGACAAGAGCCCCTAGCCCCTGAAGGGGAATTAAAATAGTATTGATTATTTAAAACTCAGTTCAAATGGAAAATATAGAAGAAATTATTACAACCGAAACTAACTTCAATTCCCCCTCTAGGGGGTTATGGGGCAGCGGCAGCTTAGAGGCAAAGGGTTTAGCACATCCATGTTTCAACGAGGAGGCAAAACATACAAGTGCCAGAGTGCATTTACCGGTAGCGCCAAAATGTAATATCCAATGTAATTATTGCAACCGCAAATACGACTGCGTGAATGAAAGTCGCCCTGGAGTAACTTCATCAGTGCTGGCACCGTTTCAGGCTGTTGAATATCTGAAAGATTTGGATAGCAGAATGAATAACCTAGCAGTAATTGGCATTGCCGGTCCTGGCGATCCATTTGCAAATGCAGAGGAAACATTGGAAACCATGCGAAGAATTAAGGTCGAGTTTCCGGATAAAATTTTCTGTCTTTCGTCCAACGGACTGGAATTGGAACAACATATTGATGAACTGGCAGAGCTGAACGTAACGCACGTAACCATTACCATCAACGCCATTGACCCAGAGATTACAGCCAAAATATACAAATGGGTGCGTTACGGAAAAAAGGTTTACCGCGGAGTGCAAGGCGCAAAAATACTTCTCGACCGACAATTGGCTTGTATTCCAAAACTAAAAGCAGCGGGTATTACAGTAAAAATTAATTCCATTATCATTCCGGGGATTAACGAGGAGCATATTCCGGAAGTGGCGCGGGTGTGTGCCGAGCTTGGAGCGGATGTTATCAACTGTATTCCACTCATTCCAACTGCCGAAACACCATTTGAAACTGTTGCAAAACCAGATACTAAAATGATATTTAGAACGCGAACGCTGTGTTCCGAACACTTGAAAATAATGAGCCATTGCGCTCGTTGTCGTGCCGATGCTGCCGGATTATTGGGACAAGACATGAGCGAAACGGTTGATTTATTGAAAGAATATTCTAGTCGCAAAGAAGAAATGGACATCACCGACCGACCTTACGTGGCCGTGGGAACCAACGAAGGACTGCTGGTAAATATCCATTTGGGCGAAGCCACTCAACTTTACATATTTGAACAAACAAAGAATGGTTTCAAAAATGTAGAAGTCCGCAAAACGCCACCAAAAGGCAAAGGTGACGAGCGCTGGTTGAAC
>JBAXAD010000298.1:0-4109 GCA_037142715.1 Paludibacter sp. | reverse complement strand
CAATTCCCCTTTAGGGGTTAGGGGTCTCCGTTCTGGACTGCTTATCATTGCTGGATTATTTCTGGGCTGGTTGTTTTTTCATACACCAAATGTTGAAAAAGCGGTTCACAATCATGCCGACCAAGCAAAACCTAAGGAAATTTGGACTTGCTCCATGCATCCTCAAATACGAAAAGATGCACCTGGAAAATGTCCAATTTGTGCCATGGAATTAATTTTGCTTCATCAAAACAATACGGCAGTTGTTGATTCCAATGCCATCCATTTCAGCAAAGAGGCTGCCGAGTTGGCCAATGTTGCCACGTCCATTGTTAGTCGTCAACAACCCGTGAAGGAAGTGCGCATGTATGGCAAAGTGCAGGCCGACGAGCGTTTGTTGCAAAATCAGGTGGCGCATATTTCGGGACGGATAGAAAAACTTTATGTCAACTATACAGGACAAATGGTGCAAAATAATCAGGCGATGGCCATCATTTACTCCCCTGATTTGGTGCTGGCACAACAAGAATTATTGGAAGCGGCAAAATCTAAGCAAACGCAACTAGGGATTTACGAAGCGGCAAAAGAAAAGTTGAAACAATGGTTGCTCACCGATACCCAAATAGCATTTATTGAGCGTTCGGGAAAGGTAAAAACAAATTTTGATCTGGTTTTCAATACCACTGGGGTAGTCACGTCAATAAGAGTAAAAGCAGGCGACCATGTAACGGAAGGTTCCATTTTATTCGATGTGGTTAATCTGTCGAAGGTTTGGGTGCTGTTTGATGCTTACGAAAGCGATTTGCCCTTCCTGAAAGTAGGCAACAAAATTGATTTTACTATGCAGGCATTGCCCGGAACAAGTCTGTCAGGTAACATAAAATTTATCGACCCAGTTATCGACCCAGCTACCCGTGTAGCCAAAGTTCGCGTGGAAATTGGAAATGCTGGTGGCAAACTGAAACCCGAAATGTTTGCAACCGGTATCGTAAAAGCCAACCTGAATGAGTTCAAGGACAAGTTGGTAATTCCGCGTTCGGCAGTATTATGGACAGGTAAACGCTCTGTGGTATATGTAAAACAGACAGCCGATGAAGGTGTAAATTTCAAATTGCGCGAAATAGAACTAGGGCCCATGTTGGGCAATAGCTATGTGGTAAAAAGCGGTTTGTCCGAAGGCGAAGAAATTGTTACCGATGGAACATTTAGCGTGGATGCTGCGGCGCAATTGGCAGGAAAGCCGAGCATGATGAATCGTTAAGTTGATTCTATTTTATCAGCCAATTCTTTTTTATAATTTGCCTTGATTGGTAATTATTTTTTCGAAAGTTCGTTGGATGTTTGCATATCATTCATTTTCAACATTATTGGAATACTTTGAATTGGCACTTTTGGAAATGGTATTGGTATTGAAAATAAAGATGGAATGATGAAAGGCATTGCATCCAATTTGGTCACTTCAACTTGGGCAATTCCCAACCTGACTATATCCAGTACTTTTGCAGCACAATAGGATACGTCTACCATTAATCTTTTCTGAAAAGGACCACGGTCGGTCACTTTTAAAATTACTTCCTTGTTGTTTTTTGGATTTCGTATTTTGAGAATTGTTCCCAATGGGTAAGTGCGATGTGCGCAAGTCATACTATCGGGATGATATTTTCCGCCATCTGATGTGTGTCTTCCATACAACTTATTGCTATAATAAGTGGCATTTCCGTTTTGCTGAGACGAACTTGAAATATTGAAAATTAAGAGCAAAATAAGAGTTGATAATATATGTATTTTCATTTTTAACAGCATATTTAGTTACAAATATAGCCATTATTGCTTTACAAAAAAAACTGGATGCTATTTTTTTAAACAACATCCAGTTTTTTAATGTTTGATACATAATTCAAATCAGGGTCAAATCATCTTACATTATTGATGGAATTTTTCACTGTGTCGTGTTTCGTTTTTAGAACATTTGATATTTTACTACCTCCTTTTACACTTCCATCCCATCCTTTACGCAAGTTGACCAATGTTTCGGCAATAGCTTTTATATCAGCATCATTAGCAATTACTTCCTGTTTTCCACCCTTAATTGAACCATCCCAACCTTTACGTATATTAACTAACATTTCAGAAACAGTATTGACATCTGCAGCTTTTGTCTCATATTCAACTTTATTTCCTTTTATCGAGCCATCCCAACCTTTTCTGGCCAAGTTGACCAATGTTTCTGCAATTGCTTTTACTTCGGTATTGGCCGCACTTTCAACTTTTTTTCCTTTTATTGAGCCATCCCAACCTTTTCGCATGTTCACCAAAGTTTCAGCAATGGCTTTAATTTCAGCATCTGTTGTTAGATATGCAGTTTCATTCTTTTTAAGTCCATTTTCAGTAATACCTTTTCTTTGAGCATCATTCTTCTTTAAACCACCTTCGTTTATACCTTTCCGGCTAGCTTCTGTTTCGGCAATAACCTTTATATCTGTAGCTGTAGCTGCATTTTCAGGTTCGTTCTTTTTAAGTCCATTTTCAGTTATGCCTTTTTTTTCTGCTACGTTTCCTTTTATACTTCCATCCCACCCTTTTCGTTCGGCTTTTCCGCCTTTTATTGAACCATCCCAGCCTTTTCCAAAACGATATGTGAGTCCAACACCAACACTCATATATTTATCAGGACCCTTTGTAGAATTAGAAATTACTGGAGCACTAGTGATTTGCTGCCTTGTCAAATCTACTTTTGTTGAATTAAAATCAACCTTACTTAAATCTCTATACTTTGTAATAAACTCGCCCTGACCTGATTGAATTACATAATTGGCATTCAGATTGACTGCAAAATTTTCTGACAACCAATAAGCAAAAACGATACTCGGTTTAATTGTGAGTACATTCTTTTTAAAAGCATCGGCATTAGTAATAGCAATGGTTTTCTGTGGTGTTGCGTTATCTACAACCAAAAAATCGGGCGCTTGATTCATTGTTACACCCCCTTTTACAGATAAAGTCAATGTAGCAATTGGACAATTTCGCTTCACGACGATACCAATTCCTGGAATTGGATTTGACAACCCAAAAGGAATAGTGTATGAAGGACCAAATAAAATAGAAGTACTTCGCCAGTTATTACTTGAAATGGTAGTGTTTATATAATCCAAACTCTTCAATGGTGCAGCATAGGCATCAAAATCAAAATTTGATTTTGTGCTAAAAGTACTTGCATCAATTCCAAAACCAAAATTCATCCACACAACTTCAATACCGGCATTCGGGTTAAAACTGAATGCATTTGAAACTCCTGTGGACGGTGAAGTTCCACCATTTCCATTCAATGAAACGCTTATCATGGGTGATTTTGGCCCTAATGTCGTTACTTTACCTTTGGTTTTACCAGCTTTAACAGGGATAGTATTTAAAATCAAAAACACAAATACTGCAGTGGAAATAATAAGTTTTCTCATGTTATATTATATTAGATTTAATTTATAATCGTTACAACATTATATTTAGAGTAAATGTTTGAAGTTGTTCATATTTTTAAAATTCATATTCCAACCAGTTTCATCATTAGAATTGGAATTTTGTTTTCTAAGTAGCATATATTGCCAATTTCAACAAAAAAACGTAACTTTGTCCCTTAAAATAAATGCTAAATTTTATGAGCCATACCGAGGAACAATTTGACCAAGTAACTACTATTTGCCGGAATATTTTCACAAAGAAAATGAAAGATTACGGCTCTGCATGGCGCATTTTACGTCTTAAATCGGTTACAGACCAAATTTTCATTAAAGCCAATCGCATTCGCAGCATCGAAACAAAAGGCGTGTCGAAAGTAGATGAGGACATTCGCTCTGAATTAATCGCCATTGTCAATTATGGCATTATTGGTTTGATTCAATTGGAGTTAGGAAGTTCAGCATCTGATGATTTAACATACGAAAAAGGCGTGGAACTTTATACCAAGTACTTGCAACAAGCCAAAGAATTAATGATGGACAAAAACCACGATTACGATGAAGCTTGGCGTACCATGCGTATGGAATCATATACGGATTTGATACTAATGAAAATTTTACGCACCAAGCAAATAGAAGATAATCAGGGTGTAACATTGATTTCCGAGGGAATTGATG
>JBAXAD010000297.1:0-4166 GCA_037142715.1 Paludibacter sp. | reverse complement strand
GCAACAAACCTGATAACCCAAGGCCAGGAGGAGGAAATAGGAGAGGATTGTAGAACTTTTATTTGAGATATTTGTTAACTCCCTTTCAATGCAATTGCATTGAAAGGGAGTTTTTATTTAATAGATTTTCAATACATTAGTATGTATTTGCAGTTAATTTCTTACATAGTATAAAAAAAAATATTATTTTTATTTGATTATAAATAATATTTCTATGATAAAATTCATTCTCAAAACAAGAAATTCAGTGAGTTTTAAGAATAGCCTATCTCTTATTAGTTTGATTTTTTTGCTCTGTCCCGTCACCTCATCCGCCCAGGAAATTGTAGGTGTTCCTCTTCATCTTGGTAAAGGGATTACAAAATCTGTAAATGAAATAATTGAGTTTGGTAAAAAGAATGAATCCAATGAATTAAATGAACCCTTAAGGGATGGGGAAGAGCTGGAACTTCCTCCCCCAAAAATGGGTACTATTGAACCTGCATGGAATATCAGCAGATGGCCAATATCGAAAAATCTTCCTAACGGAGTTAGTTCAGGACTTCCTGCACCAAATATCTGGTCTAATTTTTTAGCCACTGATTTTAGTAGTGCTTCGGGTGGCTGGCCTCCGGATAATAATGGAGATGTGGGAACTACTCAGGTTTTTATTTCCCAAAATTTTCGTTTCAAGGTATATCCAAAACCAAATGTAACTGCTGCTGCCGTTACTACACCCAATGGCTCTTCAATAGCTTTATTGGCATCTCCAGTAATGGATATATCAGTCAATAGTTTTTTTGGAACTGCCTTTGCGGGGGTAATTACAACGGATCCGCATATACGATTTGATAGGCTCACCAATCGGTGGTTCATTGTTGCCCAAAGTACCAATGAATCTACCAATAATTTCTTGCTGTTTGCAGTAAGCAGTGGTGCCACTATTGCAGGTACCGCTTCCTTTACTTTTTTCAGGGTTTCAATGAGTACAATTGGTGGTGCCGATGCCGGTAAATTTTTAGATTATCCAACATTAGGCATTGATAAAAACTCTCTTTATTTAGGGGCTAATATTTTTTCAAACAAGGTAGCGGGAACTTACCAGCAATCATCTTTATATGTCGTGAACAAGGCTGCTATGATTTCCGGCACATTAACGCTAACTCCTTTTCCTGCTGCAGGGAATGCAACGGCAAGTAACAATATCTTAACACCACAAGGTGTGCAAAATGATAACCCAAATGCCACAGAAGGTTATTTTGCCGGCGAATCAAGTTGGGTTTTCAATCGTTTGGTGATGAAACGGATTACGTATTCTGGTACAACTCCAATTTTATCAGCTGATATAAATGTAACCGTTCCTGCCAATCAGAATGCCATTGGACAAGCAGCGCAGGGGAGTAGCGGTACACTGGATGCTGTAGGTAGGCGCTTCTATGCAGCCATGCTGATGGAGAATAAAATTACTGGGGCAAGTACTTTGTGGCTCGCAGAAACACTAGGGGTTAATTCCAGCGGAGTAAGTGCTGCTACAATAAGTCGTAATGCTTCCCGTTGGCTCGAAATTCAAAACTTAACCACTACACCGGTTCTAAATCAGGCGGGAACTTTGTTTGATAACGCTGCAACTAACCCAAGAGGTTTTTGGGTGCCGAGCATTGCCATGAACGGTCAGGGGCATGCAGTAATGGTATCTTCAACTGCCGCTGCAAACGCTAATATTGATATCAATGTAGCTGGCAGATATCGTACTACTGCGTTGGGAACGCTAGTAGATACAGTAATGGCAACTATTGCAACAGATAATTATAACCCCATTAATGGAGGATCATTTGTGAATCGTTGGGGCGATTATTCTCAGGTTACTATTGATCCCAATGATAATATGACCTTTTGGGCATTTCAAGAATATTGCAATTCAACAAATTCTTATGGAGTAAGGGCTATTCAGATCAAAGCACCTCCTCCGGCTACACCAAGTCTGGCAACAGTACCAGGTTGTGGCGCCAGTGTTGCGGTTACCATTAATGGAACATCAACAAATAATTCAGAATTTTTTGATCCGGGTGCTGATGCCGGTGGCCCCGGTTTCACCAGATTAACAGTAACCTGCTCTGGTGGGATTACCGTATCGGGAACAACGTTTGTTAGTCCTACACAAATCACCTGCTTTTTAGATACCCGGGGAAAGGCTTCGGGTACTTATACCATCACGGTAACAAACCCCGATGGTCAAACCGCCACCACCAATTTTTCATTGGTTAGTTCTTGCCCTTTACCAGTTACTTTAATCACGTTCAATGGAAATCTTGTAAACAATGAAACGCATCTTAACTGGAGAACGGCATCAGAAAATAACCTGAAATCATATGAAATCGAAAAAAGTATGGATGGTTTTAATTTCGCCTTGTTAAATGTGGTGGCTGCAAAAGGGAATGCCAATACAGAAACCAGTTATCAAGGCATTGACCGATATCCATATCCTGGTTATAGTTATTACCGTTTAAAAATGATGGATAAAGATGCAGGGTTCACGTATTCTAATATCGTAAAAATTGAAACGGAGAAAAAAAGCATTGCCTTAACTAAAATGTATCCTAATCCGTTGCATGATATTTTCAACATTGAAATTTTTGCAGAACGCAAGAGTGATATTCAGATCAGGGTGTACGACTTATTGGGCAAAAGCGTGCTGAATAAACAAGTGGCTGTACAAGCCGGGCTCAACGAATATCCACTTAATTTGACAAGCCTTTCGGCGGGTAATTATATTATCGAAATCAAGGACATGAGTGGAAGTATAATTGGGAAGTCGAAGTTGGTTAAGCAATAGTTCATGAAATAATACATTCATTGCTCTTTTATATTCCGGTTGTTATGCAGCCGGAATTTATTTAGCATAATTTGTATGTCAATTATCTTTCTAAAGAAATAGATCAACGGCCCTCCAAGTGTAAATTGACCCAACCTTCTTTGCAAAAGATATGGCGGTAATTTGAATAGAATGTTTTTTCCGAAGCAGTATTTTCTCAGGAAGGATAAAGTATTTTGATAAAACGGCTCTATATTCTGATTCATAATATTGGGTTCTGGACATAGTAAGGTTTACCATGTCATGCATGCTAATATTCAACAGATTAATGTTTGGGAGAACTTTACTACACTCAAGCAATTCATTTTCCATTTTTTCGGGATTATAATTTTCTCCATAAAAAACCTATTTCATGAGTTGCACTCAAAAAAAAGACCCCCGGAAATCCGGAGGTCTTAAAAATATTAATCGGTTGTATTATCTCACAATTTCAACTCTTCCTACTGCAAGACGATTACCGTCTAGGTCAACCACCTCAACCCAATAAACTCCTGTTGCCTGATTGCTCAGATCAACGGCCATTGGTGCAAATGGAATACCCAGGGTGTATTTCTGTGTCAGTACACGTTTACCCATTGCATCAAATATGTTCACACCATTTGGTGTTACGATATTATGAGCTGGGTTGTACCTAACTACAAACTGTCCTGCTGTCGGATTCGGAGAGATAAACACTCTACCTGATGTAGAATCTCCGATCACTACTGTGTTAGAAGTGTTCAAGCAACCATTCACATCAACAACCCTGAGTCTGTAACTTCCTTGTCCGTCAACCCTAACCAACCATGAGCTGGCAGTTGCACCGGATACTACAAAACCATTCCTTAACCAGGTATAGGTAGCAGCAGCGGGTGATGAAGTTGAAGACAAAGTAGTACTTAAGGTTGGCAACAGGTTCAGATAAGGTGATGCTGAGATCACTACCGTTGGCAGTGGGTTTACAGTCAATACCCTGCTTGCCGAGAACACAGTGGCACAAGGTGCAGCACCTGCTACAGCACAACGGTAAACATATCCATTCATCGTCACTGGCGGTGTGGTGATGGTCAGTGTTGCAGTTGTTGCGCCACTATAAACACCACCATTGCTGATGAGATTGAAGGTTAATCCGGCATCAGTACTTACCTGCCATTGGTAGCTTGGTGTAGTACCGGTAGCAGCCACAGTAAATGTGGTTGTCTTATCCGTACAAATCACCGCATTAACAGGCTGTGCAGTAATGGTGACCGGTGTATTTACGGTAACTATTACTGTTCTTGTTGGTGAAGTACATGCTGCAACGCTGGCAACCATGCTAACCGTACCATTGAAGTTA
>JBAXAD010000296.1:0-4194 GCA_037142715.1 Paludibacter sp. | reverse complement strand
TTCATTGGGAGTGTTGAATATGTTGAACATGAAGTATCTGATTTACAACAAAGAAGCTGCTCCGCTTGTCAACCCTCATGCCAATGGAAATGCATGGTTTGTGAAAAATATCCGAGTAGCGGCAGATGCCAACGAAGAAATGCAATTGTTGGGTAAAATAAATACAAAAACGGAAATGGTGGTTGACAAATCATTTGCGTCACAATTGCCAACAACAATTACTTCGGATACCACTGCACATATTGCCTTGGCAAGTTATTTACCAAATAAATTGATTTATAACTTTAGTTCCAAATCTGACCAAGTAGTTGTATTTTCGGAAATATATTACGATAAAGGTTGGAATGCTTACATCAACGGACAAATTGTACCTTACGTTCGTGCCAATTATTTATTGCGCGCCATGCCTTTAAAAGCAGGAACTTATGATATAGAATTCCGTTTTGAACCAAAATCTTACAGCGTTGGAAATACCATTGCGCTCATTTCTTCTATTCTATTGATATTGTGTATCATTGGTTTTGGTTTCTGGCAATGGAAAAAATCTAAGACTGTAACCACAAAAGCTTAATTAAGAAAATATTGATTATGACAAAAGGAAAAAAGAGGATTCGTAAACAGAAATTTAAAAACGTTCATATCACTTCGACTATTAGCATGTCGTTGGTATTGTTTTTAATTGGGTTGGTGTCATTATTAATGTTTATGGCTCGTGATATGAGTACCTATGTGAAGGAAAACATCAACCTCTCAATTGTACTGAATGATGAAATAGGAAAGGAGAATGCAACTAGGATTGAAAAGTATTTGATTGCATCGCCATACACCAAATCGGTGGAATATATTTCTAAGGAAGACGCATTGAAAGACCACATTGCTAATTTGGGCGAGAACCCTAAAGATTTTCTGGGTTACAACCCTTTGATGGCCTCCATTGAAGTGAAGTTGAAGGCAGAATATGCCAACAATGACAGTGTGAAAATGATAGAGGCAAAATTGAAAACGTTTGAAAATATCAACCGCGTTAAATATCAAAAAGACATAGTAAGTTTAGTGAACGAAAACGTCAGAAAAATAAGTTTAATCCTACTGGGATTGGCTATAATTCTACTAATCGTTTCTATAACGCTCATAAACAATACCGTTCGTTTGGCACTCTATTCCAATAGATTTCTGATTAACACTATGAAACTGGTAGGTGCTACACATTGGTTTATTCGCAAGCCCTATTTGAAAAGCAGTACACTTAATGGTTTAATTGCTTCAATTATCGCTCTTGTTTTGTTGGTTGGTGTGGTTTATTTTGTACAATACGAATTTGGAATGACTGGGTTGTCTATTCAACCCCTCACAGCAATAATTACAACACTTATCGTTATTTCATTGGGCATTTTGTTGACAGCAATATCTTCATATTACGCAGTGGGCAGATATTTGAAAATGAAAACAGATGATTTGTACTTCATCTAAGACCCTAATGGGGAAATAATTTTAATTATAAATTTACATAACAAAACTTGCTCCATTCCCTTTTAGGGTCCCGATAGCTATCGGGAAGGGGTTATTTTAAAATTAATTTTTATGGAAAACAGCACCCGTTTTACCCTTGGCAAAATCAATATCTTATTGATAGCCGTTGGTTTCGCAATTATCGTTTTGGGTTTTGTACTCATGACAGGTTCTACAACAGGAACAGAGTTTAATCCTGACATTTTCAGTTTCCGAAGAATTACGTTGGCTCCAATAGTAATACTTAGTGGGTTTTTCTTTATCATTTTCGCAATACTATTCAAGCCAAAAAGTAAATAGACATGAATTTATTTCAAACAATAATTATTGCCATTGTAGAGGGTCTTACCGAGTTTTTACCAGTGTCATCAACGGGTCACATGATAATTGCTCAAAAGCTATTGGCCATGGAAAGTACTGAATTTGTGAAAGCATTTACGGTAATTATTCAGTTTGGTGCAATTTTATCGGTAGTAGTGCTTTACTGGAAACGCTTTTTTCAGACATTGGATTTTTACTACAAATTGCTGATTGCTTTTTTGCCTGCAGCTGTTATTGGATTCACCCTGAGCAAATACATTGACAGTATGCTCGAAAGTGTTGAAGTAGTGGCAGTTATGTTGTTAATTGGCGGTGTGTTCATGCTTTTTGTTGACAATTGGTTCAACAAACCATCAGAAGACCAAACCATGGGCTGGAAACGGTCACTCAAAATTGGATTCTTCCAATGTATTGCCATGATTCCAGGCGTTTCTCGTTCAATGGCAACTATTGTGGGCGGAATGACTACAAAACTTACACGCAAAAACGCAGCTGAATTTTCTTTCTTCCTTGCAGTACCTACCATGGCAGCTGCTTCGGGATATAAATTACTGAAGTTAGTAACTGACCCAACAGCTGTTTCAATGTTGAAGGATAATTTGGTGACTTTGCTGATTGGAAATGTTGTTGCATTTATTGTAGCAATGGCTGCTATCAAGTTTTTTATTGGATTTCTAACAAAATACGGATTCAAAGCTTTTGGTTATTACCGCATTGTGGTGGGTATTGTTATTTTGGTGTTGTTGTATATGGGTGTTGATTTGAGCGTAATGTAATGGATTATTTAGCGGGAGAAGTGCTCTACGTTGCGAAACCATTGAATTGGACTTCGTTTAATTTGGTGAGCAAAGTGCGGTGGAAATTGCAAAAATCATTGAAGATAAAAAAATTGAAAGTAGGTCACGCGGGAACGCTTGACCCTTTGGCAACTGGTGTAATGATAATTTGCACTGGTAAAGCCACCAAACAGATTGAAACTTATCAGTACCAGACAAAAGAATATATTGCTACTTTAGAGCTTGGTGCTACTACGCCTTCATTCGATTTGGAATTGGCCATAGATGGCAATTATCCAACCGAACATATTACACGGGCGATGGTGGATGAAGTGATTCCACGCTTTTTGGGTGAAATATGGCAAGTGCCACCTGCCTATTCTGCCGTGAAGGTGGATGGCAAACGAGCTTACGATTATGCACGTGAAGGACAAGAAGTTGAACTAAAACCAAAGTTGTTGGTTATAGATGAGATTGAGGTATTGGACTTTACACTTCCAATACTAAAAGTTCGCGTGGTTTGTAGCAAGGGTACATACATACGTGCTTTGGCGCGTGATATTGGTCTGGCATTGGGCAGTGGAGCGCATCTTATAGCATTGGAGCGTACCCGAATAGGTGAAGTTCGATTGGAAGATTGCTGGCAAATTGAAGACTTGGTTCAAAATATTGAGTTGTTGGATGTTGAAAGTAAATAAAAGCCTTTTGCCTTGCATCAATTTTAAAATAATTATTGAGAGAATAATAAAATAGAATACTTTCTTAGTCCCTATCAGTGGCTAGAAGTTCACATTTCACAAATAAAAAAGAATATGAAGTTATCAAAGTTTAAATTCAAGTTACCTGATGAATTAATAGCTCAACATCCAGCAAAAAACCGTGATGAGTCACGTTTAATGGTGCTGCATCGCAAAACGGGACAAATTGAGCACAGAGTATTTAAAGATGTACTTGAGTATTTTAACGAAAACGACTTATTCATTTTTAATGACACCAAAGTTTTCCCAGCTCGTTTATTTGGAAACAAAGAGAAAACAGGTGCTCAGATTGAGGTATTTCTGCTTCGCGAATTAAACCACGAAATGCGCCTTTGGGATGTGCTAGTAGAGCCAGCCCGTAAAATCCGTATTGGTAACAAACTATACTTTGGGGATGATGATTCCATTGTGGCCGAGGTAATTGACAATACCACTTCACGCGGACGTACATTGCGCTTTTTGTTTGATGGAACGCATGAAG
Source organism: Paludibacter sp. (assembly GCA_037142715.1). Taxonomy (GTDB): domain Bacteria; phylum Bacteroidota; class Bacteroidia; order Bacteroidales; family Paludibacteraceae; genus Paludibacter. The sequence continues at coordinate 349 of JBAXAD010000296.1, read as the reverse complement.
AATTTAAAAAAGGACTTTACGCGTTGGGTGAAACGCCACTTCCAAAAAACATTGCTCGTGAAGTAGAACCTGAAGATGCTGAACGTTTTCAGACAATATTTGCCAAAAACGAAGGTGCGGTTTCTGCTCCAGCAGCTGGAATGCACTTCAGTCGTGAGTTGATGAAACGCATGGAAATCAAAGGTGTAAATACAGCTTTCGTAACTTCGCACATGAGTTTGGGAAATTTCAGAGACATTGATGTTGAAGATCTTACCAAGCACAAAATGGATTCGGAGCAAATGTCTATTACATCCGAAACAACTGAAATAGTGAATAAAGCCAAAGATGAAGGCAGAAGTATTTGTGC
>JBAXAD010000295.1:0-4205 GCA_037142715.1 Paludibacter sp. | reverse complement strand
TAAATACCCTTCCCGAAACTGAGCCTTGTTCTAGCGTGCCTTCAAAGTTCGTTGAAAGCATTAAGCTTTTATTCAATCTCCACGACAAACTTAGTTCTGCAATATCCTGAGCAAATATCAATGCTTTGCGATACTCCAATTCGGCAGATAAATTGCCACCAAAATCCTTGGTCATCGAAGCACCATAAATATAGCCTGATAAATTTGCTGTTCTGAGTGTGGTGCCAGTTACCGTTAACGAAGCATCAATCAATGGTAATTTTGAGTAAGTTAAGTAGCTGATAGCATTTATAGAAGGGCTAGAAATCGGTGAATTCACCCGATAACCAGCATTTCCACCCCAACTAAAATACTTGAAAGGGCGATAATTGAACCTGAAACGCAAACCTTGACGCGTTTCTTTTTCCAAGGTGCTGTCTATTTTGTTTTTATAGGTTTCGTAGTAATAAACGTTCTTTCGTGCATCATAAGACATGGCTAAAGAAAGGTTGTTAAATGGTCGATAGGACAGCGAAAGATACATACTCGTTAAATCAAACCTATTGGTTGGGACGTTTTTTACCACACTATACATGTCTATTTCTGCTGAACCAAATAAATCGACATTTTTCAACAATGAATTGGAATGTTGCAGATAAATATAGCGTCTGTCAGTTTTCAAATTATTGGTTTGGTTGAAAAAAGCAATGGAAGTTTGAACGCTGGTACGCTCAGTAAGTATATCATGGCTAATAAATGCACCATACTGAAGTAGCTTAGGGTCAATGTTATAAGTAGAATCATTTGGTCGCGAACCTGCCAACACGCCAACGGTGATATTATTGAATTTCTTTTCATATTGCAGCCCGTCAACTGCACCGATATTCGCAGTGTTCACATTTATTTTTCTACCAAAACTCAACGAACTGGTTTTATCAAAGTCGTAACGGAATGCCAAATTATATATCTTCAAATCCTTGAAAGTTTCCAGCGGATTGTTGATTGTATGCGTGTATGACATGTAATTTTCGAATGAAAGCCCCGAGTTGGAAATGTGCTCGGCATTCAATGCCAAATTGTACTTTAGTCGGTAGTTTGGCGTGTTTTTGCTCAAAGCATCTCCCGAGAAATTTGAATAGGATGAAACAGACAATCGACCATCGAAATGGGCTCTGTTCAATGAATCAGTACTACCTTTTTTGATAGTTAAATCATTTACGGCCACAGACTCATTTGATTTCTGAACAATAACTTCAATCGGTATTTCAATTCTTTTTTTAGCAATTATATTGTTTGTGATTGAAAGCTGCTTGTTGCCAATTGTACTTCCAATACACGAAATGGATGATATTTCGTTTACCACCAAAGCAGGTTCCAGGCGATTGTTTTTGCTGAGGAATAAGGTATCGCCGATACGAATACCATCGGTGTTCACAAATTTCACATATACATGTTCGGAGCTAATAAATGATACACTTCCCTTGAGCTCAATAGTATTAGATTGGCTAAATGTGGCTACACTTATGAATATATAGAACAATAAGAGGAATCTGGTTTTCATTTAATGCTTTTTCTTTTTACTAACAAGGATATTTATTGAATTAATAGTTGCTATGTCAATTATAAATGTTTACCGTCGCGATGACATCTGCTGCAGGTGTTAGCTGCATCATAAACTGCATCATTTATGTGACAGTCGGTGCACCAACTCCATTTGCCTTTGTGATTGCCAGAATATATTCCAAAAATGGCATCGTGTTGCACAAATTTAACGGTGTTCCAGTTGATTGTGGTATGACATTCAGCACAGCTATATTTTGCAAAAAGTCCTCTGTGGGCAGGAGAAACCGCTATTGCTTGGCCTCTTTTACTTGAGTGACAAGTAGTACAATCAGTCGAAATTTTCTTTCTGTAGTCGCCACCCTTATGGCAATCGTTACAAGTGATTTTATGCCCGCCAACCAATGGGAAGAAGCTATGGTCGAAGCCTTTACCTATCGTATTCCAATCCATTCCATTCATGTTGTGGCATTGCGCACAATCAGTGCCAAATCCCAACACTTTATGGTCGTAAGGTTTACCCGCGGTGGCATTGTATTTGTCCTTGTGACAGGTATAACAATCGGTGTTGAGATTATTAAATCGCAGGTTGGATGCCGATTTATGACAACGATTACAGTCGGCCACTGCATGCGCTCCCCTCAACGGGAACCCTGCTTGCAAGTGAAGCGATTTGATGTTGGTAACTATCCACGAGCTGTTTGAGTGGCAACGTTCACAATCATTGCCCGTAGTGCCTTGATGCACATCCGTGTGACACTCGAAACATTTAGATTTTACTACCGAAAAATCGAGCGAAATGTGACATTTTCTACAATCAATCATTTTATGTTGCCCCAAGAGCGGAAATTTGGTCTTGGTGTGGTCATACCCAGGCTTTATTTTCGTCCAGTTATCCGTTACGTGGCATACCGCACAATCTACTTTGAGCTTGCTGCCGTGCGGCGATTTTGCATCGGCGGATTTTGCTTCAATGCTGAATAACACACAGAATAATATGAAGAATATGATTTTACGCATCTTATACTTTTAAAATTTCCTAGAATTATGTTTGTACATATCTCTTTTAAATGATTGCAACCGATTTACGGTATTTAATTTTCTACTATTTTTGAGAAATTGTTCCAAATACTTGCACTCCAATACTTGTCTTTAGTGCCTGTTGGAACATACAATGTACAAGTTTTCTTATTTACGCCATCGAAAATTGTAAACCCAATGCCCAAATCTATTGGAGTTTTGGATTTTACGTATATACTGTTTAGACCTGTGCAGTTATAAAATGCCCTTGCTCCAATATAACTCAGTGCTTCCGAAAAAGTGATTGATGTGAGATTGGTACAGTTACTGAATGCTGATTTGTCAATATAAGAAATGTCTGCAGGCACCATATAACTCCCTGATTTTGATGTCACACAACGTTTTACTAAAAATTGATTGAGGTCTATGAGAACACCATCAGAGAAGGAAAAAGAAGTATTTTCGGGTGCAATATCAAAGCTGATAATATTTGTACAGTCCTCAAAAACATATTGTCCAATGGATGTAATTCCCGACGAAATTTTAAATGCACCAGTCAAACCACTGCAACTATTAAAAGCATAATCTTCAATGGTAGTTACTGAAGCGGGTATCGTGATGGAAGTGAGCCCTGTGCAATTATCGAAAGCGAAGGCTCCAATATCTCCAACCGTTGACGGCACAACGTAATTTCCTGATTTATTAGCTGGAAATTGTATTAATGTGGCTTGACCTACATCAAAAAGAACGCCATCTAAACTTGAATATGTACTACTAGCTGCATCAACTGAAAATAAAGCGCTGCATCCATTAAAACTTGAGGAATTAATATCTGCTACTGTTTTGGAAATTGAGATGGAACTAATATTACTACAATCGGCAAAAGCCCATGGTTTTATCGTTATCGTAGAATCGGGAATTACCAATGGACTTGATAAACCAACACAGCCTTGAAAAGCAGATTCGCCAATGTATTTCGTTCCTGCCAAAGTCAAATCAGTGATATGGTCGCAAAATGAAAATGCCGAATTGCCAATGGTATCTGTTACCGATGCTGGAATTTCCAAAAGTCCTGATAGCGCTACACAGCGATTAAATGCAAAATCCCGAATGGACTTGATTGATTGTGGAAACTTTATTGAGCTTAATTTTGTGTTATTGACTGATTTATATGGATTGTAAAAAGCAAACTCTGGTATGGCATTGGCAGAATATCTGTAAACTCTATCGCCCGCAGTGCCTTCATAACCATTGTAGGCAACTATTTTGGCATTACTCAAATCCACAACAGTCAGATTTGGCATATTGTCTCTCATTGTTACAAAGTCTCGACTGTCGATTGAATCGGTTATAACCAAATGAGTAACAAATGCCGAACAAAGTATCACTGCTTTTTCCAATCCTCCAGGCCGAATGCCGCTAACGGTAGTAATACCATTTACGGTGGTAGCTTTGGGTATAAAAATACTGTCTTCAACACAACCAACAAAGGTCGAAGCGAGGAACAGAGTCATTATTATTGATAAAAGAAATTGCTTCATATACAGAGTTTAAACGGATTCTTTGGTATTATTGAGCAAAAGAAAACTGAATTTAATAATTAGGAATAAATGTAACAACTTGGTAATTCTTTCATTCCTACATTC
>JBAXAD010000294.1:0-4210 GCA_037142715.1 Paludibacter sp. | reverse complement strand
GCGCAACATGGGCTTCATGTTGGGTCGTGCCGACCACACGAAGCCTATGTATTATGTGTTAGGTGTTTCGTTCTTAATATGTTTGTTTTTTGTCTTAAAATTTGGCAAATCATTACCTCCCCGAAAATTACACCCTTGTCTGTACATTTTAATCGAAGGTTTCATTTTCTTCCATCTATCCTTCTCTTGATTAACTATTTGATAAATTCGCGAATTCTGGTTGTCCAAATATGCATTGTAATTGTAATAACTCTTACTTGGGTGAATTAATCGTTTTATAGAATTAAAGTTCTTTCTCTGTCTAGTCCAACAACTATCAAAATTCTCATTTGGTAGGTCGTAGCAATTAGTAAGTGATAATCCTTCAAAATGAATGCTATCAGTTTCTTTTATTTGTTCACAATTTAGCAATGATTTAAAAAGTTCATTAATGACTTTTGAAGAAGTTTCGAGGGTGTCGTTTAGGTTTAAAGTATTTATTGCTTTAGTAAATTCTTTCTCAAAAGTTGTGTTCGTCTTTTTTACTTCCTTATTTGGTTTGTCAAATTCAAAGTTCCAATAGTCAAAGTATTTGTTTGAAAAGAACGGAATTGCATAGCACTCATTTTTCTGGTTTATGAGAATGATAATTTGTTGTTTGTCCTCAATGCTATCAGGAGTAGAGCGTAACTGTAGTTGAAAATTACTTTCTCCATTTGTCACAGAGCGAACAAGTTTATAATAGTCTGTTTGATTAGTTTTTCCTTTTGGCAATTGAGGATATTTATCCGTCAAATCAGATATCGCTTTCTCAATATTCGGTTGCGTTGATTTAGTCTGACAGCTATATAAAGTTGTCATGATTAGCAATAGAAGCAAACTTGATTTAAGCGGACTTGATTTCATTTAATTCTCTCGTTTTGAATTTATATTCAGCTCTTTTTTCTTTTTTTACACTTACACATAACGATTCCCTATGTGCACCTCATTTTCCTGTATGTACTACGCTATTTCCCATATATCCGCTTTATCGGCGTGTTGGCACTTCTTTATATTGTTGATAATTTGTAATATACGGCTTTTCTGTGATTTAACTCTACTTCCCATACAGGAATTATATTTATTTTTCCAAACCTTTCAGATTCCATAAATTTAACCGCTCACAAATCTACGCTTTTAGATTTGGTTTACAATGTTATTTGCCCGTTATTTTTAAATTAATTTTAAAACTGTTTATGAATGTGGGTTGTACGGTTGGTGGTTATTGTGGTGGCGGTGTAGTAGACACGTGACGCGGTGTAGTAGAGACGAGGCGCGCCTCGTCTCTACAGGATTACCTGCGCTAAAATTCTACCCCATTATCATGGCACTAACACTGGCACTCCATGGGCCACATTCGCCACGGGTATTCACCCAGCGCAGCCAGTAGTACACTGTTTTGCCACCCTTGGCACCGTCGAAAGTTACCTTGTAGGGCGATGCGGTGCATGTTCCAACAAAGTTTAGTTCGCTGACTTCGGTAGGAGCAGCACCATCTACTTTCATAAAGATTTCGCATCCATGTACTCCCTCTGGTTTTGCCTTGCTGCGTGAAGCGTTTTCGTCGTAGTAATTCAAAGTGTGTTGCATACGTGTAGAAAAATCAACACTTGCCACCGGACTGCTTGTGGGTACTGGTTTAGGAGTACGTGTTCCAGTTTTCACGGTCAGGCCCATAAGTACGCGGTCGCTGTCGGACACATTACTGTTTACCGATAAGTTTTCGGTAACAAACGGGCGAATGGCGGCTTTGTACCTATCCGCGGCTTCGTCTTTGGCCTGCACTTCGGCTACAGTGCGGTTTTGTTTGTTACTGGTTTTGTCAAATGCCAGTATCCAAATGCTTTGCAACAGCACTAAATTTGCCAAGTCCTCGGCACCAATAACCCATTTTACTTTGTTTAAATCACAGTTCTTCACTAAACTGTCTTGCCAGTTGTTGAACTCTAAATCGTTGTTTGGAATGTAATTTCCCATAATTTTTAATTTTAAAGATTTGTATTAATAATGAATTCTTTTGTTTTGAAATATTTTTTATAAGTAACTTCAATTTCTTGTACGTTTTTGCCGTTTCGTTTTTTAGTGGTCGTACTTTGAATAATTAGTGGTTATATAGAACGCAAGAATCAAGAACCAAGAATCAAGACAAAAAAGCCATTGGATTAATGTGTTACAAATTATTATGTCAGATTAATTAATTCGTTGTATATAATTCTACTTTAGCAAATTTGAAAACAAAGAAGTAGTTACTAAGATTTAGAAGTTTTACGGGTGGGATTTTTTTTGATTTTGACATTCTTTCAAGCTGTAAATCCTGTAAACCTAGACCCAGAAATCTACTTTGTCTTATTTTATCAAAATAAAATAAGTGATAATTAATTTCTGCAAAGTAACAACAAGTTTGTGACAGCTTTTGACACAGATTAAATATTTTGCATAAACATCGTAATTTATAATGGAAATAAATTAGCTCGTCTTTAGCAAATATGAAAACAGACACGATTTGTAAATAAGATATTATTTGGCTTTGGCTTTTCAATACCTAAAAATCCTGTAAATCTTACCAGTAAACTTCTACGTATCATTATAATATAGTAGAAATATGAGGGTATCTTCATCATTAATCCTTGAATATTTAGTGATGAATATTGTTTCTGAGTCACTAATGTTTGAATATTTAGTGTTGAATATTGTATTACTAACACTAATCTTTGAATAATTAGTGTTGAATATTGTTTTACTAACACTAATGTTTGAATAATTAGTGATGAATTTTGATTCTCTAACACTAATGTTTGAATATTTAGTGATGAATATTGTTTCTGTATCACTAATCTTTGAATATTTAGTGATGAATATTGTTTCTGAGTCACTAATAATTGAATAATTAGTGATGAATATTGTTTTACTAACACTAATGTTTGAATAATTAGTGTTGAATATTGTTTCTATCGCACTAATGTTTGCTTGCGTCAATCAACAATACTGCTAGACTGAAGGGCAAACAATGAGCTAAGAAATACACAAAAAAAACGAGAGACCTAAAAGCTTTACACTTTTAGGTCTCTCGTTTGTAATCAGATTTAATCTTGTTGGTTTTCAGTCAATCAGAGTCATAAACTTGTCCATGGGATTACGGACTTTTTTCAGGTTAGCCAACCAATCGTTTGCTTCATCGCGATAACCGATGGGTAACAATACCACACTTTTCAATCCCTTCTCGGTCAAATTGAGTAGCTTGTCAACTTCAGCAGGTATAAATCCTCCCACGGGAGTAGCATCTACTTTCAAGCTTGCTGCCTCAGCAATGGCAAACCCAAGGCTAATAAATGCCTGATGGGCAGCATGAGTAAAGTTTTGCTCGGCAGGTTTTTGCAGGTACAAGTTTTTTAATCGGTCGGTATATGCGCTATAGCGGTCGGCAGGTTGTTCTCTTTCCGTGGTGGTCAGAGCGTAAATTTGGTCAATGCGTTCGGCAGTATAATTGTCCCAGGCTGCAAATACTAGCAGATGGGAACAGTCGGCCACTATTTGCTGGTCGAAAGAAACGGAAACCAATTTGTTTTTCAGTTCTTGATTCGTAATCACAAATAGCTCAAACGGTTGTAATCCCGAAGAAGTGGGAGCCAAGCGGGCTGCTTCAACAATTTTGTTGACGAGTGACTGATCTACTTTTTTTGTAGAATCGAATTTTTTAGTGGCATACCGCCAATTCAAAGCATCTAATAATTCCATATTTATTGTTTAATTTGTTGGGTTGTTTTTTAGCAGTAGAAATCCTCTACTTGTTAGATGTTTATCTTTCAAATTGCTGTGTTTTTTGGCACAATAATGTTTTTTTTTTGAACCTGCCTTCCGCAGGTAGGCGCGAATAACACAAATAACCGCAAATTTTATCCCGATAGAATTCGGGAGAAATATATTTGATTTGCGTATTTTTTTTGTGTCATTTGCGTTCCAACTTTTTTGTTGAAGTACAATCAAGTTTGGTCTTTAATCATTCCGATTTGTCGGAATTAAAAATCTGTTTTTTCATCCGCTTAATCAGCGATATCCGCGTTCTATTCTTTTTTTTATCCAGGTTAGGTGTTTACAACACTTTAATGTAGCAAAATCCAGTATTTTTTTTGAAGTATATTATACAATGCTTCGTTAAACTTAATGTTAATCAGTTGAATATCAAGAAAATAAA
>JBAXAD010000293.1:0-4270 GCA_037142715.1 Paludibacter sp. | reverse complement strand
ATTAATCATATAAGAAAATATATTGAACATTTTTTTTATTTATATACAGACTCTATTTAGGGGGTTTATAAGGGTAAAAACATACATATCTGATACATAGTGATAATTTTGAAAAATTACTTGCGCAAAATACTTGACAAATACAAGAAAAAATTATTATCAGTCGATTGGATCAATGAGCTGGAGATTTGAGAAACATAAGCTTAAACTGGCTTCAATTTTGTTTTTCGAAATTGAGAGTTTGAGTAGATTAACAGTTTTCGAAATTGGATACCGATAGCTATCGGCACAAACATCTGGAAAGAAAACTAATTATGAGTCTATGATGAAATTGTACTCTTAAAAGGCCTAAAACCTTTTGAACAATATGCCAACATCATGACAATCAACACCCAAGTTCCATCTCCTACTGGTACACCAGGATCGCCAGGATTGCTACCACCATCTATCATCATTGGAGAATTGTTGCCTGACAAATCGGTAGTTAATGACAAGGAATTGTTGGCTAAAAATGAATTGTTAGAATTATTGGGAATGGATTGAAATTTATTGTCCGAAACAGCATCAAATTGAACCCCTGAGCCGATGGAATGAATAGAATTGTCTGATTGAATTATACTTGTTTTGTTGGAAACATTTTTTATACCAGTAGCATAATCTGTGTTTAATTTCTTTTCTATATAACTATAGTTTACTTCATTTTTACTATTTGCAGAGCCACTATTTATTGGAGTAATTTTTCTACGGCTAGCTTCCAATGTTTGCAGATTTGAGGCAGTTGGGAAATCAACTTCCGAATTGGAAAAGTTATTGTTATTGGTTTTTTTATTGAAACTAGGGTAGTTTGCATTTAATGCTAATAAAGTTTGCTCATCCGAATTATACATTGCCATCCCTGACTTTCCGACGATTGATGAAATGTACTCAAATTCATTGCGCAGTAAATCATCAACTTCCCCATTAAAGGTAAATTGAATTGAAAAATATAAAAAACCGATTAGCAGTAAAAAAACCGAAATCAACTTTGTCAATCGTTTGTTATTGAGTCGTTTCATTCGTTACAAAACCCTAAATGAAATTGTTGAAACTAAAATTAATTGCAACTGCTTAAACGCATAATGTAAAACACTAAACAAGTAACGTGAAAAAGAATAAATACCCAACATTGATAACAATATCAAAATACCATCGCCTACCGGCAAACTTGCGCCCGGTTCTCCGGGATTGCTACCGCCGCCTATTTTTTTTGCTCCGTTGCTGGCAAGACTGGTGGAAACGGATGCTGTTTTGGCTGCCAATGCCTGTGTGGCACGTTTCGAACCTTGCTGGTTAGAAGTCATTGCGACTTCGGCAGCATGGGTATCGAGCAACAGTAATGCGTTGATATCTGACTTGGTTGGGTTTTGGGGATTGGAAATGTACTGAATATCAGAGTTCCCAAATGCAAAAGTTTGCGATTGATTGCGGGCGTAATTTCCGCTGCCGCTTGTGCGAGTGCCTGACGTTGTCTCATTCAAGTTCAGCCCATTGGATTGGTCAATTCCCGTTGAAGGAAAATCTGGATTTGAAGATTGGGCATAATCCCCACCAGAGGTACTTTTCATTTTGTGAGTTGGCAATGCAACTCCCGACATATCGGAACGAATTTCTTTTGCCTGAAAATCGACAGCAGCTGCCACTTTATTGTTAGTCAACAAGTTGACTGATGTTTTTTTGGATAAATGTCCAAAACTAGCCGACATGTTGGTTTGCTCCAATTCGTTGCCGAAAAACATTAATGCATAAACGGTCGCGCCCAATATTAAGGCCAATAGTAATAATGCGCCAGATTGATTTGAATTTTTACTCATGTTTGTGATTTTTTTGATTGGAACTCCGTCAGACCGCTCCAAGCGGTCCGACGGATGAACCTGAAGTGAAATTAGAAAATTACTTTTCTTGTTGAAATATTTGTTCCGTTTTGCAACTGAACTGTATAAATACCTCTAGCTCCCAATTTGATTTCCATCACGTTGCTGGTTGCATTTTTGCTTACCACCATGCGACCTAGTGCATCAAACACACGAACAGTTGCTTTGCCATCCAAATTATTAATTAATAATTTGGAATTGCTAATTGTCATTTGGGTTTCGCCAAGATCATTTCCTATCACATTATTATCGGTGGTAATCCGTTGAGCAGTGATAGTAAAACGGCTATTGCTTGTTCCTGCAGCCGCAGTGAACGTATAATTGCTAGTTAACAAGTCGGTTACAGCTGTTGGGCTTACTCCAGTATCGGTGAGCAATAATTTCGATAAACTTGAAGCTTTGGTTGCATCCACGCTGATAGTAGTACTACCAGCTGTTTGGGTATAAATTCCCACTGGCAAATTATTTACGCTACTCATCGGCAAAGCATTGAAAGCATAATTGATACCACCCAAAACGGTATAGACTTGCGGTACAGATGTTCCTGTACCTATCCATTTTTCCATGTCCTGACCAATTTGATAAGCCGTACTTTGGTCATTGTCCATTATCAAACTCGTATTGTCAGTTCCTGTGGCAGTTGTCATGTTTAGCTGTACAACCTCCGAAAGATTTGTGGCAACAGCCGAAGGTGCTGATTGACGACCTCCCAAAGTGAAAGGAATACTGTCGGGAGCACCCACCTGTAAAAAGTAAGCACCAAATGGATCTAAAGTTGGAAGACCTCCTACTAGTTTGGAATAGGTTGTATAGTTTCTCAAACCATCGCTTGTGAGGGTCATATAGTTTACCCCTGTGGCATTCGCCCCTGCATATTTGCTCAGGTAAGGCTGACCAACCAAATTCCATCCATTATGATTTGTTCCCAATGAACCTGCGTTTTCCAAAACTGGTATTTTGCGGTCTTTTGATTCGCTTGCCACTATCTTGTTCTTAAGCGGGAAGGACAACTCTTTGACTCCCAAACCATCATTCAATCCGAACACATAGCCTTTGTATGCCTCCAATGAATCTGTCGGACTGTTAATTGTTATCCAGTTTACTACTGCACCGCCTGCTCCATGAGCGGCACGATTGGCACCATCGTAATACTTAATAAACAAGTCGGTATTCAACGCCAATGCACCAGCATCTGTACGGGTAATATCTCCCACTTTTATTTTACAAGGGAAGGACATAAAAAACCATTTTTTATCATTGATGGTTTTCAAATACTTCACTGTACCTGTAACGGTTATCCCGCCTGTACCGATATTGGCACTGAATGATTTGGTGGTATCGGCTTTGAAAATCAAATTACCTGTTACAGACAAAGTCGTTGCAGCAGTGAAATTCAGTTTTGCATCTGTTCCAACTTCCACGTTGCCGGTTACAGTTGCCGTATTTGCCAACTCAAGTTTTGAATTTGGAGCCAATGTTACGCCACCCGTGTTTACCACCAATGGTTGATTTACTGTCACTTGTGTACCTGTAGAAGTTGACAAACTTTTTACTTCACTAGTAGCATCTATAGTTAATACAGCAGAACCTTTTACAGTAACTTCTGAAATTGTTGCCAAACTTAAAGCACTTGAGTTGTTGTTTGAATTTACGTCAACTATGGAAGTGGCTGCCGTTATATTGCCATTTGCCGACCAATTTGCCAAAATGTAGTTAGTGGCTAAACCGCCGTTATCACCATTTGCCAATGTATAAACGATGGTAGCCGATTTGCCAGTACCAACAGAAGCATTGGCAAATGTTCCAACTGCGGAACTAACAGTTACAGTTTCAGGACTTACAAAACCCGAAAGCGTACCGACTGTAACCGTACCTGAAGTAGCACTGCCATCATAAACTTTGGATGCAATAGAAGGTGCACCAATAGTTAATGCTTTGGCTGTGATGTTTTTTGCAGTAAGTGTTGGTTGTGTGAGTGTATAATTTCCTGCATCCGCTCCGCTGATTGAACAATTGGAAGTGATGGCTTTTGAATTTCCAACGTTTTTAGTATCAAAATCACCAGCCTGTGTTAAAGTAACTGCATCTGAACTATCAACACCAAACAACGAGCCACCTGTAACAGATGCTGTTGTTAAGCCATCATATTCTTTGTCGGAAGTAGTTGCTCCAGTAACTGTCAACGCTTTTGCTGTGATATTTCTTGCAGTAAGTGTTGGCTGCGTAAGTGTATAATTTCCAGCACCCGCTCCACTTATAGAACAGTTGGCAGTGATGGTTTTTGACGTACCAACATTTTTTGTGTCAAAATCTCCTGCTTGGGTTAATGTTACTGCATCGGGATAGATAACACCAACCAA
>JBAXAD010000292.1:0-4275 GCA_037142715.1 Paludibacter sp. | reverse complement strand
ACATCTGACACGGTTGCTGAATAAATAATAGCGGATACAACTTCAATTAAAAGTCTCGCATCCTGTTGGCGAGGCTTTTTTTGTTTCCTCAAAAGCTTGCTCAACGGCACAAAGATACATTGTTTTTTTTAATTTCTACCTGTTTTTCTGTTTTTTATTACTGGAGCTGTAATAAAATAGCAGTCATCTTAGTATTTTTTTTGAGATAAATCAAGGGACATGCGGTTTCCCAACTGCTTATAAATCTTACTTAAGCGGCTAGGAAGCCGATTGTCCCATGTATAACATAATATAAACAATAGATTTTACATGTTCAATTATAATTATTATTGGAAAGAAATGAAGCACAAAAAAGCCGTTGAACAATACAGTTCAACGGCTTTTTAAATAGTAAATAGTAAATGAAAAGATGGTAAATGCTTAGATTTCCCAAGCCAAAGCACTGGCGCCCAATACGGCTGCGTCAGCTTCTTTGAGTTCTGAGAACAATACTTTTACTTTTCCTTTCCAGATGGCTAGAATATTCTTTTCCATATTCTCGATGATTGGATTCAGAATCATATCACCCGCTTTTGCCAATCCACCAAAAAGTACAATGGCTTCGGGTGCGCTAAAAGCTACAAAGTCGGCAAATGCTTCACCTAAGATTTTTCCTGTAAATTGGAAAATCTCTTTTGCTACTTCATCGCCTTCCATGGCTGCATCAAACACATCTTTTGAACTGATGTCATCGCTAGGGATATTCCTCAATACGCTAGTTTTGGTGCTAGTTTCGAGTATTTCGCGAGCAGAACGTGCCACGCCAGTAGCCGAAGCATAAGCCTCCAAACAGCCTGAGCGACCACAACCACATAGGCGACCATTGTTACGCATTACATTTACGTGTCCCAATTCACCAGCAAATCCATCATGTCCGTAAACCACTTTGCCATCAATAACAATACCACTTCCTACTCCTGTACCCAGTGTAATCATGATAAAGTTTTTCATACCGCGTGCTGCACCATAAGTCATTTCACCTACTGCTGCTGCATTGGCATCGTTGGTCAAAGCTGCAGGAATGCCAAATTTATCAGCCATCATATTGGCAAAAGGTATTACACCTTTCCAAGGCAAGTTGGGAGCAAATTCGATGTTTCCGGTATAATAATTTCCGTTGGGAGCACCTACGCCTATTCCCTTGATTTTATCAATGCCACCTGCAGTATCAATTAGCTTCATCATTTCTACATGAAGGTCATTGATATAAAGCGTAACATCATCGTGCGTGTTGGTTTTAATTGCACTTTTAGAGATTACATTTCCACGAGCATCTACAACTCCGAACACGGTGTTTGTGCCGCCCATATCCATGCCAATAACATACGGTTTTTCCATCTTTTTTAATTATGAATTATGAATTTTCAATTATGAATTATTCTACAGGAATATCTTTGTTTACGTTTTTGCAACCAACCAAAGCATACCACAACATGTAAGCCAAACAAGCAAACATTACCCAGTAGCTACCAAGATATCCAATTTTATCAGATACAAATCCTTGAATAAGTGGCACGATACCACCACCGCAAACCATTACCATGAATATACCCGCTGCTGAAGCAGTGTATTTTCCAAGACCTTCTACTGCTAAATTGAATACACCGCCCCACATAATGGATGTGCATAAACCACACAGAATGAGGAATAATATACTTATGGGAACTGCAGTATGGAAATAAGGCAGTGTAATTGTGGTGGTAATTGGACTAAAAATGGCCAATAAAATAAATACCAAACCGAGAGCAGAAACTGTAATCAACATTGTTTTGCTTGAAACTTTTGATCCTACCGAAGCTCCAGTTAAACGACCTACCAACATTAATAACCAATATACACCCACAATACCACCAGCAGTGGTAGCGTCTATGCCCAAACCTGCGTTTGCAGCAGAAGTAGAAGCGGTCATGAACAGATTGGCTGTACTTGGGATTCCGATTTCGATACCAACATAAATAAATATGGCGATAGCTCCAAAAATAAAGTGACGGAATGAAAGTGGACCGTGACTGTGTTTCACTTTTCTTTCTGTTGCAGTTTCCATGTGAGGTTCAGGGATACTTACAAAGTACAATACCACAAATGCTACTGCAAAAATTCCCATTGCAAGGAAAAGGGCAGGATTGGCTTTTTCGATGGTACGACCAGCTACGGCACCCATTAAATAACCTACTAAAATTGGGGTAATGGTTGCACCAATTGAATTGATAGAACCACCAAATTGCAATAATTTATTACCCGAGTTGCCACCACCACCTAGCGTGTTCAACATAGGGTTTACTACTGTATTCAACATACACATTGAAAAACCTGAAATAAATGCTCCAGTTAAATATACCGAAAAGCTACCAGCTGCTCCTGAAAGGTATTGAACACCAACACCTACAAAACCTACTAAAATTGCAGCTAATGCAGTTTTTTTATACCCGAATTTTTTAAGCATAATACCTGCAGGAATACCCATAAAGGCATAAGCTAAAAAGTTTGCAAGAAATCCTAACTGTGATTCAAAGTTGGATGCTCCAAATTGTTTTGCTACAATTACGCCCATTGGACTTGGAAGTCCAGTTACGAATGAAATCATAAAAAACAATGCAAACATCATTGCTATTGGCAATGCATAATTTTTCTTTTCTGTGCTCATAAAAATTAGTTTAAATGATAAATTGAGTTTTATTTTATTTTAGTTTTTAGACCGACAAAGTTAAGCAATTAAAGTGCCGCAGAAAAGGTATTTATTATCATTAAATTGCCGTAAATGCTGTTTTACAACACATATTCTATGCTATTTGTACATTTATGCACTTTTATACAATAAGTCTACAGATTTTTGAGCAAAAAATCACTCATGCGTTTGTATAAATGACGGCGTGTTTGTTCCCCCAAAATGCTGTGGTTTTTGTCGGTGTACAGTTGCATTTCAAATTGTTTGTCGGCCGCCACCAATCGGTCAATATACAACATCGTATTTTGCAAATGCACATTGTCATCTGCAGTTCCGTGTACAATAAGTAGATTTCCTTCCAATTTGTTGGCTCGGAGTAGGGGTGAAGCAAGTTCGTAACCCTTGAAGTTTTCTTGTGGGCGGCGCATGTATCTTTCGGTGTAGGCCGTGTTGTAAAGTTTCCAATCTGTAACTGGCCCTATCGAGATGCCCGCTTTAAAAATCTTTTCGCCAGTGCTCATGGACATAAGCGTGATGGTGCCGCCATAACTCCAACCCCAAATCCCTATTCTATCTTTGTCCACATAGCTTTGTTTGCCAAAGTATTTAGCTGTTTCCACTTGGTCTTTTGCTTCTATAATTCCCAACTGTTGATAGGTGGATTTTCTAAATTCCACACCTCTACCACCCGTTCCTCGCCCATCTACACAGGCCACCACATAGTTTTCGGATGCCAAATAATATTCCCAACCCATGTTCCATTTATCCAAAACCTCCTGAGAATTTGGCCCGCTGTATTGAACCAGCAGCAAAGGGTATTTTTTAGTAGCATCAAAGTTTGTAGGTTTGATAACCCAACCGTTCAACTTTACATTTTCTGAAGTCGTGAAATTGAAAAACTCTTTTTTTGATAAGTTCAATGCCTTGTATTTATTGGCCAAAGTGGCATTATTTTCGAGCATCCGAATCGAAACACCGGCATTACTTTGAAGCGAAATTGTATTGGGCACTTCCAAGCTGGAGGCATTGTCCACAAAGTATGAAAAAGTACTGTTGAAAGTGGCGTTGTGCGTTCCTTTTCCATTGCTGAGTCGGGTTTTCTTTCCTTTGGCATCAATGGAATAAATATCCCGTTGCATAGGCGAGGTTTCAGCCGATTGGTAATAGAGCACTTTTTTTATGTCGTCATAGCCATACACATTGGTTACATCCCAGTTGCCTTTGGTCAATTGTTTGGTCACTGTACCGTTTATACCGTATTGATAAACATGACGATAACCATCTTTTTCGCTTATGCCGATAAATGAGAGATTGTCGGACGAAAATCGAAGGAAGTCGATATTTTCAAAGTCAACATAGCATTTATCATCCTGACGGAGAATCAATTTTGAGAGGGTAGATTTTGGATTTACTAACAACATGTCCAATCGGTTTTGGTTACGATTCAGTTTAAAAACGGCCAATTGATCTTCAGATTTAGTCCATTTAATTCGTGGCACATAAAAATCTTGATCAGCATCGGGCAGTTTCATGGTTTTGATGTTTTTGTAGAAATCATCATACACACAGAC
>JBAXAD010000291.1:0-4284 GCA_037142715.1 Paludibacter sp. | reverse complement strand
CCCATATTTTCACCATGGTCTGACATATAAATGATGATTGTGTTTTCGTACAACGGACTTTTGCGCATGGTTTCAATCACGGTACCCATTACCGAATCCATCCATTCTACTTTGGCATAATAACTTTCGCGCGCCAATTGAATGGTATTTGCTGGGATATGCTCCAGCTTGCGGTCGTTGCGCAAGTGGCGATAATTCAATGGAAGATTTTCCAAATAACCGTCAGGAATTTCGGGAGCTGGAATTTTTTCTTTGTATTTTGCTAATAATGAATTAGGTACGGTCAATGGATAATGAGGTGCAGAAAATCCCATCGTTACAAAAAATGGCTTATCACTTGCTTTTCTGCTTTTAATAAACTCGATAATCGTTTTAGCAATTCGTCTGTCCGAAACACCCACAGGAGTATCAACACCACCTACATCTCTGAATTCTTTTCCTATCTGACCATTATCGGAAGGAAAAAAATCAGCCGGAATGCGTTTGCGTTTACCACCATGGAACGTTTCTACTTCTGCTTCACCATCTTTTTTCTTCTTTTCATTATCATCTAAAATAGTAAAACCATGTTCTCCTACACCCATATAGTGCATTTTACCCGACAAATAGGACTCGTACCCTACAGCATTCAGTAGTCGGGCAAGCGAAGGTGTACCCTCGGGAACGCCGGGCGTATTTCCCCAAACATTGTGGTGCGAAACGTATTTTCCGGTGGTCAAACTCTGTCGTGAAGGTACGCTTTGAGGCGAACTGCAATAAAAGGAATTGAAATAAATTCCAGATTTGGCCAAACCATCCAATGCAGGTGTGTGTGCCAATGAATTGCCATCGCACACCAAAATAGTTGCATTGTGTTCATCGCTGATTAACAGCAGAATATTCGGTTGTTTGGCTATTTGTTGTGCATTTATTCCAACCGTTATTGAGAAAAATATGGTTCTGAGAAAAAAATCTTTTTTCATACAATTATTTTTTATGAGAATTAGCATATTCAGCCATGTATTTCTTCATTTTCATTGCAACCTGAGCATAGTTTTTCACATGTATCTGATTGACTGTTTCCAGTGAATCATTCTCATAATCATAGAGTTCTTCGGCAATTATTTTATCAAAGTTCGAAACGTTGTTTTTCCATTCCACCCAAACGGTATAACGATATTTTCCATCCCTGAGTGAATAACCCATTTTGTCCTCACCTCGTGGATATTGGCTTACAGCATATTTCTTGGTCAGCATTTTTGTATTTTTCATCCCCGAAACCAAACTTACACCATTTAATACTTCGGGTTTTGAAATACCGGCCAATTCACAAAGTGTAGGATAAATATCGACAAACTCAACGGGAGTGGTTACTTTCGACGATTTGATGGAAGGGTCAATAATGATTAAAGGTGCATGGGCAGCCTGTTCAAAATTGGTATGTTTGCACCACAACCCATGGTCGCCCAAGTGCCAGCCATGATCGCCAAAAAGCACGATAATGGTATTATTCAAAACTCCTTTTTTCGCAAGCGCAGCCATCACTTTCCCGATTTGTGCATCGGTATAACTCACACAGGCATAGTATCCGTGTATGAGCTGACGCGCTTTGTCATCCTGCATTTCCACATTTTTTAAATCTGAAAATGTTTCTGCTGCCGGAATATCAGAGTATTGGGATAATTCGCTCGAATTGTGATAAACAAAATCCGGACTACCTACGGCTTTCTGACGGAATTTTGCCAACGGCATATCCTCCCGTTTGTATAAATCCCAGTACTTTTTCGGAGCAACAAAAGGCAGGTGTGGCTTATGAAAACCTACAGCCAGGAAATATGGTTTATCGGATATGTACTGCTCAATAAATTGAACTGCACCATTTGTAATTGCACCATTTCGGTAAGCTCCATCCGGTACATCAACACATTCGGTAGCAAAAAACATATTTTCCTGCACATATTTTTCACCCTTGGTTTTCATCGCTTCGCGAATTTCAAGTGCTTGATATTCCCCTCTATAACCAGTTGGAGTTTCTATATTTTTATCATAATAATCAGTTTGGTCTAAATATGGAATCGACCACGAAAGCACATCATTCGTTTTGCCGGGCACCTGCGATTGGTCGAAAATCTTACCGATTCCAGCTGTTTCATAACCATTTTGACGGAAATATTGTGGAATGGTCACGGCATTGGGATTAACAGTGCGGAAACGCTCGGTCATGTCCCACATTTTGGTGTGATCGGGTCGCAAACCAGTGAGCAAACTGGCACGAGTAGGCCCCGAAACGGCTTGTTGGCAATAGGCAAGTGTAAAAAGTGTGCCTTTTCCTGCCAATTTATCCATGTTGGGGGTTTTGGCAATGGGGTCGCCATAACAACCCAAAAGCGGTTTCATGTCATCAACAGAGATAAACAGAACGTTTTTGTTTTGTGACAATAAATTTTCAGATATTGTTGGGTTCAACAATACTATAGATGGCAATATCAGTTTATATGTATTCTTCATGACTTTGTTATCAATAAATAACTACTAGTGACGGTTCGAGAGGATAACGACCTGATTGTTTGCCAAATACCGACAAGCCACCTTCATTGTCGGACGATTTATCCACCCGTAACCTGATTATTACTGATTTATTTTTTATCAGTTTATCTATGGCTTTATTTGGCAATTCCACTTTTACCAAATACCCGTACGAGCCGGCTTCATCCAGTTTTCCATCGAGGTTAAACGAACTTCGCAGTAATTCAGTGGATTTGGTCAGAATTAGATCCAAACCTTCGCTGTTTGTATCAAATTTTGAAGGAGTTTTCAGTGACTTTTTATCAATAAGTCCAGAGCCGTGCGGCTGATTGAACCACGACAATAAACCTCGGTGATCACACGGATCGTCAGGCAATACAACGGTTGAGAGAGTAGCTCCATCCACCTCAATAGCCAGTGATGACGGGTGTTTCAGCTCATCAGTTTGCGGGAATGAATTCGGATTCAAGCCCCAAGTAGAACAATTAATCCCAATATTCGGAAAATAATCCAATTGGTACGATTTATCACTAAAATATTTGCTTTGGTTCATGCGCGATGAAAGTTCAGCAATAAAAGTAACTTTCTTCGGAACTTTATCTCCTTGTATTTCAAACTCATAGTCCACATAACCACTACCTAATCCGATAAATTTGGAGTCGTGCTGTGTTATCAGATTTTTCAAACTCCAACTGGCTTCTATGTACGACGCTGCCGGTTTTGAAATCACTACTGTATCTTTTGAAACTAATAAAGTACCGATGGAACGAACACGGAATGGAACAAAATTACAATGTAACGTATCACCTTTGTTACCAATCAAATAGGCGCAATAAGTAGCCACACACTCTTCGTTAGGAGTAACAAATTGTAAAGGTTCAAGCACGTTATTGCTATATGAAAGGGCATTAATAGTGGTTCCAAGTGTTGAATAACTTTTTAAGTCGCCAAATCGATTCCAATAAATTACTTTGGTAGCAAGGCGAAGTTTTTGACTCGCTATTTTCTCCAAAAATGAAACCGTAATCGGCATTTTCACAGTTTGAGCGGCATCATATATTTCTTCAAAGCTTTTACCAGGAATCACATAATTGACCGAGGCAAAATCGGAAAATTTCATTCCCGGACATAATTCAGCTAAGCCAAATTCTTTGGCAGAACGGTTATAGCGATAATAACCGTTAAACTCATCGGTTACATCGTGAAGTTCCGTAAACAGATAGCCGGCAATTTTTGGATGACGTTTGAATTCGTTTATCATTTGGTGATAATCATAAGTCAAATCAATATCACCGGCTCCATCTTTATAGCCCCACACGCCACCACATTCGGCATTTACCATCGGAACATCGGTTTGCTTAAACCCTTTCAAATAATTCCACTGCGAACCCGGGTATGTTTTGGCACAAACCGAATCGAGACAATTTCCCCACAAATAACCCGGCAAATATTCGTGCCACGAGTTGAAATCAGAGACCGTATGGTCTTCTTTACAAGCCGAATTATCGTCCACTAGGCGGGTTGGATCATCAGCTTTAAACTTGTGAAACATGTTTTGCACCCATTTTTTTGTTTCGGGCAAATAAATTTTTTGGTTGCCAACCGGAGTTAAAAGTCCCCATGATTCGTTGAAAATAATCCACGAAAAAATGCAGGGGTGATTAAAATCACGTTCTACCTGTTTTTCGGCAAGAAGTTCCCACATACGCATCGAGTTTTCACGTTGGGTTTTATCTGCCGGAGAATTCCTATAGTTAACCATATCGGCCATCATCAACA
>JBAXAD010000290.1:0-4338 GCA_037142715.1 Paludibacter sp. | reverse complement strand
TTATTGCATACTCCTCAGCACCGCACGGCTTAGGTAGCTCACTCATTTCCACTCCACAGGTTCCGTTCATTCGTTCACTACCCAAGCCCTTTTCCAACGCTATCCCAATGGTCTATTTTTTTTGCTGCGACGAGTTTACCCCATTTGAAATATTTCCAGTTGATTTTTCGATTATTCTTTAAAAAAAATACAATAAGAAATACAATAAGGACTTTTTGAGTATAATATTTACCGACAAAAAAAATAAAAAATCTAGCAAAGGTAAGTCGGCCAGCACAAATCCACGCTTTGGTCAGTAAAGGTCGAGCCCTACGGGTTTTGAGAAAAAATCTCCACACTTCCGCAAGCTCCAGGTAGTATTTTTCTCAAAAACCTTGACAGCCCAATCCGTCCGCCTAATAAGACAGCTATATTTTTCTTTTTTTTCTTCTCCTTTTTTTCTTCTTCTTTTTCTGGGGGTAAAAATTATTTACGGGCGCAGCAGCTATAGTTCTTAACCATTTAATCCCCCATCTTATGAGCACTTTTAACATCAAATCACATCGTCCGGGCGTTAGTTATAATATGCCCCATCTCTTCATTTTGAACAAAGGAAATAACAGCGGAAAGCCTTTGTTCATTTCCTGTCCAAACAGTTTCGTAATCCAGTTGCAAAGCGAAGACGAAAAGGAACAAATCTACTGGCTGTTGTATGGCTTGTGGCAGTCGAATGCTTTTTATCAGTTTTTGCGGGGTTCTGTCATTCCGTTTATAGTCCTCAATGATTTAAAGTCCTGCCTTCGGGATGGTCTGAAAAAAGTGGATGAAAATCCAGCTCAGTTTGAAAAAGCAGTGGCGGCACTCCGAAATCTGGAAGCAATCGAAAATCAATACAAACAAAACCTGCTTTTAATCGCCAATGCAAAACGCATGTTATTTTACAATTTTATTTGTTGATTGGGTAGGGCAGATCTCTTGAGGGATAAGTCCTACAAAAGCCCTACATAAATCCTACATAAGCGCACTTTTGTTAGATTAAGGATAGGTAAACCAATACGAAAAAAGGGTGCTCCACTTGGAACACCCTTTTGACTAAACTTCTCGATTTTATTTTCTAGAATGTGCTTTGAATTTTCAATGCATGACCTGCATTTAGCAAATAAAAATCGGTACCTGCTTTTTGGTAAAATTCGATACCAACAGAATTCAACACGGTTACGTCTTCCGTCATTTCTGGTACTCCAGGAAGAGCACTGGTAATCACTGTCGGAATTTCTACTTCTGTTTTCAAATCCAGATAGCCTGAATAAGAAACGTTCGACATCTCGTTCAGTCCAGTTTGGATGGGTTCATAAATGCCAGTGGTGGCGTTATAAGCAAAATCCGAAATTACGGAAACAGCGTTAATCAAACGGAAATGAGTTGCGCCAGCTGGAGCAATCACTGATTTCAATGGGTTAAATGCCGCCACTTGCATGGTTGAACTGTTGCGGGTTGCATTGGCCGTCAACTCAAACGGAGCAATGAAGGAACTATCAAAACTGAAATTCTTGTTGAAATTCAATCCAAGCAAATACTTGCTTTGGAGTGAAATCAAGATGGCCCGATATCCACGAGCTTCAGACTGATCCTCCAAATTGATTTTCTTCATAATTGCAGTAATGCGACCCGTCAACCGGCCATCACTCATTTGCTTCATAAGCATATTCAAACCAACACGGACAGAACGACCAGCATGGGCACACCCACCGAATTCGTTCATGTTCTCACGCGTTCTCACAAACCCAGGTGCGTTTTTTATCTGCTCTGCAGTTGCACCACCATTTAAACCAGCAAAATGCCCGGTCATCCCTTTAATCTTGAAATGGCGAATATCGCCGATAGTACCTTTGTACTTTACATGTCCAAGCTGTCTAGCCATAGTTGTAATTTTTTTAAAAAGTTTATACTAATATTTTTCTGTAAATTTACTACCCAACCAGTTGTATTATAAATATATAAATAATGCTAAACAGTGCTTTTTGACGCTAAAGGACAAATAATCTCAAGCATTCGTATGGAAATGAAATCTATTTGAGTAGCAATGCCACGGTTTCAATAATTATCAATACTCCCGCAGCTTTTATTTTTACCCCATTCCACAAATCGTTTTTCTTATTTTGAGTTTTGTAGTAGGCTATCGTGGAGTCTTTACTAGTAACTAGATTCTGTTTGCTTGCAATAACCAAGGATTGAATCTCTGCCTTGTCATTCAATTCTTTTGTTTCGTTTGCATAATTCTCCACTTGGCTGTCAAGACTTGCTATAACGCTGTCCTTCTCGCTAATCTCAAGTCCTAATCCATTGGCAAGGTCTTCACATGTGTCTAGGTTCTTTTCCCTCTCAAATCTAGCTTGAAGGCTGTCGTTGACAACATGCTGTTTATTGGCATCTGCCTTTTGGTTTTTTGTGTTGGCTTTCTCGTTAAAAAGTTTGACGTTTAGAGATGCTATAATGCTGTCTTTCTTGTCAAGTTGAATATTCGCATTAATCGTATTTAAGCTGTCGGCTTTAGACATATCTTTATCAGATTGGACTACACTGTCATTCTGCGTGATTACTTGCTTATTCTCACATTTTTGAAATGCAAATAGCAATAGAATACTGGTGGCAATTATTATCAGTGCGTACTTTTTTAAAAATTCAAATGTGTTTTTCATAACTGTATGTATTTTCCGTTTTTATATTGCAATACATGGTTGCGGTTTCCATTCACTTTGTAGCTTACATGTACCCATTCAGGCTGAAGGTCATTTCCTTTTTCCCATATCAATTGGTCGAAATCAAAGTAGTCCCGTATGGCATGAAACAGTCTTGCATTGTCCAAACACTTCATGTCGGCAGCTTCGCCTTTGGTGTGCTGGCTGATGGGCTTCATGGCGCCACCAACGGCACGGTTTACTGCCAATGACCTGTAACCGGAAGTAATCTTTATTGGCTCTCCAATCGTTTCACGGAGTGGATTCAAAAGGTTTTTGACGAGGGTGCTCAAGTTCCTGCGTACAATAATGCCAGGAGTATTATCCATGTTCTCGTGTGTCATGGTCATTTCTTCCAGTGTGAAGTATCTTCCTATCTTGCTCATGGCTATTTCTTGTTGAAGAATTGGAGAATAAATACACTCACGCCACCGGCAATGGCTATGTACTTCAAATAACTGGTCGGAATGGCTGTTTTAAACTCTTCTGGGAGTGTTGCATAGTACAATGGCAAAGAAGCCAATGCACTGGAAATAATTTGAAGAAAACGAGCCAGAACGGGAGTTTCAGCTTTCCACCAAGTAGGCAGACTAAATAATACTTTTTTCATACTGTTGATTTTTTCCTGTAAATGTACAAGTTAATCAACTGTATAATAAATATATGAACAATGCTAATCAGTGCTTTTAAACGCAAAAAAACATCACTTGCTAGAATATAACAAGTGATGTTCAGGTAAATTAATACAGAATGAGCATTTTTGAGTACTACCACTCAAAAAGTGGTAGTAGATGTTGAGTAAATCAACGTAAACGGGATTGTTTAAAAGCATTATTAATCTTACAATACAAACTTGGCATCAAGAAAATATAAAAACTAGAAAATAAAGAAGTAAGCTTGCTAGTTTTTTTATAAATAAATCTCGCAGATTCAACTCCAAATAATATATCTTTGTACTCTCTAGTAAATAAGTATCATATTTTGTGTAACGTAAGTGTAATGTTGGCAAATAAAAACATCTTAAATTTGTTACTTAAGATACTTATTATCAGAATGTAATACAATTATATATAAATACTAACACACTCTCCCTTTAGGGGTTAGGGGTCTCACAATCCGTCTTACAATCATCACATTCGCCTCCGCAGATGGTGGCAAACTCCATGGCAGTTCCCATGTCAAATTTCGCAAGCTCGTTCAGGGTGAATAGTAGGATGTTATCCTCCAACTGATTGCCATCCGCCTTAAAAACCTCAAAACCTTTGTTTACCAACACCTTTAGCGCCATTGGTTGTACTTGTCGCGTAATAATTGCCGACACTTTCTCACGTTCCAACGCAGGCAACAATTCGCCCATGTTGGGTGCAAGATCCAGCGTTTTCATCCAGCTTCCCAAGTTTTTCTTGGTATCATATATACACAAACTCCCCAAAACACTCAGGTTGCCAGCGATACTATTTCTTTGTAAATCGGTATTAATTACCGGTATGGCTATTTTCATATAAAGCCCCCTAACCCCCGAAGGGGAAATATAAATGTTATTACTACTACTATCTTCATACTAAATGTCAATGCCTGAAATATGTTGACCACTTTAAAGTAACAAAAAACACTAAAAAGT
>JBAXAD010000289.1:0-4348 GCA_037142715.1 Paludibacter sp. | reverse complement strand
GAATAATACTGAATGGTTTTAAGTTGCGATTGGACACTAAAATATTTTATTTCGGTATTATCTTGAAGTTCAATCCTCTAGATGTTTATTGAACCACAATTTTGAAATTATGAAATCTATCATTCACCAAAATACTCACAAAATAGACTCCTGCACTTAGTTTTGGAGAGAATGAATGTGTTCCTCGTTGGATTTGTCCCTTAACTAGGTTTGAGACCAATGAACCTTTTACATCATACAAATTTAGACTTCCCTTAAATTCAATTTCAGAATTGAATTTGATTTCACCGTTGGCATAATTAATTTTTAATTTACTCCTTTCTATTGAAGCCACCGAATTTGTAACTATTGTTTGACGAGTGAGGATATTATCCAAATAACATACATGTTCGGTTTGTAAAGTTACACCGCTATTGTAGGTTGGCAAAATGGCCATTCCAACTACGCCGGTTGTAAGTTTGGTCAAATCGGCAGCTGCAAATTTGGATGGATTGACCACTACCTGATATTTTACCCATTGTCCAACAGTGGTGTAAGGAAGTATCGCTCCTGTAAAACTGAGTACCACACCGGCATCTTCCCTGCTGTCTTGAATAGTGTTGAAATAGGTCAATAGCTTCACTCTAATTTCCTGCGTAGTTGCCATTGTAGAACTATACGTGCTATTTACGGCTTTTCCAACAATATTGGCGGGCTGAAAAATATCAAAGCTCAGTGTATCAATATCGTCCAAATTGAGGGGTGCCGGAAATAGGAATTTCAACCCATAAGTTCTTGCATCAAGTGTACTGTATTTAAGCACTTTCGATGAATTGTTTAATAAATTAACAAGTGGATTATCGGTAATTAAATGTGAATACTTCCATCTGGGGTAAAAACTAACATTGGTATTGTTACCAAAACGGAAATAATAGGGAGTACTGTCGAAAGTTTCAAAATCGGCAGTGAAATTATTTTGAGCTACAGATATTTGACAACCAAAAATTAAAAAGGAAAGCGCTAACATTACATTCTTCATGACAAGTTTTGTTTTAAAAATTTGATATACAAAAATAGGTATAAGTGCTTTATAATTATGTACGAAGGTAAACAAATATATCCAAAATTCATTGTTCGGAAAATAATTGCATATATTGCGGATAATTTGAGCAACAATTTGTTTCGGGATATCGTACTTTTGTTTCATGAATTTGAAAAACTAATTCAAACACTTCACACTATATAATATAAGATATGAATAATAGCACGCGAATCATACTTCTTTTCATATTGCTTTTTCTTTTCTATAGTCAATCTAAAGCCCAAACGAATGTAGACAAGATGTTTCCTAATCTGGTGTTAACTCGTGAGCATTACGATAAATGGAAATTAGCAATTGATGCTGTTGAAACTTCTGATGGGAAAACAGCTTACGAAAACACCATTCGATTGCTAGCCATAAAAATTGTACGCGATGAAATAACACCTTCACCCGTTGTTTCATTGGCTGCAAGCGGAGCAAGCAGTGCTTTGGTAGGCGAGGATATGAAACGTATGTATTCACTTTGTTTGTATTATGCTTTTACACAAAGTGATGTTTATCTAGCAAAGGCCAAAGAATTTTACTTGGCTTGGGCTGCAGTTAATACGGCAGTTAAAGAAAATTCTCCAGGTGAAACGGTTTATACGCCTGCCATTGAAGGATATTCTATTATACGTAATAATATAGATGAAACCTCCCGAATTGCGATTGATGCATGGATGACTAGGCGCGCTGCAGTGGCTGTGGCGGATGGTGTTCGTACCAATAATTGGCAAACCATCCGACTTCAATTCCTATTATATTACGGTCTAGTGCTGCAAAATGCCACTTTGATAACCAAATTTAACAGCGGATTTGATTTATTTATTCCAATTAATCTTTATCCTAATGGAACTTCCATCGATTTGTTGGGGCGAGATGCTTTTGCATATCACGCCTATAATGCACTTTTTTATGCTAAAATTTTAAAGGCAAACGCATGTTATTATGGTAATGATGTGGCCGATGCGATGTATTCAAAAGAGTATCAATGGGGTTCATCCATCAAAAAGTCCATTGATTTTTGGAAACCATATATGTTGTATCCAGCCAAATATTCACATAATGAATTTGTAGAAACCGAGTATGCACCTGACAAAACCACACACGCCGATTATAATAAACCCTACAATCCCGCGGGAACAATCTATGCAGTGGATGAAATGTATTATTTCGATTCCACTTTGTTTGAATGCATTTCCAAATACAGGGGAAATACAAAAACTGCCACTTTGCCACTTTGGCTGAGTGCTTTACGTTGGAATTAAATGATTAGGACCCCTAGCCCCTAAAGGGGAACTGAGTTAGTATTGTTTAGTTGCATTTAACTATTAGATTATGATTATTATTGCTATATTTCGTTAATTAATTTACATTTAAAGACTTACCGTTCCACAAATCATCAAAAAATGAATAAATCACTTATAGTCACACTACTGTCATTCTTATTGATATGTACAAATATTTTGTCGGTAAATGCTCAAACTACATCAATTTCTGGTGTAGTAAAAGACAGCAAAGGAGAAACATTAATTGGGGTCAGTGTTTTGGTGAAGGGAACCAAAACAGGAACAATAACCAATATTGATGGTAAATACTCCATTTCGGCCTCACCCAAAGCCACACTTGTGTTCTCATATATAGGTTATGAAATAAAAGAGCTAACATTAAAAGCTGGTCAATCAAAATATGATATTATTCTGGCTGACAATTCAAAATCGTTGGATGAAGTAGTGGTAGTTGGATATGGAACACAGCGAAAACAAACCGTAACAGGCTCGATAAGTACTGTAAAAAGCGCTGAGTTAACAGATATACCTGTTTCAAATTTAAGCAGTGCCCTCACCGGTAAATTGCCGGGATTGGTAACCGTACAACCTTCTGGGCGGCCAGGCGAAGATGCAGCCACTATTTATGTGCGTGGACAGTCTACCTGGGTCGATTCCAGTCCGCTAATTATTGTGGATGGTGTGGAAAGAGAAAGTTTTTCGCAGATCAATGCCAATGAAGTAGAAAGCATTTCGGTACTGAAAGATGCCTCGTCGACAGCCGTTTATGGTGTGCGTGGTGCCAATGGCGTAATTCTGGTAACTACCAAACGCGGCACGGAAGGTAAACCCAAAATTAGCTTCTCTGCTAACTTCGGATTACAAAGACCCACCAAAATTCCTCAGTTCTTGAATTCTTACGAGCATTTATTGTTGAAAAAGCAAGCCTATCTCAATGATGGTCAAGACCCTTTGGTAATGGCTCCAACTTTACTTTCGGATGCCGCATTGGAAGGTTTTCGGTTAGGTGAAGACCCATATCGTTACCCAAGCGTGAATTGGTACAACGAAATGACCAAAAGTTCAGCACCTGAGCAGCAGTACAATTTGAATGTGTCGGGTGGTACAAAATCTATCAAGTATTTCGTTTCGGTGGGATATTTAGATCAATCTGGTATGTTTAAATATACAGATTTACAAAAGAATTATAATTCGGACACCTATTATCGCCGTTTTAACTTCCGTTCGAACCTAGACATGCATATCAATAAATATCAAACACTTACAACGAATATTAGTGGGCGGATAGAAGAGAAAAATGGTTTCCCGGGTGTTGGAAATTTAGTGCAGTCGCTTATTGCCAAGCAACCCTATTTACACCCGATGTTCAATCCTGACGGAACACTTTCAGCCATTTCGGGTAGTGGAAATCCAATTTCGAAAGTGGCTTATGCAGGTTACGAAAATGATAAAGCCAACAATTACGATTTAGTGGGTTTGCTGCACAACGATTTAAGCTTTATAACTGCTGGACTGGCTTTTGATGCCTCTATTTCCTACACCAGTACGGTGGGCAGGATGAAAAGTTACAGCGACCAAGCTGCAACTTATTTTTACTCTCCAACTTCCAGCCGATATGACCAAATCACAGAAGATGCACCATTTAGCTTCGCGGGCGAAGGCACTTCAAGGGCTTTTCGTCGCGAAGGCATTCAGTTGAAACTTAATTATAACAAAAGCATTGGCAAACACAACCTTAAAGGAACAGCTGTTTACAATCAGCAAAAAGATTTCAGCGGAATATCTATCCCAAATGTACTGATGGGATATGCTGGCCGTGTAGAATATGCTTACGACAGCAAGTATTTGGCGGAAATGAATGTTGGCTATAATGGATCCGAAAATTTCGCAAAAGGTCATCGATTTGGGGTATTTCCAGCATTTTCAGTTGGATATGTTTTGACAGAAGAGAAGTTTATGAAAAACTTAAATTCCGTACTTCCTTACCTCAAAATTAGGG
>JBAXAD010000288.1:0-4356 GCA_037142715.1 Paludibacter sp. | reverse complement strand
TTGATGCCCGCTGGAATGCCATTCCCGTTTCGGTTCGTCCGTATGCTTGGTTGGATTTAAGTATGCCGCGTGAGTTTGATTACGAAAAGTTTTTGGAAGGTGATGTTCGTGAAGCCTTACCCACTCCGGTTCGTCGAGTTGATTTTGAGGCTGAACGGTCGCTCTTTTATCAGGCATTGGAACGAGCTCAGAAAAAAAATATCCCTTTATTATTACAAATGAATACTGGACGTTTTCTCGAAAAATATGGTCTTAACACCGGAACTGCTGACGAGATGGCTGAATACAGCGATTTGTTTAAACATTTTCCCTGCATTGCCGGAATTCATACCGCCGAAACAGCTTCCTTTCTGCCTATTAGTGCAAATGTTAGCAGTCATATCAAGAATTTCACCGCATTAGCCCGAAAGTACAACCGTAAATTTGTTTGGACAGCTTTTATGGCAAAAAGAATTTGTCTTTGGAATAACTTAATGACAGATAGTACTTGGGTGTCATTTATGAAGGAAAACAGCAATACAATTATTCCAATATGGAAAAACGTTGAACCCCATGATAATATGTTGAATTGGGCCGATTGTGTTGGGTTGTGGCTTTCGGGACATTCGGGTGGTTGGGGTATTAAATTTGATTCCTGGTATTATTCCAATCTTTTGGCGGTGAAAAGTGGTGCGAGAAGGGAACAGTATTATCCGTCGCTGGGAAAAAATGTTATGAACATGACCCTATACGCCTGTCCTCCCTATCTTTTGAAAGATGGAATGATACTTTCTGCGCTCACCGGTTCAAGTTATTTTTCAACCGAAGCAATGGGAGCATACGATTATGCAACGGATGGTCCTCTACGCTCGGTGCTGGATAAAACATACCAATTTATTGTAGCCAACCAACTGTGGAGAAGCAAAAATGAAGTGTTGGCTTTGTGCAAAGTTGCCTTAGAAAGCCCAGTCCAGTCTGAAGTTCTGGCAAAAGGTTTTTCACACAGTTTTACAAAACAATCCAACAGCCCTAATATTGTCTGGAATCAGGTGTTTGGTATCGCCGATAATGGACTGGACTTTATTCCCAACGAAGGTAAAAATTTCATAGTGCCAGTTGTACCAAAGCAAGATAATGCTAAAAAGTTATTTCCACTCATTCTGAAACCCGAAAAGATTACTACGGGCAATGCTCTTTCTGCTGCATTGGCTTCAAACTATCCACGGCGTTTTGTAGCCAGCGATGCAAATGTATTGGTTTTTGATGCCGGCAAGTACGTTTATATTACCGATTCTCGTGAAACGAACCGGACTGACCTTGAATTTTCGCTCGAATCTTCCAGTTCTGATGATTATAATTTTCTGTACTTAATGCCGGATGCAACCTGCCTAACCAATATAAAACCAACTAAGGAGCTAAGTTCACAAGCTTGGAAAGTAAAAATACTGCTACCAGTTGGATGTTCTATTTTAATGATAAAAAAATAACCACATGAATCACTTATTATTTATTGATGCTCCGATAGTTATTGTCGTAGCACTGATTTTTTTGCTACTATTTGGTGGAAAAAAAATCCCGGAATTAATGCATGGGCTCGGAAAAGGCATAAAAAGTTTTAAAGAGGGAATGAATGACGTTGAAAATGATATCAAATTCACCTTAAAGGAAACGCCAAAAGAAAAAACCAACAACGAGTCCGATAATACTATCAAATAATGTAATGCTAAATGCATGCAAATTTAGGCCCTTAGCATACTCCATTCTATTGATACTGAAATAAATCAGTTTGTCATCTTCTTAAATTAGTTTGTCGCCCACCAACAAAAATATAATTTATTTCTTTGCATCCTACAAATCAAATGCTAACCAGTATTATTTAATAAATATGAAAACGAAACTTTTACTTATTGCTTTCACTCTTATTGCTTTTGTGTCAACAACTTGGGCTCAAGTGCCTGGTGCTCCAACGGTTACAGCGAATTCGGCAATTACTTGTAATGCTAGCGGACAGTTATCTGTCAAATTTACAGCAGGCACAGGTACAGGTATTACAACTTACAAGTATTCAACCGATGGCACTACTTGGATGACTCGAACTGATGGGGGGACTACTTCAAGTCCGATTGTAATAACTACTTTGTCTAGTAATGGAACTACTGCATTAACCAATGGAACAAATTATACTGTTAAAATATTAGCTGTTAATGGAAGTGGTGATGGTACTGCCTCTACCGGGGTAATTGGATCGCCTTATGCTGGAACAGGAACAGCGCTAGACCCTTATCTTATTGGTAATACTTATCAACTTCTGGAAACAAAGACTGCTGTGAATGCAGCTGGTGGAACTGGAGTTGGTGCTGCATACTACCAACTCACTGCAGATGTGGATATGTCGCCATCACAAGTAGGCAATTGGGCTGGTATTGGACTAACTTCACCCAACGTTTTCAAAGGAAATTTTAATGGAAATGGGCACAAAGTGAGTGGAATACATGCAGGTTCTACTTCCACCCCAACAAGGTATGGTGGTGCTTTCGTTGGTTTCTTTCAATTTATTGATGGTGCTACAATTAGCAATTTAGCGGTGGAGGTAGATTTTTACATCTCCAATGTAGCTAATGGCACTGGAAGTAGTCCGTGTGTTGGTGGTTTGGTCTGTCAAACATCAGGAACAGGAAATGTACTGATAAATAATTGTACGGTTACTACCCCTACAGCAGGATCTTTGGACGCTTTGGCTCTTAACACTTCTAGTGCTACTGCTTCACCTACTGCAACTGTAGGAGGTATTATAGGTGCTGTAGGCACAACTGGTACTGTCACTATCATAAATTCGTCGGTTAATGCAACCTTAGTTGCTAAAAATGATGCACCGTTGACTTCTGGAACTTCTTATGCAACATGCGCCGGAATAGTTGGTGAATTAAGTGGTAAGAGTGGACGAACCATTGAAGTGATTAATTGTATTGCAGCAGGTTCTTTAAGTGGTATTTCTACTAATAATAACAGTTATGTAGGTGGTATAGTCTCAACATCGGACGGTACTTTGACTGTTTGGAATATTACCAACTGTTTGGCTACCAACTCGCTTTCAGGAACTAGTTCTAACAATATAACTATAGCAGGTATTGCGCCTAAAATTACTCTTGCAGGTAATAAAATTCAATATTGCATTGCGCTTAACGGAACAATAAACCAAATAAAATCAACAGCAACTAACCCCTCATCTACTCCACAAAGAATTTGTAGTAGTATTACATTAGGGACTATTAATAATAATTATGCACAAGTAGATTTGTTGGTTCAAAGAAACGTTAATAATGCTGGATTTACTAATATTACCTCAACAAGTACAGATGCAGCAGGTGTAAATGGTTCAGATCTTGCGGCATCTGATCCAACAGGGCAAGCACTTACAAAGCTGAATGCATATAAATCATCGAATCCAAACTTTACAAGTGTAGCAACTGGTACTCCTACGTATGCATTGATTTCATGGCCTACAACATTGTCATTAGGTACTACTTCTGTTCCCTATAATGGTTCGGCTCAGACAGCTACGGTCAATAGTTCAGTTGCCGGAACGGTGAGCAACATAAAATACAACAGTTCATCTACTGCTCCAACTAATTTAGGTTCCAGTATTGTAATCGCAGATTTTAAGCCAACCGATGTTGCAAATTATAACAGTCTCGCTTTAGTGGCAGGTACATATACAATAACAAAAGCTACTCCAACTTTATCGTTAAGTGCTACTTCAATTAGCTATAACGGTTCGGCACAGGCAGCAACTGTGATAGCTTCGGTTGCAGGAGCAACACCCAGCAATATATTATACAATGGTTCAGCAACAGTTCCAACCAATGCTGGTTCATATTCTATTACAGCCAATTTTACTCCAACTGATGGAACAAATTATAATAGTTTGACTGGAGCAAGTGCTGGTACATTTACAATTGCAGCAAAAGCATTGACAATTACCGCCACTGGTCCCTCAAAAACCTATGGTACAGTATTGAGTGCAGGAACAAGTGCAACTAATTTTACGCACTCAGGTGAAATAAGTGGTGAAGCAGTAAATAGTGTTACACTTACTCCCGATGGTGCCGGAATTTCTGCAACAACTGCTGCTGGTGCTGCTTATGTAATTACACCTACATTGGCAACTGGTACCGGAGGATTTTTGGCAGGTAATTACAATATTACCTATACAGCCTACAATGGAACGGTAGCTCAAAAAGCTTTGACCATTACCGCCACTGGACCTTCAAAAACTTATGGTACGGCATTGAGTGCAGGAACAAGTGCAACGAATTTTACGCACTCAGGTGAAATAAGTGGTGAAACAGTAAATAGTGTTACACTTACACCCGATGC
>JBAXAD010000287.1:0-4358 GCA_037142715.1 Paludibacter sp. | reverse complement strand
GTTCTTCAGAGGTATAAAAAATTACTGAACGATACTGGTCACCAATATCAGGTCCCTGCCCTCCTACTTGAGTAAAATCGTGTGTTTCAAAGAACAGCTTCACCATATCATCATACGAAGTTTTTGAATTATCAAAAACTACTTCAGTTGTTTCGGCATGTCCCGTTTCGCCACTGCAAACTTCTCTGTATGTTGGATTTGTTGTTTTGCCACCCATATATCCAACCGTTGTTTCTTTCACTCCTTTTGCCTTCATAAAGTGGTATTCAGTTCCCCAAAAACAACCTGAAGCAAAGTATGCTTTTTCTACTATGTTTTGACTGGCAGGAATAAACTTCATGGAAATTGAATTTACACAATGACGTGTATTTTTATTAGTCATTCCTTCTCCAACGAAAACATGACCAAGATGCGCTCCGCAATTACTACATACAATTTCTGTTCTACTACCATCAGCATCAGTATGTCGAGTTACGGCTCCCTTAATTTCATCATCGAAGCTTGGCCATCCGCAATGAGAATCAAATTTATCTTCTGATTTATAAAGTGGCGCATCACATTGTTTACAAATATAAGTTCCTTTGGCCTTATTATCAACATACAAGCCTGTATAAGGACGTTCGGTTGCCTTACCTATAATCACTGCTTCTTCTTGCGGAGTTAGTTCGTTGTATTTCATAGATTTCTTTGAATTGTGAGTTTGAGTACATGCTGTCTGACTAAAAATCAGGAGCAATAATACATTTAGGGTTGTTATTTTTGATTTCATTTTTTGTTTCTCTATTTTCGAGATGAAACAGTTGAAAGCAAAGTTTGTTCAAATCCGAACCTAAGCAACAAACGCCTCTGTCACCAGAAGCGTTTGAAAAATGATTATTTGAAATAACAGCAATTGACTAAACTAGCGTAATCTATCCAACGACTTTACCAACTTTTCATCTTTTCCAATGGCACCAATGGCCAAATAATTAAGAATG
This sequence comes from Paludibacter sp., assembly GCA_037142715.1. GTDB lineage: Bacteria > Bacteroidota > Bacteroidia > Bacteroidales > Paludibacteraceae > Paludibacter. The sequence goes on along the minus strand of JBAXAD010000287.1, from coordinate 3,381 downwards.
AGATTGATAAGCGGAAAAGCAGTTACAAATCTTAATGTCCATTCAGCATTCAATCGTTGACCAGCAAACCATACATAAATGAACAACAAGATATAATAGCCCAAAATAAAAAACATGTTCAGTACCGAAAATCGTATTTGTTTTATTCTATTCTTGAAAGAAAAGATTGTGAAAAGTGATACAATTGGTATAATTGCTGCAATAGCCATTAATCCCCAAACACTCGATACAAAAACATTTTCCTTCGGTTGTAGTAAATAAATACCTTTAAAGTCCAAAACATAATGCATTCCCTGCAACTGATTGACAAAATCGGCAACGGGAGAAAAAAACGTAATCGCCGAAAGAATCACTATTGCAAGTAAATATAAAGTTTGAATTCGCTGTATCATAATATATTAAGTAGCCCCCTTGCCCCCGAAGGGGGTTAAAGACGAAGTTTTTGAATGTAAATATTTTTGGAAAAATCAAAACAATCAATACTAACCTAGTTCTCCGCCAGCTAGCGGATTAAGGGTCATTTTTTCCATTGCGCATCACGAACGGCATAAATCCTTTCAATTATCTCTACAACCTTCAATCCCTCAAGTACATTGGTTGTAATAGTACCTCTTTCCTTCAGCTTTTCAACCACATTTTGAATCACATAATGGTGGTTTTGCGCCGAGCCTTTGTACAATCCATAATCATTTGGTGGATTTGAAGGAGCCAATACAGGCATTTCATAATCCTTTATGTGGCAATAAGTTACCTCATTCATGTATTGTCCTGCCACTTTCACAGTTCCTTTCGAACCAATAATAGTGATGCTACTTTCCAAATTTGTATCCCACACGGCAGTTGAATAATTGAGGCAACCCATACCGCCATTAATAAAATCGAAAGTAACTACACCACTGTCCTCAAAATCAGTCAAAGTTTTATGACTAAAATCGGCAAAGTTGCCACGTATATTTTGAACATCGCCAAAGAGCCAATACATGATGTCAATAAAATGCGAAAATTGAGTGAAAAGTGTTCCACCATCCAACTTCGCATCACCATGCCAATTTCCTTTTTTATAATAACGATCATCGCGATTCCAATAGCAATCCAATTTCACCATATAAATATCACCAAGTGTATTGTTATCAGCAAGTTCTTTCAACCAAACCGACGGTGGTGAATAACGATTCTGCATAACACTAAATACGTGACGTGACATTTCCAATGATTTAAACAATATCTTTTCAGCATCATTTTTGGTGAGTGCAATCGGTTTTTCAAGCACTACATGCTTTTTAGCTTGTAAAGATTTTATAGCGTAATCGGCATGAAAACCATTTGGCGTACAGATATTTACTACATCAAATTTTAAATCGGAAGCCAACAAATCATCAATGTTAGTGAAGTATGCTTCAGTAATATCAGTCAACCCAATTTGTTCCTTTGCCAATACATCACATACAGCTACTAATTCCGATTCTGGATTCAGACGAATCATTTCTGCATGACGTTTTCCGATATGCCCCTGTCCAATTACTGCAAATTTAATCATAATATAATTCTATTTTTCAATTACCAATTGTTGGTTATATGTTTATTTAATTCGTTTTACTTCTCCTGCATGCAATTTATACTCCTGTGCAGTTTCTTCACAAACAGCAATTCCATTTTCATCAAATTGCAACTTATTTCCATTTTCACTTACCCAACCAATTTGATGAGCCGGATTTCCAACTACTAGCGCAAACGGTTTTACAGGTTTAGTAATCACTGCACCTGCTCCAATCAATGCATATTCGCCAATTTCATTTCCGCAAACCACTGTGGCATTGGCTCCTATGCTAGCTCCTTTGCGTACAATAGTTTGAGCATACTCATTCTTCCGATTCACGTGGCTTCGAGGATTTATCACATTGGTGAAAACCATTGAGGGACCCAAAAAAACATCATCCTCGCAAACAACGCCAGTATAAACCGATACATTATTTTGAATCTTTACGTTTCGTCCAAGAATTACAGCTGGCGAAATTACTACATTCTGTCCAATATTACAAACTTCTCCAATATTGCAACCTGACATAATATGAGAAAAATGCCAAATTTTAGTTCCGTTTCCAATACTGCAATTATCGTCGACAATGGCGGTTTCGTGTGCAAAATAGTTCATATATAAGAATTGTTATTTTTTATTTTGAAAATTGAAAAACGTCAAAAACGATTTATTAAAGTTTAGATAATAAACAGTGACAGAACATATAAACACAGCGAATACTAATTTTATGATTAAATTTGGTGACACATTAATGTATAAAAAACTGACAACAATGAAAAGTAACCCTGCAAAAACGACTAAAGTACTAACAATGCTCAAGAGATTTTTCGCCCATTTTTTTCCAGTTAAAATTGCAATGAAAATAATTGCATTAACCAAAACAGCACCTAAACCAGCTAAAAATAAATTATTATAAGATTTTGAAAATGCTAACGAAATTACCAAAAGCAATTCTGAAATAATTACACTTGCAAAAACAAAAAGTGTAGTTTTATGTCCATTTTTAATAGGTTGGATATTTGCCTCTTTTTTTGAATAATGACTCTCATTCCAAAAATGTTCACATTCTTCCTCAAAATCAGCTGGCATATTAGTTTTATTGCACAATAATCCCCTATTTACATCAAATTTTTTGAAACGACATTGCAGGCATATTTTCACTTTTTCCTCTTGTGTCATAAATCTAAGTATTAAAAAAATAACTAACTATTTATTTACAAATGCAAGTACATTTGAAGTTATATATTCAAGTTGATCCTCTGTAAGTTCGGTGTGCATAGGTAATGAAAAAACACATTCACATAGATGTTCAGCTACAGGGAAATCGCCCGCTTTGTAGCGTTCATCTTGATATGCTTTTTGCAAATGCAACGGAACTGGATAATAAACCATAGCAGGTATACCTTTTTCAGCAAGGAATTTTATCAATTCAGCGCGATTTACACCTTTCAATTTCAATGTATATTGATGAAAAACATGCGTTGAATTTTCAGATTGCACAGGCACAATTAATTTGTCGTTATTAGCAAAAGCTTTTCCATAATAAGCAGCAGCAGCTTGACGACTAGCACCATACTCATCCAAATGCTTTAATTTCACTTCCAAAACTGCCGCTTGAATGCTATCCAAACGAGAATTTATTCCAACAAAATCATGATAATAACGAACCACCATGCCGTGATTGGAGATGGCACGCATTTTTGCGGCTAATTCATCGTTATTTGTAAAAATGGCACCACCATCACCAAAGCATCCCAAGTTTTTGGATGGAAAAAAAGAGGTGCAGCCAATATCGCCCATACAACCCGACTGAGCCTGACGACCATCGGCAAATGTATATACAG
>JBAXAD010000286.1:0-4369 GCA_037142715.1 Paludibacter sp. | reverse complement strand
CCTTTTTAGATATTTAGCATTGAAAAATAATCCAATTGCAACTTCGAATGGAGCAGTTAAGGTCATAAAAGAGTTTTGGAAATCTAAAGGATTGCCTGTTGAACAGTTATTTATGTATGATGGTTCTGGATTGTCACCAGTTAATGCGGTTTCGGCAAACTTTTTTGTAGAATTGCTTATGTATATGAAAACCAAAAGCAAGAACAATGCAATTTTTTTTAATTCACTTCCAGTTGCTGGCGAAAGTGGAACGTTGTCTTCTTTTTTGAAAAACAGTGCTTTACAAGGAAAATTACATGCTAAAAGTGGTACCATTTCACGAGTAAAATGCTATGCAGGTTATATAAACTTGAAAGAAAAAACCTATGTATTTTCATTGATGGTGAACAATCCAAATGGAAGTTCAAAAGCAGTTACAAAAAAAATGGAAGAGTTTTTGTTGTCGGCTTGTGCTGAATAACAACCAATTATAAACATAATGCAATATGAAAAATAGTCTTTTTATCGAACAGGTACCTTCTACGAACACTTTGTTAAGGGAAATGATACGAGAAAAAACTTTACCTGAAGGTTTTGTATTGTACACCGATTTTCAAACAACAGGAAAAGGACAGATCGGAAACAGTTGGGAATCGGCTGATGGTGAAAATTTACTTTTCAGCATGCTACTATTTCCTCAAAAAATAGAACCATCCGAACAGTTTTTGATTTCTCAAATGGTCAGCTTGGGAATAAAAAAAACCTTGGACGAATATGCTGATGGAGTGACAATTAAATGGCCAAATGATATATATTGGTACGATGAAAAGATTGCTGGTATACTTATTGAAAACTCTTTACAAGGAAGAAAAATAAATTTCTCGGTGATTGGAATTGGTCTTAATGTCAACCAAACTGCCTTTCAAAGCGATGCCCCCAATCCAGTTTCTCTTCTTCAAATTACAGGAAAACTTCACGACCGTGATACAATTATGAATAGTATCTGCCTGAATATATTTGACTTATATAACAATTTAGACAAAGAGATAATCAGGAAAAACTATTCGGAAGCATTGTATAGAAAAGAAGGAATTCACACTTTTCGAGATGAGAATAAAGAATTTAAAGCTAAACTTTTCGCTATACATTCTGATGGGAAATTGGAATTAGAAATAGTTGATGGAGAATATCTTGGATATTATTTTAAGGAAGTCAGCTTTGTTATTTAACCCAACATAATCTACTCCACTTCCTCAAAATCAACATATTCACCATCTTTTTTGTCGAATATTTTCGGTTTTGGTGCTGGCTGTTTAAAGTCACCTTCCGCGGAATCTTGCATAGGATCTTTGGTTTTGCCAAATCTGAAAAGTGAACGAACAAATCCTAATACGGCTATTATTATAAATAAGCCGATAAACAAGATGAAAATAAGTATTGAAAATATAAAACTCATTGTGTTTACAATTTAGGCTTTAATTCCCGATAGCTGTCGGGATGATAAGATTTCGACAAACTAAAATCATGAATAACTGATTAAAATACCTCTTTGGCCACTCGTTTGACACTTTGAGTTGCCATCATACTGTAAAAATGAATGCTCTTCACATCATGTGCTTTTAAATCCTTGGCTTGCTGTGTACACCATTCAACTCCTACTTCCACGGCTTCTGCATCAGTTTTACATTTGCGTAATTCAATTGCAAAAGCTTCTGGAATATCTGTATGAAATATCTTTGGCAGTACTGTCAATTGATTGGCTAGGGTAATTGGTTTAATACCAGGAATAATAGGCACATTGATACCGATGGCACGGCATTTATTTACAAAATCATAGTATTTCTGATTGTCAAAAAACATTTGAGTAACCAAGTATTCTGCACCAGCATCTACTTTTTGTTTGGCATAAAATAAATCCGAATCCAAGTTAGGAGCTTCCTCGTGTTTCTCTGGATAGCAAGCCATTCCATAAGAAAAAGGAACTACTGGAAATTTCATTTTAGAACCATCCAAAAATGAACCTTTATTGAAATCGTTTACCTGAACTTGTAATTCGGTAGCATTCTTGTGACCTGTAGGCGAAAAATCACGCTCGTGTTTGGCTTTATCACCTCGCAATAACAACAAATCTGTTATGCCCAGAAATTGTAAATCTATCAAAGCATATTCAGTTTCTTCTCTCGAAAAACCGCTACAAATGATATGTGGAACTACTGAAATTTTGTATTTGTTCTGAATTACTGCCGCAATAGCTACCGTTCCAGGGCGGTGGCGTTCAGATACTTGTTCAAATAGTCCCTGTGTGTTTTGTTTAAATACCAATTCGCTTCGGTGGGTAGTAATATTGATATATTTAGGGTCAAATTCCCGCAAAGTATCGATGGTTCTATATACAGTTTCAATCCCATTGCCTTTCAATGGTGGCAATAACTCAAATGAAAATGCTGTCGACTTAGCATTTCTTATTTTTTCTACAACACTCATCATCTTTTAATTTAATATTCAAACAATATCCTTTGTGGTCAATTTTCAATCTATTGAAAATTGACCACAAAAGTACGAAATATTTTTAAATTCATATTCATCAAATAGCTATAGTTAACATGCAATTTCGAATCACAAGTTTTTTATGGTATTAAAACCAAGGTTTTCATTAGAGTTAAATTTTAGGTTTAGTTGTAAAATATGAAAGTCATGTTTGTAAAATAAGAAGTGCCACTGTTCTAAATTAATGAACAGCAGCACTTAAAAAGATTAGTTTTATCTTAGATTTTAGACTACGTAAAAAAATATTTTTTATCTAATGCGATTTTTATTCTACATAAAATCAGTCAATAAAATTATAAATTACGTTTAAATCTTTGGTATCTTTGAAACTTTTGAAATTCATCCTCATCATCGTATAAAATTATTTTAGATTCACTTGCAACCTCAACAAAATCAACTCCGTAGTTTTTAGTTGCATGTACAAATTCTGCGATTTTTTGAGGCTCAGTTTCAAAAATATTACCAACTACCACCATGTCAGCTCCAGCATCGAAAGCATTGGTCAATTGTTCGGCTGTCTTAATTCCACCTCCAACAATAATTGGCAAAGTTGTACCATGCCCAACACATTCAATCATATCTACTGGGACTGGTAAATTCGCACCGCTTCCTGCTTCCAAATATATTAAACTCATTCCCAATAATTCTGCTGCAATTGCTGTAGAAAGTGCAATTTCTTTTTTATCACGAGGTATCGGGCGGGTGTTGCTGATATATTCCACCGAGCTGTGTTTCGCACCATCTATTAATATATAGCCGGTTGGGATTACTTCAATTCCTGAATTTTTAATTGAAATTGCCGAATTCACATGTTGTCCAATCAAAAACTCTGCATTACGGCCAGATACCAACGATAAGTATAACAATGCGTTAGCTTTGGTAGAGATTTGTGAAATATTTCCAGGAAATATAATGACTTCTGAATTTACTTCATCCTTTAGTACTTCAATAAAAGAGTCGATTGATGAATTTGTATGGCTTCCACCAACGAAAATAAAATCAGGAACGTTACTTTTAAGTGCAGCGATTGTACTGGATAGAATTCTACCTCTACATTGGTCAGGATCAAGAAGTACTGCCAACATTTTTTTGTTCATCTCTCGATTGAGCAAAATCTTTTTGTAAGTGTTTTTCATTGTGAATAATTTTTTAAGCCCTGCAATACACCAACGTGTATTCAGCCGATTGTATATAAAATAGTGTGTAAAGTGTTTTTGATTCAATGTGTTGAGCTATTATTTCTCCCTGTGGTTTTACCTCAAAAGGAAATAACCTCAACTGTTTTGCAAAGTCAACTGCCTGCTTTCCGATAATTTTATACAATGCTTCTTTGGCAGACCATGCCAACTGCAATTGTGCGATATTATTTCCATTGTACAATTCTTCTTGTTCCGTTTTACTCAAAAAACGGGTATATAAATTCTTAATTTTATCGGTTGGGCATTCAATGTCAATACCAACTATGTCTGTTGGATGGGCCATTACAGCTACCCATTTACCGCTATGCGAAATGCTGATTTGAAAGCTGTTATCATTAAAAAATGGCTTTCCTTCCTTGGTGTAACAGATTAAAACATCTTTTCCTAACAAGGACCTCATGGCTAATCTAACGGCCAAATATTCACGTTTTCGTTTTTCGGATACGAATTTTTCAAATTCTTTAGTATCCAATCCATCGTAATACCAGACTTTATATAAATCTTCAACACTTTCAGTTATCTCAAAAACCAAAAATATAGGATCAACTATAGAACGTGATAATTCCTCTGTTTTAGTATTCAACATATATAATTCAATGTCGTTTAGTTAGTGTTTCATTATAACTTCTTGTAATTCATCGAGT
>JBAXAD010000285.1:0-4375 GCA_037142715.1 Paludibacter sp. | reverse complement strand
GTGTAATTGCACACGCCATTATTAGAATGAAACGCCAAAGTATTTTGTCGTCGGAGCTGGTGATAGTTGAAACAATGAGCCAGCGAAAAGAGAAAATGAAATCGTTGGCCGATGTTTTTGTGGTACTTGCAGGAAGCTATGGCACATTGGACGAAATGTTGGATATAATTGCCTCAGGAATAGTAGGTGAGCACAAAAAGCCGTTGATATTGGTAAACGAAGGCGGATTTTACAACCACTTTATTGAACAAATAGACTTCATGCGTAGTGAGCAATTCATCCCATTGGAAGAAAGCTACAAACCTCTTATTGCCAATGATATAAATCATTGTATTGAAATAATAAATTTGACAAATCAACTTAAATAACCATTTATACCATGAATCTGTTTTGGAAAAGGCTATTTGGAGGAATTACCCCAACGGCAAAACTAGAAAAATACGAAGCTGATCTTTTAATAGCAATGGTTCGCTATGAAGAAGTGGCAAAGTCTGTGGAACTAGCAGAATATAAAAAGCTTTTTCATGTGGTTAAATCTGCTGGTTTTCAAGAGAATAAAAAAACTTTACAAAACCGCAAATACAAGGATACCGAAGAGTATAGAAGCTCTAAAAAGTACAATCATCTTCACAAATCTCCATCCATTCGTCTTTATTATCATGTTTTAATTTCCGACGAATTAAAGCAATTCATTGAATTTGAGCAGAGTGCAGAATATGAACTTTTGGGCGACAAGAATAAAGTTAAATCTTCAGAAATTTTGAAGAAAATGAAACACTTCGAAAAATCAAAAGCTTATAAAACCTATGTCCGTTTTCACGATTCATTTATTATAAAAGAATATGAACAGCTAAAAACTAAAATCACCTCGGCTGATTTCAAAAAAAGCAATGATTTTTGGGCAAATCATAACAGATGGCACAGTACTCCAGAATATATTCAGGAACAACGGTTCAATGAATTGGCCAAAAATCCTGACATCGATTTTTATGAAAATGAGAAACCGGAACGTTTTGAAAAACATCGCGCGTTGGCACTTTCATTTCAGGATGAATTCAATTGGAACACACTTGACAAATCACATTGGGCATTTGGATTTCATTACAAAAAAATGGAACTTATAGGGAATCACTCATTCGCTAATGAAAAACAAGCAAATCACTCTGGTCGTAATGTTAGCGTTGTGAATGGGATTTTGAAGATTGCTACAAAGCACGAAAAAGTTACTTCCCGCGCTTGGCATCCTACGAAAGGTTTTATAGAAAAAGAATTCCACTTTACCTCCGATGTACTTCAAACAGCTGAAAAGTTCAGACAGAAACGAGGAGCTTTTCGTGCCAAAATTCGTTGTACTGGTAAAATGCATCATGCTTTTTGGATGGGATCTGATGGTAAATTACCGCACCTGAATATTTTCCATTACGATGGGAATAGCATTACATTGGGAAATGCAAATAAGAACCTTGTTGATGGCATTAAAATCAATGGCTTAAATCATGCTGAGTATTATATTTACACTTTGCTTTGGTCAGAAAAAGAATTGATTTGGATGATTAATGATTTAGAAGTTTATCGCACTGCCAGCAACATACCAAACGAAGCTATGTACCTGGCTTTCAATTCATTTATTTCAGAGAAACAAAAAGGAAGTGCTGGAAGTTTGGAAGTAGATTGGGTACGTGCCTACACCATTTCTTAGAACCAATTGCGAAATAATAACAAATAACTGCTGTACAATAATGTGCCAATTGTGGTAATAAATGATGATAAAAGAAACGCGCAAAATAAACGTTCTCAATAAGTTTGACATTGGTGGCAACACTCGTTTTGTGTTAATAGCTGGCCCATGCGCCATCGAAACTGAGGAAATGACCATGATGGTTGCTGCTAAGTTGAAAGAAATTTGTTTGGAATTGGGCATTCATCTTATTTTCAAATCTTCATTTGACAAAGCCAACCGCTCTTCAGTAAAAGCGCCACGAGGTGTAGGTATGGAGCGAGGTTTACAAATTTTGCAACGTGTAAAAACGGAACTTGATTTGCCCATTGTTACCGATGTACATGAAAGCTGGCAATGTGCCGAAGTGGCAAAAGTAGCTGATATGCTGCAAATTCCAGCTTTTCTATCCCGCCAAACTGATTTATTGGTAGCTGCAGCAAAGACTGGTAAGATTGTGAATGTAAAAAAAGGGCAGTTCATGGCACCATGGGACATGAAAAACGTGGTTGACAAACTTCGTGATTCAGGCAACGAAAACATCCTGCTTTGTGAACGTGGCTCGTGCTTTGGTTACAACAACCTGATAGTGGACATGACAGGTTTGGTGGAGATGCGCGATTACGGTTTCCCCATCGTTTTTGATGCTACGCATGCTGTTCAAAAGCCTGGTGGTCAAGGCACTTCTACTGGTGGAAATCGCGAAATGGTGCCTTACCTAATGAAAGCCGCTCTGGCCATTGGCGTAGATGCCATTTTTGCCGAAGTACATCCCGACCCTGACCATGCTTTCTCTGACGGTCCAAACCAAATCCATTTATCACAAATTCGCGAAATTCTACAGCAAGCCATTGCTATTGATAATATCACGAAAGGGATTGACGAGAATGGAAGAATGAAAGAATGTAAGAATGAAGAAATTAGCATTGATAAATTTAGTAGTCGAAACACGGAACGCAAAACACAAAACACGAAACTCTTCTTAACCGACGTAGATGGTGTCTTGACCGATGCCGGGATGTATTATTCTGAGGCCGGTGATGAGTTGAAAAAATTCAACACTCATGACGGAATGGGACTACAACTCATTCGTCAACAAGGAATTAAAACTGGTATCATCACCTCCGAAGACACCAAAATGGTGGAACGCCGTTACAACAAATTAAAACTTGATTATCTTTATCAAGGCAAACGCGAAGGTGGAAAATTGGCTTCGGTAATAGAAATTTGCCAAAAAGAAGGCATTACTTTGAAGGAAGTTGCTTACATTGGCGATGATGTAAATTGCTTTGAATTACTATCTTCGGTTGGTATGGCTGCTTGCCCTTCAGATGCTTTGGAAGCTATCAAAAACATACCTGGAATAATTCAAATGAAGAAAAAAGGTGGTGAAGGATGTGTAAGAGAGTTTGTGGAATTGATTTTAAAGCCCCTAGCCCCTAAAGGGGAATAAAATATGGATTTTGTAACACGTAGCAAAGAAATTTTTAACCAACAAATTACGGAACTTCAAAAGTTGTCGGATAAAATTGGCACGGAAATAAATGAAGTGGTTGAGCTAATTTATGCATGCAAAGGTAAATTGGTGATAATGGGCGTCGGAAAAACCGGCATTATCGGACATAAAATTGCGTCTTCACTCGCCTCTACAGGCACTCAGACCATCTTTATAAATGCTGTGGAAGCAATGCACGGCGATTTGGGTATGGTAAGCAAAAATGACATCGTGTTGTTGATTTCGAATAGCGGTAGCTCTACTGAAATTTTGAATATTGTTGCCCCATTAAAAAAAATTGGTTGTTCTTTGATTGCCATGACAGGAAATACACATTCTGCATTGGCCAAAGAAGTTTCACTGGTATTAAATGTTGGAGTTGAGAAAGAAGCTTGTCCGCTTGGGTTGGCCCCAACAACTTCTACAACTGCCACTTTGGTAATGGGCGATGCGCTAACGATTTGTTTAATGGAACGGCGAGGATTTAAGGCCGAAAACTATGCACTCTACCATCCGGGAGGCGCTTTGGGTCGCAGGTTAATTTCACGCGTAAAAGATGAAATGTTTACCGACATTCCAAAAGTGTACGACACGACCGTTTTCAAAGACGTTATCTACGAAGTCAGCAACAAACGCCTGGGAATGACCATGGTGTATAACACCGATGAACAAGCAATTGGCATCATTACCGATGGAGATATTCGGCGTGCCATTCAAAAGTTTGATGAAATAAAACAATTGAAAGCGGCTGATTTTATGTCAAAAGGATTCAAACGCATTGCCCAAAACGAATTATTGACTGACGCACTTGAAATGATGGATGTGAATAAAATCACAACATTGACAGTAATAGACGATGTAGAGAATGTGGTTGGAATTTTATCCATTCACAATATAATTGACTTTCGCTAAAATAACAAATTGAAATTCAAGAAGATATACATAGAAATAACGAATAGCTGCAATTTTGATTGCAGCTTTTGTTTTAAAACGGCACGTGCTACCAAGTTCATGTCGCCCGACGAATTTCGTGTGGTGGTAGAAAAAATTCGTCCTTTTACAGATTACATTTATTTGCACGTACTTGGCGAACCACTTTTACATCCTAAGTTGGACGAACTACTGACCATTGCCGAAGAAGCCGAACTTAATATCAATATTAC
>JBAXAD010000284.1:0-4392 GCA_037142715.1 Paludibacter sp. | reverse complement strand
ATTCCATCCCATTGGCGGCGTGGGAGTTAATGAGCTTTTCGGACTTGTTTCATTTTTTGCAAGTGCTCCAAATGTTAGAGATAATGCTGCTAAAATTGTGATTAATCTGGTTTTCATAAATGATTATTTTAATTCTATTGATAATTTAATTCTTTTTACCTTTTTGTGATACCTCTAATTATAATGTTTGACTTTATGAGAGATGTAGGATAACTTGATTTTAGAAAATTTCCTGAAAATACACTAATTGTTATTTACCTGAAATCATATTAAAAAACACCAAATCATTGAATGCATTTTTATCATCAACTGGATATGATGGAGCCAATATGATTTTGCCCTTACCAAGTGATATTTCACCAGCAATTGTCAGTAGTTTATCGGGGCGCCAGAAAAAGGCACCGTAGCTTTTTTGACTATAATTCGATACAAATGGTTCAAAACCAATTGGGTCAGAAGGAGTTTCCCAACTGTTGGTACTTACACAACTTACTCCCTGATTTGCCTGATTACCCATGAATTTCTCCAAGTATCCCCATCCATTTCCATTCCAATACGGTTTTTGTTTTCCCCCCCAATAGGTAACAGGTTCTTTCAGAATACGTTTTTCATACAATAAATCGGCCCATTTTTGTTCAAATTTAAGGACTAAAGTTGCACCATTTTTCACCCATTTTATCATTTGGTCAACTGTTTCTGAATTGGGCAGACCTGCAGCCAATATTACATCTGGTTTTTGGATTTGACTGGAATATAAGCCGACAGTGGCTATTGCTTCGGTAAGTACATCGTATGCCGATTGCCACTGATAAACAACTATCTTTTTGCCTGCAATATCTTTGGAGTATGAAGCCGGATTTTTCAATAAAATCTGCTCGATACCATTGGCAACTTCAAGATTCTTTTGAATCAATTTTGCTTCAATAGTAATATAGCCACCTTTCCAATTTTCTAAAAGAGGCACAGAAAGAGAGTCAATCAACGATTGAGTGTAACTATCACCGCCCTGCACATCTACTGGTTTTTGATACTGATAGTCAATATATTGCCCGTTACCATCTTTTATTTTCAATTGCAAAGTATATTCTCCAGCGGCGAGTTTATTTTCATTAATCAACGAAAGTTTAAATACCGCCGACTGTTTTGGTTCAAAATACTTACCATTTTGTCGAATGATTGCTATTTGTAAAGGTCGTATCCAATAACTATAATCAGCAGCCGGACCTTTCAGATTTCTTCCTTCGTCGCAAATGGCAGAATACCAAGCCAAAAAATCATCTCCCAAACTTAAATCTGCACCACTCCAGCCATTTATTGCATAACCATCAGCACTGTTATTGAGCATTATTGCCTGTCCCAAACGACCATCGATGTACATTAATCCTCTTCCTGCCTGTACACTCAGGTCAGCAGGTGATTTGATAAACGGGTGATTTTTAAAGTCATTTTGCGCAAAATAAATTGCGGTTTTTTCACCCAAAGCTGACCATGATTTATAATCGTAACCAACAGTATTTGAAGGATTTGCCAGCATATAAAAATTGTCTGGTCCTGTATAGCAACGCACTTCACCCCAATGTATAATGCTACTATCATTGTTTGTTTTATGCGATTTTAAATCCTTTTCCTGAAAACGAGTTTCTGCTTCAATGGTATGGTCGTCTTGGTAATCAAGTCTCAATCTGTATTCGTAGGGTCGCAAGTGCGGCACTACGCCTGATTCGCCACCAAATTGACCTCCGGACTGATTTGTAATCATGCGCGAATTGTCTATTTTTATCGCATTGTCAAAAATCCGTTTATGTGTTATACTAACGGAATTTTGTTCGTTGGCGATATTCCAAATCATAACCGAAGGTGAGTTTCTATCGCGACGCATCATTCGTTCAAATTTCTCAATCATCACATTAACAGGGAAATAGGTTTTCTCTTTCGAATCTGTCAGCACCCAAGCTGGAGGCAGTAGCTCATCGATACCCGGCATGCCTCCCGCCTCTTCGTAGATGCACAGTCCCAATTCGTCGGCATACTTCAACATCAGTGGATCGCCAATTCGCCGATGCATACTCAAACAGTTCAGTCCGATATTCTTGGCATTTTCTACACTTTTGCGAGCCATATCCGGAGTGGCATAAAAACCAGTTTGCCAATAAAAATTCCAGTCAATAGAAGAACGTATCCGAATTCGTTTCCCGTTTAAATAATAATTATGTTCCCCCTTTTCGTTGGCTTTTGCTTCGAAAACCCGAAATCCAAACCGTACTTCTTGTTGGTCGGCTGCTTGATTATCAGATATTTTTATTCTGCAATAATACAAATTGGGATTATCAACATCCCAGCGTTTTGCGTCTGGAACCGTTAGATTTTTGCGAAAAAGAGTTTCCGAATCAGGTGTAACTTTCACAGTCCAAGAAGTAGTATAAATATTTTTTCCGGTCGGATATGGAATTATTTCTGCTACTACATTCAGTGTTCGTTGGCTTTGTTCTTTATTTGCAACAGAGACTTGAAGTTCAATATTATTAGCATTGGCTGGCAAAAGGTTTTTCATAAAAATGTCTGAAATAAAAACCTTATCCGTGGCTATCAGACTTATATCTCCAGCAATACCTCCAAAATCATGTCCCGGAACAAGTACGTACTTCGAAGCCCAAGTAATATGATGTTCGTCTGACCAACCACGCTGTCCACCCGGATTGGTAATCCGAAAAGCTATCCTGTTTTTCTGTCCCGCTTTTATGTAATCCGAGATATTGCAGGTATAAGGAGTTTCGGCTATCACATCGTATCCAACTAGTTTTTCGTTGACATAAATTTCAATTCGTTGTCGGTACATTCCCACATACAGTCTGATGAATTTGTTTTTCCAGTCAGCAGGAATATCGATTTCTTTCGAAAACCAACCTACCCCATGATATCGCCATGTAGGATTTCCTTGCCCGAAAAGTTCTTCGAAACAAGCCGGTATTTTTGCAACAATTCCTTTAGTAGAATATAACAGATTCCACCCGCAACTTGGACTATTTACTGGTAATTTTGCAACATACAATTGTTGTGGAAGATAGAGCGAATCAGTTTTCCAAACTGCGGTGCTATCGAGCCACACCCGCCACCCATTTCCGGCAAGATGAAGTGTTTGCCTATTATTCTGAGCAGTAACACTTAACATAAACAGTAATAACAAAACAGTAACAAGTTGCTTGAGTAACTTTATTGTTTGAATCGAATTGATAGGTTTTAAATTATACATTATCTTAAAGTTATTTTGATTTTCTGATTATTGGTTTGAATATAAAAATCCCCCTTCTCTAAAATTGTTTTCCCCCTTCCATCCACAAAACTTAAATCGAGTTTTGGGTCAATTCTGAAAGTAAATGTGGATTCTTGTCCACCTTTTATTTCCTTTTTTTCGAAGTATTTCAACTTCTTGGTAGGTTGAGTTATGCTGGCAACGGGATCTGAAACATACCAAAACACTGTTTCCTGACCATCTACGATGGAAGTGTTTTTCACTTTTATTTCAACAGTAATTTGCTCATTTTCTGTAAATGTATTTTTTGATATTTTCAAATCAGAATAAACAAAATTACTGTAACTCAATCCATGACCAAACCAATACATCGGTTCGTTTTTCACGTCTTGATACAGACCGTTCCAATCTTTAGAGGAGCTACGGGCATTGGGTCGCATATTGTAATAAGTTGGAATCTGTCCTGTTACTTTCGGGAAAGTAATATCCAATCGTCCAGAAGGATTTATCCGCCCTGAAAGAATGCCTGCAAATGGATTTCCACCAAAATTGCCGGGTTGCCATATTTCCAGGATAGCATCGGCAAGTAGCTCAAGGCGAACAAGTTCCAATGGTCGTCCGTTGGAAAGTACCAGCACGATTGGCTTTCCAGTTGCTTTGAGTTTCGCAGCTAGTTTTTCTTGAATTTCGGGTAAGGCAATAGAAGCACGCGAAGCATTTTCGCCGCTCCAACCACGTTTTTCACCCAAACAAAGAATAACAACATCGGCTTTAGAAGCTATTTCAAATGCATTGCTAAAGTCAGACTCCTCTGTTCCTTCAAAATCGCAACCTTTTGTATAGGTAATTTCGGCTTTGTTTTTGAACTCATTTTTCAATCCATCAAATAAGCTAATTGTATTTTCCGTTTTTCCATTGCATGTCCACGAACCCATAATATTTTCCTGGTCTTTGGCAATCGGCCCTATGACTGCAATATTTTTTATATTAGCTGTTAATGGCAATGTTTTATTTTCATTTTTGAGCAAAACCATCGATTCTTCTGCACATTTTTCAGCCAGTTTCTGACTTTCGGGTTGTAAATATCAGCTCAAGGCGAACAAGTTCCAATGGTCGTCCGTTGGAAAGTACCAGCACGATTG
>JBAXAD010000283.1:0-4403 GCA_037142715.1 Paludibacter sp. | reverse complement strand
AGTGGAGACCGAAACAGTGGAGACCGAAACAGTGGAGACCTAAACAGTGGAGACCGAAACAGTGGAGACCGAAACAGTGGAGACCTAAACAGTGGAGACCTAAACAGTGGCGTTTTTTGTACCAAAAAACGAGAGGACACAGTTCCATTCTTCAACAAAGAATCTGAAATGACATGGGATCAATGGTACAATCATGAAGCCTATTACATTACAAGAGGCTTGCAAATTACTGAGTGTATTGATTGGGATTCAATGACTGAAGACGAAAAGAAAGAATATCCAAAAGCTTTTGTAACCGGTGGTAGATTGAAAGTTTACGAATACAAACAGGCATGGGCTAACCTTTGGGGAACGCTTTCATATAGAGAAAAAGAAATTGTGAAGTCACTTCCCAATTTTGATACTGAAGTATTTCTTGAGATAACTGGAATTCAACTCTAAATAAAAAAGTAGTGGTTGCTACTAGCCACTACTTTTTAAACTTCCATTTATGACTTACAAAATTGAAGAAATTCAAACGACATGTTTGAAAATTGGGCTATCCGTTTCAATAGTCAAAGGATTGATTGACAGCTTACCGAAAAAGCGCAGCAGTCAGGAAAACAGAGCGCTACATGTATTATTCCAAAACATTGCCTACGAACTCAACAGGCTTGGGTTAGTGTTCACTTTCAGAGGGATTAAGGGGATGGAGATAGAAACTACCTACACGCCTGACATAGTAAAAAATTTCCTTTGGAAACCGCTACAGGATGCACTTCTGAAGAAAGAAAGTACAACGCAATTAACCCATAATGACATCGGGTTGATATTTGAAATTTTGGGAAAATGGTTTGCCGAAAATGGAATAGAAATCAGTTTCCCAAGCATGGAAAGTATGAGCAGAAAGAAAAATTCATTATAAACAATTCAAAAATTAAAAGTATGAAAGCAACAAAAATTATTTACAAACGACTCTTCAACCTTGGTAACTATCAGAACGAAGAAATCGGTATTGAGTTAGAAATCGAAGAGGGTGAAACAGCCGCTCAAGTGCTTGCTAAAGCAAAACAGTTCGTCAACGGATTGAATCCAAACGATGCAAGAAAAAAAGAATATGAACAGGCGGTTCAAATCCTGAAAGACAAGGATCACTATAATTACAAATATGTACAGGACGCTTTAAAGACAGTGGATTCCTACAAAGAAGAAGAAATTGACGAACTACCATTCTAACCAATAGCAATTAAAACTATGTATAAACTAAGAGAATACCAACAACAGGCAGCGGATAGAGCGGTGAACTTCTTCAACTCGAAGACGAACAAAAATTCTATCATTGTACTTCCTACAGGTTCGGGCAAATCGCTTGTCATTGCTGACATTGCCAACAGACTTGATGGCCATACCTTGGTATTTCAGCCATCGAAGGAAATACTTGAACAGAACTTCAATAAGCTATGCAGTTTTGGTATTCTCGACTGTTCGGTTTATTCAGCTTCTTTCAACTCAAAACATATCAGCCGAATCACTTTTGCAACCATTGGCAGCGTTCGCAATAATCCTGAACTGTTTACTCACTTCAAAAATATCATTGTTGACGAATGTCATTTGGTCAACCCCAAAGAGGGGATGTATAAAACATTCTTTGAAGTGGTCAACTGCAAAATTCTTGGACTTACAGCAACGCCTTATCGCTTGAGTTCCTCTTCTTTTGGTTCAATGCTTAAATTCATTACAAGGACCAGACCGCGTGTATTTTCAGACCTGATTTACAATGTTCAGATTTCAACGCTGCTCGATATGGGATTTCTTTCAAAACTGAATTACTATAGCATGAAGCCGGTTGATTGGAAAGATGAAAATCTATTCAGCAATTCAACAGGAGCTGACTACACCGACAAATCTGTAATTGCAGAATACAAACGGATTGACTTCTATTCCTACCTGATTGAAATTGTCAACAGGCTTATGAATCCCAAACAGGGTGGAAAGCGAAAAGGAATACTTGTTTTTACTCGGTTCCTGGAAGAGGCTGAAAACCTCACGAAACATATTGAAGGATGTCAGATTGTTTCGGGTGATACTTCCAAAAAGGAACGTGAGCAGCTGCTCTCTGATTTTAAAGCCGGACTTATCCCGGTAGTGGCAAACGTAGGAGTTCTGACAACTGGATTCGATTATCCAGAACTTGACACAATAGTTATGGCCAGACCTACAATGTCATTGGCTCTTTACTATCAAATTGTAGGCAGGGCCATACGTCCACACCCGAATAAGGAATCAGGATGGATAATTGACTTGTGTGGAAACATTGACCGATTTGGAAAGGTGGAAGACCTGAAGCTCACAGAACCAAAAGCCGGACTTTGGCAGGTAGAAAACAAAGGAAAACAACTTACCAATATTTTATTTAATAATTAAACCGAAAGGTGCAAAGCAAAAAATTATGAAACAAATTCAGATATTATTTTTAGCATTTTGCTTTTTATCATGCATTGATAGTGACGACCCTTATTCAGAGGGGGCGCACTGGGACTACAACATAGTAGTTGAGAATGGATTTGTATATAAGCATAAAAGAAATGTTACAATTCAAGTTTTAAATTCAGATGCTACCCCATTAAGAGTTGGGCATAAGATATATTGACACAGTAAATTAAATAATTAATTAAACAGCCGAAAGGCACAAAACAACAAATTATGATTGAAACAAAATTGACAGAAATCAGATACTTTACATCTGATCCAAAGAGAATGCTCAACAAATTTACAGTTGGCAGAGTATTGAAATCATGGAAAGAAGACTTCAAAGATGAAGCCACTGGTGAGATAGTGACCATTGAACGAAATGAGGTTTTATTTGACCGTGGGGTACTGATAGGACAAGATGTTTTGGCACAAATCAACTTCCATCTTCAAGCTGGAGACATCAAAGAAGTTGAAGTAAGTAACCAACGCCGTATGTCCTACGAGCTTGAACACACACACCTACATCCTTTCATAGCTCAAATTGAATTATCAGACGGTAAAAAGGCGAAATTCCTTTTCTATTCCGTAACAGTGGAAAAGGCTTTAATGGTGCTCAAAGATTGGGTAGAACTCAATTACACAACTCCGTTTGTGGTCCAGTTGGTAAAGACTTTCGACACCAACATTATACTGATTGACAACCTAAGAGCATTAAGCACTAATATTCTTGGAGAAGAGGTAGCTGAGGAAATTGATGAGGAAGAATACGAAAATCAGAAAAAGTTCTACCAGATTGATTTCAATGTAGAAATTGACGGAACATCAACCCACACTTATTCAGCAGTGGTGCAAACTATCAACGTTGACAGGGCGATGATGCTTATCAATGATTACTTGATTAAGAAAGAAAAGAAACGCGCACTAGACGCAGCGGAAAGAAAGCACGAATATACTGAGCAAACCTTTTCAACTTCCATCGAAAAAGCGGCTCCAATTCCAGTGGGCGTTTTCATTCCGAAAGAGTTTTCAGAAGCTTATCAATAAATTTAATCAGTGGGTAGTTCAGAAATGAATTACCCACATAACAACAACAAATTATGAAATCAACAGACGCATTTAAAGAAACAATCAAATCCTATCTCGAGAACCTAGCAAAAACCGATATCCTTTTTGCTCCAAAATTTGAGAATCCCGTAAAGAATATCAACGATTGTGTAACATATATCTTGAATACCGTAAAGAAAAGCGACTACAACGGATTTGCTTCCAAAGAAATCTTTGGAATGGCCATTCATTATTACGATGAAGAAAACATCGAAGTAGGCAAGCCAGTACAGGCAAGGGTAGTGGTGAACCATTCGGTTGAACTCTCTCCCGAAGAAATCAAACAAGCCAAAGAAAAGGCTATTGAAACAGTCATTGCCCAGGAACAAACACGGATGCAAACCAAAGCAGTTGCACCTAAAAAAGCAAAGAAACAAGAAATTGCTCCATCTCTATTCGATGATTGATTATGAAAGCAAAAACAAAACTACAGCATGAAGTGATGGAGCTTAGTTATTCTTTGCCATTTATAGAATATAAAATGCTGAATTGGGCAAAGGTATCAGTACTCAAACACATTGGCTATGCTACCAAGAACAGAGTGATTTGCATGGATTGTGGAGAAAAGTTTTCACCTGAATTGGTAAAGCGAAAACGAGCAACGTGTCCTCATTGCCAACAAAAATTAGTGATTGAGGAAAGCCGAAAATCAACTTTTGAACAAAAAACTTATGTGGCCAGCGCTCAAGTGGTAAATGATTTTCAGGTGATACGAAATTTTGAAGTAAGGTGCTATCATAAAGCAGGTATTCCAACAAAATACTATGTAATGGAAATACTTCAGCATTGGTACCTGAACGACAAAAAACGAGAAGTGATAGCAGTTCATCACTATGTAAGTTTCGGAT
>JBAXAD010000282.1:0-4413 GCA_037142715.1 Paludibacter sp. | reverse complement strand
CAAACGTCCATGCAGTTTTACAAACACTAGTGGGAACTACTCCCAAACGTCCATGTAGTTTTACAAACACTAGTGGGAGCTACTCCCAAACGTCCATGCAGTTTTACAAACACTAGTGGGAACTACTCCCAAACGTCCATGCAGTTTTACAAACAATAGTGGGAGCTATTCCCAAGCAGTTAAAACATTTTCATAAACCTTGTTGCAATTGTGGATTTTGAAGCCAGTCAACAAGTATTATCATTATGTAATTGGTTTTATTAGCCGATAGAGTTTGAAGGAACAGCACGCAATGAGAGTGCGACTTGGAGTTTCGCCCCCATTGGCAAAAAATTGAATCCATCACCACTTCAGAATTTAGAAAACAGGCAATAAAACTTATTTTGAAAATAAATTAAATTATATAGTTGTTAATACAATTGTTTTGTTTACATTTGCAGTGCGATAATGTGAATTATTACAAATCTCACATACTATCGTTTTTATTGAATTACCGAGTCAATTGTAGCGACAAAAAGCTGTAATTCATTTTTCTTTTTAAAATATAAACGGAAAGCGTTTAAGATATTATTCTTGTTTTCAGAAATCGCCAATTTCAAAACAGTCAAGAGTAATAGCGACTGCTCTCACGTCCAATTATAGGGCGTGGGGCTGTTGTCTATTTGACTGTTAGGTGTTTGGCGATACCTTGAAAACGAATAGTATAACAGTTCCCACGCTTTTTTTGTACCTATAAACCTCCCGACTATGGTGTTCTCCACAACCCATTGAAAAATCACCAGGAAGCAGATGCCGAAAAGCTTACGAGTAGGCAAAAACTGGTTGTATTTTAACTTAGAATGCAACAAACAAAACTTTATTTGTTATGAAAAGAATTAAACTCTTACTTGCAATCACATTTATCATATTGAAAATTAGCATATTACATGCTAAATCCAACGATGAAGGATTATCCATAAATACGAATGCAACAACAGCAAAAGTTACTGAAACAACAGTGAGCATTACTTCAAAATCAAATTCAACACGAAATACTCAGGTTTCACCTAACATTATTCCTTTAAATGGAAATAATTTGCACTCAAAAAGAATGAACACCATTCACAAAGTGTCAGCAAAATATTCAAGTAGAATGAGTTTTTTCAAATCTCGAACTCCTTTATTGAAAATGAACGCCGGTAATGATGCTACTTTTCATGAAGGTTTTGAAAGCTATAATGGTGTAACTAACAACTGGCTTCCATCCAACTGGACTGAATTAAATAAAACGACTACAACTTATGTAACTGGCGACTCTATTAATCCAACTTGGGCAGTAAACCCAGCCAATTCCTACACATCACCTCCTGTAGGAAAAAGTATGGCGTGGGTTGATTGGGACAGCAAAAGCTCTAGACCACAAGATGTATGGTTGGTTTCACCCGCATTTACTCCTGTAACTGGAGATACTGTGACCTTCGATTTCTTTTATAACCCATATTGGATGTATATAGATTATGCAGCGTCAACTGCTACAACTGATGTTTTCAAATTTACTAAACCAAATGCAACGATGCAATTGTATGTAAGCACTGACAATGGCATAAATTGGATTAAACTTTGGGATGCTATTGAAGATGCTGCTCAATTTAATACTACTACAATTGCTGATTGGGCAAAAAGCACAGGAGCCTGGAATTCAATTCAAAAAGGATTAGACAGTTACACTGGAAAATCAATTAAAATTGCATTTCGCTATGTAGGTTCTGATGGCGATTCTATGGGAATTGACGACATTAATGTAGGTCAAATTTCCTATATAACCGCATCGGAGTCTTTAATAACAGGGCTTAATTACAAAATAGGTTCAGGGCCATCAGCCGAAAAAACTTTTGTAATAAATGGAGTGGTATTAAATTCAAATATTACAGTAACTCCAACTGCGAATATTCAAATTTCAAAAACTTCAGGTGCCGACTTTGTAAATACGCCCATCACACTTACTCAAAGTGCAGGTACTGTGACTGCAACAATTATTTATGTTCGACTTATTGCTGGATTAAACATTGCTGATTATAATACTGAGAATATAGCTGTAACATCAACGAATGCTGTTACAAAAAACGTAGTGTGCAGTGGAACAGTACTTGGTCCAAATATAGCTACTTCAGTAACTTCAATTACTAGTCTTAGTTATAACAAAGGTTCAGGGCCATCTTCTGAACAATCATTTACAATAACTGGAGCATTATTAGAATCTGATATTACAGTCACTCCTTCGGCAAATATCCAAATCTCAAAAACATCAGGTTCAGGATTTGTCAATACTCCTCTTACTCTCATTCAAAATGTAGGTGTGGTGAATACAACTACCTTTTATGTTCGACTCAAAGCAGGATTAAACTTTGCAGATTATAATGCAGAGAATATAGCCATCACTTCAACGAATGCTGTTTCGAAAAATATAGCATGTAGTGGAACGGTTGTTGGACCTACCATCACCACTTCAACTGCTACACTTTCAAGTTTTAGCTACGTAAGAGGTGCTGGTCCTTCAACCATAAAGACCTGCACGATAAGCGGTTCATTATTAGAAGCTAATCTTATTGTAACCCCTTCTACAAACTATGAAGTATCTACAAATGGAAGTACATTTGTATCAACGCCCCTAACTTACACCCCAAACAGCGGAACAATAAGTTCAACAACCTTATATATTCGCTTAAAAGCGGGTTTAAGTGCAGGAGCATATTCTGAAAATATCACCTTGGAATCAACAGGTGCAGTAACAAAAACAATTGCTTGTAGTGGAAATGTATTAGGTCCAAATGTCACATTGTCAACAAATACAGTCAGTGGATTAAATTATGCTTTTGATAATGGTCCATCCGACCAACAAAGCTTTACAGTAAGCGGTGCAGATTTAACTGCAAACGTAATAATTACACCCAATGCAAATCTTCAAATATCAACTGTGTCGGGCGGTTCGTTTGTTTCAACTCCCATCACACTTACACAAAGTACAGGAATTGTTGGCACAACCACTATTTATGTCCGCTTGAAAGCTGGTTTAGTGGCTGCTAATTACAATGGGAATATCACTGTAAGCTCCACAAATGCAGATACCAAAACGATTGCATTTAGCGGAACTGTAGACAATGGTACAGGTTTAACGTTTACGGTGACAGTACCTGCAAGTACCAAGGCTTGCTATATTAATGGTACAATGAATGGAGCTACTTTTCAGGCTATGAATAAGGTGGATGCTACACATTATAGCATTACAATGCCAAGTTCCACTTTGACGGATACATACAAATATTACAGTGGTCCAAATGCAAGTTATATTGAATTGAATGCTGTAGGTGCAACAATTGCCAGTCGTAGTTATTCTGCCAATGATGTAGTTGCCACTTGGGCATCAATTTATGATACCACTACTTATTACAATATCACGGTACAGATTGGAGCAAACGGCAACGTAAAAGAAAACAATGTGGTCATCAATAATGGCGGAACGGTAGCTGTGGCAAGTGGAGCTACCAAAACTTTCACTTTCACACCTACAGCAGGTTATGAAGTGGCTACTTTGACTTATGGTGGTGTTGATGTAAAATCTCAAATTACGAGTAATCAATATACCACAGCATCTGTATTGGCTGCAGGAACATTGAGTGTTACTTTTCAGAAGGTAGTTTATAATCTAGCAATCAAATCTGCCGAAAACGGTGTTGTCAATCAGTTGTGTACTTATGGCGATACGCCTTCATTTAGCTTTACGCCTTCCGTAAGTTGGAAAATAAATACAGTTTTCTATAACAGCTTAGATGTAACAAGTTCGTTGATAAATGGTGTTTACATCGTTCCTGCAATAACAGCTAATGCTTTATTGAATGTATCATTTGTGAGTACTATTACTGGTGCTCCACAATTAATCAATGACAATTTGAAAGTGTACACAACACAATCTGAAATCGTTGTAGAAGGATCTCTTGACGGTGAAAACATTACTTTATTCACTGTAAATGGCAAGCAGTTGCAAACTATGAAATCTGATGGTGAACGGATGGTTATCCCTGCACAACGCGATGCAGTTTATTTGGTAAAAACTGCAAATAAGACTTATAAAGTGATATTGTAGAAGTACTTAAAAGTGATAGTATGACTTTAAGTCATGCTATCACTGGTGATAAATCGGCTGGATTTCTTCAATGAAGTTCAGCCGTTTTTTGTCCTCCGTCAAACCGGATATATCATGTATTAGATGTTCAGAAGGTGGGCGTTGCACGTGGGTGGGATTTTCTTTTTAATCCCACCCTATATACTATGAGGATTTGCAATCCGATAAACAAATCTGTTTTTTTAAGAACGGATTGAAACCCCGAATTCTATGGTTATTCCAAATTATTTATATTAAAAATTACTCTGTTTATT
>JBAXAD010000281.1:0-4436 GCA_037142715.1 Paludibacter sp. | reverse complement strand
TGGCTTATGCCGTAATGTCAATTCCTTCGGGCATATTGATTGAGAAATTAAACCAAAAAATTGTGCTGATTATTGGTTTTACGCTTCCATTGGTTGGGTCGTTGTTGTTCGCCATACAACCTGCCTATCTCACGCTTTTGTTGTCCTCATTCATTATTGGGTTGGGAATGGCCATGTTGCAAACGGTTATCAATCCGTTGACACGAGTTGCCGGTGGCGAAGAGAATTTTGCATTTTTTTCGGTGTTGGGGCAATTGGTTTTCGGTGCGGCATCGTTTGTTAGTCCGTTATTATATTCGTATCTGGTTCAGGAACTTACTACTGGAAAAACAAATCAAAATCTATTTGTGGGGCTTTTGGCTAAAATAACACCTCCCGAATTGCCTTGGGCTTCACTGTACTGGGTTTTTGCCTTGATTCTGATTGCCATTATTTTGGTGACATTTACAGTCAGCTTTCCACCTTTGGAGCTGAACGAGGATGAAAAATCAGGTTCGGTAAATTCCTACAAAACCTTATTGAAAAACAAATACGTTTATCTTTTCTTTTTTGGAATAATGTCGTATGTAGCTACCGAACAGGGAATTGCCAATTGGATTTCTCAGTTTTTATTCAAATATCACGGATTGAATCCACAAGTTGTGGGCGCTCAGGTAGTAGGAACCTTTTGGGGATTAATGTCGGTGGGCTGCTTGGTTGGATTAGTTGCGTTGAAATTATTCGATTCAAAATATATTCTTCGCGTATCAGCTTCTATTTCAATTGTTTTACTGTTGCTATCATTGTTTAGCTCCAAAGAAATAGCGTTGATTGGCTTTCCTGCATTAGGCTTTACCATATCAGTTATGTTTTCCATAATTATGTCATTGGGCTTAAATTCAGTCAGTTCACATCATGGCTCATTTGCTGGAATTTTATGTACCGGAATTGTTGGTGGAGCCATCGGTCCGCTCATTGTTGGCAATCTAGCCGATATTGTTGGCTTGAAATTGGCAATGTTGGTATTATTATTTCCAATGGCTTATATTTTCAGTATTTCTTTGTGGGCTAAACCGTTGATTCAGAATAAAACAGTGAAATTAAATGAGCTTTTTAAAAAGTAATAATATAATGAAGACT
The DNA here is from genome assembly GCA_037142715.1 of Paludibacter sp. Taxonomy (GTDB): domain Bacteria; phylum Bacteroidota; class Bacteroidia; order Bacteroidales; family Paludibacteraceae; genus Paludibacter. The sequence continues at coordinate 3,317 of JBAXAD010000281.1, read as the reverse complement.
GTTAAAATAAAACTGCTATTGTCTTTATTTACTCTCGTTAATATGTTGTTTGCACAAAATAAGGAAAATCATATTTACTTTGGTGATATTCATAATCATTGCAACCTGACTTATGCTCATGGCGATATGCGTGATGCCTTTGAGGCCGCCAAACAGCAGCTGGATTTTCTGTCGCTTACCCCACATGCCATGTGGCCAGGTATGCCGGGAAAAGATGATGCGCGCTTGGCATGGGTGATTGATTATCATTCGCAAGCTTTTACACGTTTACGAAAAGAGGGTTGGCCAAAATATGCTGCCATGACCAAAGAATACAACGAAGAGGGGAAATTCGTTACTTTTATAGGATACGAATGTCACAGCATGGTTTATGGCGACCATGTGGCGTTGAATTATAACTTAGATGCTCCATTGGTTGAAGCCACATCAGTGCCCGATTTAATGGAAAAATTGAAAAATACGAAAGCCTTTGTTACCCCTCATCACATGGGTTATTTGGAAGGTTACAGAGGATATAATTGGTGTTCTTTTAATCCCTCAATTACGCCGTTTGTGGAAATTTATTCACGTCATGGATTGGCTGAAGATGATTTGGGTGATTTTCCAAACCTTCACACCATGGGGCCGCGCAACTTTGAAGGCACAATGGTATCGGGTCTGAACAAAGGGTTTAAATTTGGGGTGATTGGCTCAACCGACCAACATGCAGGTTATCCTGGAAGCTACGGTGATGGATTGATGGCGGTAATTGCACCTGAAAATACGCGGGACGGACTTTGGAATGCCATTGCCAAACGCCATGTTTATTGTGTAACCGGCGATAAAATTAAGCTGGATTTTCGCATCAACGAAGCCATTATGGGCGATGAAATTTCCGGAAATAAACGCAATATTTCATTGAAAGTGGAAGGTCAGAATTTTATTGATTATGTGGATATTATCAAAAATGGAAACCAAATTGCCCGTATCAATGCTCCATCCATGAATGCTGAAATTCACGGTGATAGCATTCATGCAAAGCTGAAAGTGGAATTTGGTTGGGGTAAAGATGAAGAATATGTACACTGGTTGGGAGATTTGAAACTGAGTGACGGACGGATTTTGAAAGTAACACCTTGTTTTAGGGGAGCAGCCTATACTTCGCCCCAAAAAAGTCAGATTGGCACCGTGGATTTATTTAAAACGCATGTAAACAGAATTTTAGACAAAAATGACCGACATGTAAATCTGGATTTGTATACGACTATGAATCCAAATACGGTTACTTCGGCAACACAGGCCGTTATTCTGGAGGTTATAATGCCGCGAAATGCTAAACTCGTCGCTTCATTCAATGGCAAAACCTTCGAACACAGCATGCAAGAATTGCTCAACGGAACCTACTCTCATTTCATGATTGGCTGGTTGAGTGAAGCCATACAGTTTCACCGTGCTGCCACAGAATCGGTGTATAATATTGAATATAAAATGACCGATAACAATCCCGAAAAGAGTACCGATTATTACTATATTCGTGTTCGTCAGCGAGATAATAACTGGGCATTCAGCTCGCCAATTTGGGTAAATAATAAATAACAAAAAAATATGCGTTTAATAATTCAACCTGACTTAGAAGCTATTTCGGAATGGGCAGCCACCTATATTGCCGATAAAATAAATTCGTTTTCACCAACTGCGAACCGCCCATTTGTTCTGGGTCTTCCCACAGGTTCAACACCACTTGGTACTTACAAAAAACTCATCGATTTATATCAATCGGGGACTTTATCTTTCAAAAATGTGGTAACTTTCAATATGGATGAGTATGTGGGCATTCCAAAAAATCATCCGCAGAGTTATCATAGTTTTATGTGGGATAATTTCTTTTCTCACATAGATATTTATCCCGAAAATGTAAATATTTTAAATGGAAATGCACCTGATTTAGAAGATGAATGTAAAGCTTATGAGGACAAAATGACTGCTTTGGGTGGCATACACTTGTTTCTGGGAGGCATTGGTGCTGATGGTCACATTGCTTTTAATGAGCCCGGTTCTTCATTGCATTCGCGCACCCGGATCAAAACACTGACTCAAGATACAATAATTGCTAACTCTCGATTTTTCGAGAACGACGTGAATAAAGTTCCTAAAACAGCATTAACGGTTGGAGTTGGAATGGTAATGGATGCGCATGAAGTTCTGATAATTGTGAACGGACATAACAAAGCATTGGCTTTGCATCAGGCGGTTGAAGGCTCGGTGAATCATTTATGGACCATCACCGCCCTTCAATTACACCCGAAAGGGATTATTGTGTGTGATGAATCTGCCACTTCCGAATTGAAAGTGGGGACATACCGATATTTCAAAGAAATAGAAAAAATATAGTAATGATCAATTTTAAATTTTCCAAATGAAATCGTCAATTTCAATAGCCATGCTAAGTTTGGCAGCTTTGCCTTCATTTTCTCAGCAAAAGCCCAATGTGGTTTTTATTATAACTGACCAACAGTCGTATAACATGTTGAGTAGCTACGGTAATAAGTGGGTAAAAACTCCTAACATAGACAAAATTTCCGAACAGGGAACCCGATTTGACAATACCTATTGTGCAAATCCATTGTCGATGCCATCTCGTTTTGCGTTACTAACCGGACATTTTTCGTCGGAAGTGGGCGAAAAAACCAACGGACACAAATTCAATAAAGAAAAAGCTGCTGAAATTTCTCATGCCGACGGTTTAGGTTTTCTATTCCAAAATGCAGGATATAGAACCCTTTATTCAGGTAAAACGCATTTAATGGGTGAGAATGAGGCTGATGATTTTGGATTTGAAATGCATGGGCTGAATCCTTATGAAGGGCCGGCCATTTATGCCGAAAAAGTGTTACCCGAATTGGCACAAAAGCAATCTAAGCAACCTTTTTTTCTGTTTCTTTCATTCATGAATCCACACGACATTTGTTATAGTGCAGGTATGGATCCACGTTATCCCGATAAATTACCAGCGGATAATATAGTGGAAACCAAGCGTTTTTTGGATTATAAAAATACGTTGACCAACGAGCAATATCGTAGTCAGATACCACCTAAACCTGCAAATTTTCGACCAATAACCAATGAGCCAAAGGAAATGGCAAGTACATGGGCAAGAGATAGTTGGGATGAGAACCAATGGGATTTATTTCGGTGGATGTATTGCAGGTTGACCGAAAGTGTGGATGAACAAATCGGCCGAGTTTTGACTGCTTTGAAAAAATCAGGAATGATGGAAAATACCATAATTGTTTTCACATCCGACCATGGCGAAATGGGTGGTTCGCATGGATTTATTA
>JBAXAD010000280.1:0-4447 GCA_037142715.1 Paludibacter sp. | reverse complement strand
CTCTTAAACCTTGGGCAATCCAATTACTATTACACTGGCACAGACAAGACCCAGTGAGTGAAAAAGAACTGACACGTGTTGAAAAGGTATTTGCTATTCAGCAAAATAGAAATCCATTTATTGACTATCCTCAATTAGTAGAATATATTTGGGGAACATTCAAAGACACCCCTTGGAACTTACCAACTAAAATTGAAAGTGTCAACAAAGACAATTTCAAAATCACATTCAATTCAGATAAAACCACTTTCAAAGTTGAAAGTAAAGAAACCGTTCCAATTGCTATCGCAATTTACTCCATTGAAGGGAAAATGATTTTTCAAATCAAATCTTCAACAAATGCCAATATCCAATATTATACCAATAAAACTAACGTTTTAATCTTTAAAGTAAATAGTCAAAATAATTATTTTCAACAAATAATTATTTTGTCTCCAAACAATTCAATTTAATAGTATTAATTAAACTACTTTTGTCAAACCAACTATTTCTTGTTTACAGACAGAATCATAGTACAGGTTTAGGTTAATATAACAGACTATCTCGTGAGAGATGTCTGTTATATTTTTTTTGTCAATTAATTGTTTTCAACAATTTCCATTACTTTCCAACAACACCCACCATTTAAGAATTAGAATCTCTACTTTTGTCGATATGTATGCACTAATCGACTGTAATAATTTCTATGCCTCTTGCGAAAGGGTTTTTAACCCTTCCTTAAACGGCAAACCTATTGTTGTTCTTAGCAATAACGATGGATGTGTTATTGCAAGAAGCAACGAAGCAAAAGCCCTTGGCATACCAATGGGAGCACCAGCATTTGAATACAAATATCTTTTTCAAAGATTTGCTGTAAATGTTTTCTCAGCTAATTTCTCATTATATGGCGATTTGAGTAATCGTGTAATGACTATCCTCGCTGACTACAGCCCTAACCAAGAAATCTACAGCATTGATGAGTGTTTCCTTGACGTTACAGGCATTTTACACGACCTTACTCAATACGGTGTGAAAATGAGAACACATGTCCTTAAATGGACAGGAATCCCAGTATCAGTGGGCATGGCTCCCACTAAATCACTCGCTAAAGTAGCCAACAAAATTGCCAAGAAATTCCCTGAAAGAACCGGAGGAAGTTATGTTATTGATACCGAAGACAAACGAATCAAGGCGCTGAAATGGTTATCTGTTGAAGATGTTTGGGGAATCGGTCGAAGGAACTCTAAAAAACTGAGAGCCATTGGAGTAAAAACCGCTTATGACTTTTGCCAATTAAATAAACCATGGGTAATAAAAAACATGACAATGGTTGGTTCAAGATTGCAGGACGACATGAACGGCATTCCAACTATCGAAATGGAAGCCGTAGAAATCAAAAAAAGCATTGCAACTACACGGTCTTTTGAAACTGAATATCGCAAATTCGATGAAGTACGAGAAAGAGTCACAACATTCACTTTCAGTTGTTCCGAAAAACTTAGAAATCAACATTCGCTATGTAATTCAATGATGATTTTTGTTGAATCTAATCGCTTCAAGGAAATAGACGAGTTTTATTCAAACAGCGTAACGGTCAAATTACCATTTCCTACCAATTCAAGTATTGAACTTTCCACCTTTGCCATGATGGGATTGAAATCTATTTTCAAAGACAACATTGGATATAAAAGAGCGGGGGTTATTGTAATGGATTTTGTTCCCGACAATGAATATCAACCTTCATTGTTTGCAAATTCAAATCCCAAACACATACAACTTATGGAAGCTGTTGACACACTCAATTCTAAATTTGGTATGCAAAAAGTCAGATTAGGTTCACAAGACCCGAAAGTTCACAAAATGAAACAAGAAAAACTATCTCCGAAATACTCAACTTGCTTCAAGGACATTATCAACGTAAACATATAGACCAAAAAGAGAAGAATAAACGCCCAAAAAGCAAAAAAAGCCACACCAACGGAGAGTTAATTCTAAAAGTGTTAGTGTGGCTTTTATAGCTTTTCTTAATAGGCAGAGCAGTCACAGCATATTGGTTATTTTATTTTCTCGTCTAAGAAAAAATAGAAGCCGAAAAAATAAAAAACCAAAAAGCTGTAAGAGTTTTACGGCAGGCAACCCTCCTGATAATCATTACCATTCGTTACGCTGCCGATTTCAAACCTCTTAAAACAATTCGAGGACATATTACCGATGATGGATATTTTTACTTCCCCATACTGCAATTAGGAAGTGAAATAGTTTCATTATTCGATGTTATAATTGAACCAAAAAAGACAACCAAACGTTTATTTGAAAAACCTGATTATTATACATACCTATGTGTTTCACAGTAGCCATATTAAGGGAAGGAGTATTAATGACTGCGGAAGATTATTACGCAAGCTTACCCATTGACAGGAAAAAAAATAAATTTCCAACTATACCTGAATTTCCAAATATGTACATGGCCTATGGTTTTGATAATCCCGATTTACCCATTCTGACGGACAAAGGTTTAACTTTGAATAAATGGGGGTTGATTCCCTCGTGGACACATGATTTAATGGCTGCCAAAGCAATCAGAAACAAAACTCTAAATGCCAAGGGCGAAACTATTTTTGAACTTCCCTCATTTCGAAATAACATAATCAACCACCGTTGCATTCTACCAGTTACAGGGTTTTATGAAAACCAAGACTTTAATGCTGTAAAATATCCATACTATATTCAATCAAGCATAAGTCCTTGTTTTTATATTGGTGCAATCTATGACACTTGGATAAATAATCAAAATGGCGAAACCATAAATTCATTTAGTATCATTACCACAGCAGCCAACCCACTTTTGGAAACAATCCATAACACAAAAAAGAGAATGCCATTGATTCTAAATAAAAACGATGCGCAGATTTGGCTAGATACCGAAATGACCAAAAAAGAACATATCATTCAATTGATTAAACCCTATGATGAACAGTTTATGAAAGCCCATACAATTTCAAAATTTGCTGTCAATCCACATAACAACAGAAACATTCCAGAAATCACCAAAGAGGCATATTACCCCGAATTAACTCAACAAACCCTTTTCTAATAGAACTTGACATAATAACTTAATGCGATGAATACAAAAGAAATAGCTTCCAAAATTGAACAGAATTCTCAATCTGTAATTGACAACATAAATGTTGAAAGTATAGCATATTATTCTTTTCTAAGAACAGAATTTGAAAAATCAAATATCACAGAAAATCATGTGTTTCAATTGGTTGCACGTAGGTTCTTTGGCTTTGACAATGTTGGTTTTAATAATCAGTTTAAAACAGAGTACTTCAAACTATTTGAAAAATATCGGAACGTTCCTACAATTGATATCGAAAGTGTTTTTGTCGATTTGCATATTAAAACAAACATACAAGGCAATGACTCATTAATCTTTTCATTTGCAACGAAATTAGCAAGTGTCGTTAAAGACACAATGCCAATATATGATTTAGAAGTGTGCAAAGTATTTTCTTTTGAAAATCCCGACAATCCTGATTTTGGGGTGACAAGTGATTATTTAGTAAATTACTTCGAAATAATTAAAGATAGCTATTCAGAAATAATCAATTCTGATTTATTGCCTAAAACAATAAACCTATTTGATGAAAAATTCAAAAGCAATAACCTTTCAATGGTGAAGAAATTAGATTTCATTATTTGGTCAACTGGCAATTTGAATCTATTAAACACTGCAAATAGTAATTATTGTGCCAGCAATAGCCACAAAAAAAAAAGAGCCAAAAAGCCCATATAAATAACTTGCAGGAGAGTTGTCAAAATGATTGCAAGCCATTTATATCAGCTTTTTGGCAAGAGATAGCGGTCATTGTATATTCATTTTTTTCCACTTTGCCGAAATACGAACAAAGCTACAAAAAAAATAAAAACACAATGAAGAGTTTTACGGTGGTGAAGCATTTTGCAATAAGCACCTTTCTTTATACCACCGATTAGAAGCTGTCCTAAACCAATATGAGGTCGTGGGAGTTCGAGGAGTGGTCGGTTATTGTGTGCGAGCTTGTTTTCGCCAAGAAAAAAAATGCGAAAAACAAACAACGCACCCAATCCGCCCACCAGTGCAGAAACGAACATTTTTGGTTATAGCAGCAAAGAAAAAGGATTACCATTGGCGGATATTTTTTAGTTTCCCTTTTGCCGAAGAAAGAAAACGGCAAAATCCTAAAACTAAAAAATACCGAGTGCACGTGCGATTAGGACGATTTAAAGCTAAGATACATAATGCTTAGTTATATTCGAAGTCTTGTCCGTCGCCTGGGATGCATTTCACCACGCACTTTTTTCTAAGTCTACGCTTAGAAAAAAAGTAAGCGTGGTTCCATTGCACCCCAGTCGCCAGCCAAATGAATAGCCTTAAATATAAGCTGACATTATGTATAATAGCCAAGCTCCAGCATCAGTGTAG
>JBAXAD010000279.1:0-4449 GCA_037142715.1 Paludibacter sp. | reverse complement strand
CACAAGTGATAAACGATGCTGATTCTGACCAAAATAAATTCTACGGTAAATTTGTGAAGATAGTAAAACCCAACATTATTGGTATGTATGGCGACTCCATCTCATTTGTAAAAGAACATTTGGGACTGTATGAAAGTCATGGAAAACCCGTTGCGCCAGAATCACTTTACGAAGCTCAATTGGAACTGCGGTTGGGTAAATTGCCAAATTGGATTAAAACTTTAAAAAAGTAACGGACAGTGTACTTGAATAGTATAAAATGATAATTAGTTGATTTACTCATAAACAAATGTATTTGAGCGTTAAAAAAATTGCTATTGTTGTTTTGTTGTTTAGTTCCATTTACTTATCGGAAGCCGCCAACGAGCCAGCCTGCTATACAGCTTTTAAAACAAATCAGGCAACTTCGCAGTTGCCTGATTACTCTTATGCCGGCTACAAGTTTGGTGCAGATTCAATTCCGAATGTCAGTTTATCCATTTTTGATGTTACCAAATACGGTGCTATTCCGAATGACAACCTCGAAGATTTTGATGGGGTACAAGCTGCAATAAATGCTGCTGAAGCTGCCGGAGGGGGAATTGTTTTTTTTCCGAAAGGTAGGTTTTTGATGAATGAAATGGTTGGGCGTACGGATGGTATTCACATTTCCAAACCAAACATAATATTGCGGGGTAGTGGAAGTGGAGCCGGTGGAACCGAATTGTTTATGAGAAACTACATGTTGCCTACCAATCCAACCGAAATGTGGTCGGTTCCGAGTTTATTTCACTTTTATTATTACCAATCATCACCTGTTCGAACAAAAATTACAGTGAATGCACTTAGGGGTGATAGGCAGATAACGGTGAACAATGGTTCGACGTTAAAAGTCGGTGATATGATTGAGTTTAGAATGACCAACCCTGTAGCCAATAATGAATTGTTAGCAGGGTTAACACCTTATCCCGAATGGACAACCACCATCAATAGTGGCATTTCCATCAACGAAAAACATAAAATCGCAGCTATTCAGGGAAATATCATCACCCTGTCAGAACCAATAAATATCAACATAACAGCCTCTTACGGTTGGAATGTAGCCTATTTGCCTTTGAGTGAAGGATTGGGCGTGGAGGACATTTGGTTTCACGGTAATTTCAAGGATAAAATTGTTCATCACAAAGATTTTATAAATGATGCGGGATGGAGTTTTATTCGTATAGAACGATTCAAAGACGCCTTTATCCGTCGGCTCCGTTTTACGGATATGAATGCAGGGATTGCTGTTGTCAATGGTTATGGCTGCTCTATAATGCACATTCGGTTCGACGGTAATCCGGGGCATTTTTGCGTAGAAGCTTCAGGTGGAACTTATGGAGTACTGATGGGATTTATTGACGATGCCACCAATTCACCCGGGTTTTTTCATGGTCCCGGGCCTTCGGCAACCAGCTCGGCAACCGTTGTATGGCGATACAGGGGGCAGTCACGCAGTGGTTTTGATGTTCATGCTTCTTATCCCTATTATACACTTTTCGATGTTTCAAAAAGCAGGTATATTGGCAATGGAGGAGATGCGGTAGTATGTCCCAATCACGGGAAGGACCTCACATACTGGAATCATTCTGAAATTGGAAGTAGTGCCAATATCGCTTTTTGGGAAGACCATGTTAATCCGCCTTACGGAAATTATCCGAAAATTGTAAAACCAAATATTATTGGTTGGCAGGGTAACAGTACCTTTTTAAAATCAACATTGGGTATTTTCGAAAATTACGGACAGGCAGTAACTCCCGAATCACTCTATGAAGCTCAGTTAACCCTCCGTTTGGGAGCATTGCCCGAATGGGTTAATGCCGCAAAGAAAGAGTGGTACAGATACTTAATTAAAAAGGAATGGACCAGTGTGCTGAATAGTGGTTCAAATGATTCAACAAATTACGTATTAAATGTATCTGCTGTGCCTGAATTAAAAGGTTTCAATATCTTTGGCGATTGTATTCGTGCTAAATTCTGCGTTTATAATAGCATGGGAAGGCCGGTTCTCAATGGAATAGTTACGGATTATATGCAGTTTGTGCCGGTTGAAGGCATTAATCACGCTGTCTATATTATTGTTTTTGAACTAAATGGCAATGAAATTATCCGGAAACTGATACTGTAATCAAAAAAACAATTTTTTGATTATATAAAATATGGAGCTATTTTTGAAGCTCTGTTGAAACTGAGGTTGGGAAAATTGCCAAATGGATTATTGATGCAAAAAATTAAAAACCAACAATGAACTGATATTTATTATGAGAAAATTACTGGTTGCTTATATATTTATCCTATATGTTACAGTTGCATTTGGTCAAACCATTACTGTGAGCACAGAGTCTTCATTTTTAAGTGCGTTAAGTAATTCTTCATATAAAACGATACTTTTGAATGCCGGCACCTATCGGTTTAATCAAACCATTACCATATCTGGAGGTAAAACTGTTCGGCCAGTAACATCGGGAGCCAATGCCAATGTTTATTTTAGCGGTTCGGATGGTGGAAGTATGTTTCTGATACAGGTACAAAGTGGATCTACCTTACAGGGTATTTATTTTAAAGATATTACCGTACTTTCTTCTGCCCAATCAACCTCTGCTATTGTTACCGTTGATAATTCCACCTTGCAGGATTGTGTTTTTGATGGACGGTCGTACAACAGAATTGACCCTACAGGTTTTACCGGCGAATTTGTGTTGGCAAGCCATGGCTCGAAGATTTATTACAATACATTTTATGATATGAAAAATGGAATGTTGTTGTACCTCGACACCTGGTATATTGAGAAATTGTCGGACGCAGCTGAGTTGGCTGCTTATGCGCAGATAAAATCTTATTATACTACTCCAACCAATTACTATAAATCAGGTCTTTTCGATACACGTTTGACTTCTTTTGAAATTGGGGGTTGTCATGTGAAAGGGAATTTCTTTTACAATCCTTATGCCTATTCAAGAACCGGAGTGCCAAAACTCGGAAACGGCAAAGCGGCCATAAAAACAGGAAATGGTGAGATTTGTTATGGATACCACTTGATTGAGAATAATTTATTTTACGATTGCAGCGGTGAAGCTGAAATTATTGAACAAAAAGGCAAACGGGTATTGATTCGCAACAACACTTTTTATAAATGCAATGGCTCTTTGTCCCTTCGACATGGTTCAAACAGTGTGGTTTATTCCAATTACTTTTTGGAAGGAACTGGTGGGGTAATGACTTGGGGTTACAATCATCAGGTGTTGAACAATTATTTTTACAAAATCACGACTCCAATCAAAACTAATTCAGGTTTTATAAATACTACCTTTGATAAGTCGATGTTTATAACTTATGTGGCTACGGCTTCGAATTTATTTGCGAATAACACTTTGGTGGAATGTGGGCCGATTGGCATTAACTATGCTTTAAATGTTTGGAATGATGGCAGGGTGGTAGGTGACAGTGATTTGAAGTTTGCAAATAATTTTATTTATTCAACTGCCAACAATACCGTTATAAAAAATACCGGAGGTACAACTAACGATGTCAGGGCTGCCATTTCGCTGTTTAAGAGCAATTTACTCACAAAGAATGACACACTGGCATCAACATTGCTTACAAATACTGAAGATGCTGTGTTTAAAAGTGCACAAGCCATTCCAATGACGGCGCTAACTTTCGGTGAATATCAGCTGTCATTTCCAACTATCCCCACGGCCATTCATCAAAAATCAACGGCACTTCCGGATAAAATTAATACAATTTATGGCTACAATAATCTTTACACATCTGCGTGGCCCAATCAGGATACCTTGTTATTGAAGGACATGAATGGATATGCTCGAAGTGCTGGTTATAAAGGTATTGGAGCTTTTGTGGGCACTCCTACATCTGCCGATTTAAGCCTTCCAGCATCTCGTTTGTTATGTCCATCCGATTTAGCTTCCGGATTTTTAGGTGCCTCCATGAAACTAATTGATATGCCTCCACCAAATACTTCCCTTGCCAACGCTCTGTCTATTGTTTTTCCAATACTAATAAAACGCGATGTAATTGAAGTACAGGAGGATGGTGAAATATGCATTTTCAACCTGCTAGGTATTGAAACTTTTAAGGCTAATTTAAAAAAAGGAGAAACGCTAACACTGCCATCGGGTATTTATATAGCCAGCGTTAAAACCTCAAGTTGCGTTTTTTCTAAAAAGATAGTCATCTGATGGATAAAAAGATATATAGTTAAACTTCCTACTTTACGCATTGGAATATTTATCATTAATAAACGAAACGCATAAATCAACTTCTATAAAATCAGAAAAATAATGAAATCAAGACTCCTACTTCTTTCTCTTGCGCTGATGATTTGTGTTTTCACAAAAGCTCAAACCGAAGCTCCCTGTTATACGGCATTTAAGACCAATCCTGCAACAGCTGTATTGCCCGATTATTCAT
>JBAXAD010000278.1:0-4462 GCA_037142715.1 Paludibacter sp. | reverse complement strand
TCACTTATTTTTCTGATTATCAAATACTTATTTCATTTTATAACGAACTATTGAAAATAAAATCGGGAGTTAAATCCATACAATTTCATCCCGAAACATATTTTCCGTAAGGTAATTTATTGACAATAAAAATGATAACACTGGAAATTGTCAAACAAAGGAAAACGGTAATTGGAATGCCCATTGCAGGATTTATAAAATCCCACCTTATATCATAACTATCCAACAGATTGATTATAAGCACATGTACCAAGAAAATGCCATAACTGTATTTGCTGATATAATTACGAATGGCCACCAACCCTCGATTGCTGAAGTCTTTGTCTTTTTGAAGTAAAAATATCCCCATGGCAAGCATTAAAATGTTGGGTGTGAGACATTCGTAAAACATGGAAGAATATTCGTTGTAATAATGTAAAACAAGGAAAGTGCCAACAGCCGTTGACGCAAAACCAACTAGAATAAGTAGTATTGCAATGATGTTCAGACGTTTGGCATTGCGGAAAGATTTTGTGCTGAGGTAATATCCCAGAACCAAATATCCCAAGAAGCCTGTGAAGTAAGTTAAGTCGATATTGGGTTTTATTTTGGATATAACAGGTTGGTCCAAAAATAATGTACACAACCAAATCGCCAAAAAGTACAAGATTTCCTTTTCGGTGGCGTTTCGTACCCATTTTCCAATGATGGGAACAAACAGGTAAAGCCCAATAATCATGTAGATGTACCAGAAATGCAAGGAACTGCCATCTCTAAATTGGACGAACACAAACCGCGCTATTTCCATCACTCCCATTTTATTCCCTTGATGCAGCTCGTAATTGATGGAGCGCGCAATGTAGAAAAGGCTCCAAAACAGAAAAGGAAGTAGCAACCGTGACATTCTTTTTTTCAGGAAAGTACTAATTCCATAGTCCTTTGGCAATAACAATGCGCCCGAAAGCATGACGAAAATGGGAACACTGAACCGGGCTGCACTGTCGAAAAGATTGCCTACCCAGAAATTATATGCCGAAACAGTACCTGACGACGGAGCATAATCGGACGATACATGTATAAATATCACTCCAATTGTAGCTATAACTCTCAAATTATCAAGCCAAAGCGTTTTGTTATCTTGTTGCATCTTGTCAAACCTTTCATTGATGGAGCGACAAAGATAATCAATTTTTAAATGCTGGGTAACGTGAGTATAATGATGTTTAACTGCGAGCACGACTTTAATTCGCGCTCACAGTTAAACGTATTTCCAATAAAAACTAGATTTGTACCACTAAGTATTTTGATACACTCCAGAATTTTGAAGGATTGGTAATTTTGATGGTGATTTTCTTGTCGGCACCCGTTTCTAACGTGTAACTGCTTTGAGGATGTGAAGAAATGATTTTAATGCTTTTGCTAAAAGTAGGGATAGTAGAAACATTTCTCAAGTCAACTTGTGTAAATGCACTTTTATCAAAATCATTGCCCATCGATTTTTTGGTCTGAAAGAGTCCGCTTGTCGAAATAATCTTAGCTTCTTTCAGCTGTTTAGATGACGCAACACAGTACCATACAGTATTCAAATCCGCATCCTGTCCCTTTATTGTTGACTTTTGTTGTTCTATTGCATTTTGTTGTTCAGCAATACTTTTGCTCTGAACATCCACAGTTGTGCTTAGCTCGGTTATTTTAATGTTTTTCTGATCTAGCTCTGCCTGTAAAGTTTGAATTTGTTTCCCTTTTTCATCCATCTCGGCTTGTAGACGTTTGATGGTGGCTGTGAGCATGCTGTTGGCTTTTCCTTTTTTAGCTTCCAATTGTCTTAGTTCAGCAATTTTTGCTTTATTTTGCTCAATGCCCTCTTTAATCGCAGTCATTTGAGCAGCAATTACTTGCCTTTTGTTGGTACCATTACCTTCAACTCCTTTGAGGTTCACCTTCATTTCTTTTTCTTTTTGATTGATTTCCGAGAATCCAGCCTCGATATCATTCAAAATAACAAGTGTTTGGTTGTAATTGGAATCTAAGGCCCTATTTACCATTGCCAATGAATCGCGTTGGGCAACAGCAGCCTTGTATTTCCCTGAATTCTCAACACAGGAAGCCGTCATAAATACGAGTGCAGTAATTAAAGCATAAAATTTAATTGTTTTCATTTTTCTGATTGTTTTTTTAGTGGTGAATAATTTGACAAAGTTCGAATATTTCGATTAGTTATTGTTACATTACATTGAATATTAATTATATAATTCACACATTCTAAACCGTCTATGCGTTATTAGCGCTTGACAATTTAGAGTTTACTAAGTTGTAGCTATCAAAAACGCTTCTCCACTCGCAGGGCTAAGTTTATCGGACCTTCCAATAAAATAGCGATTGGCTAGGTCAGTGGAACTAACAATCTCAACTTCCTTAAAGCCTGCATCATGCGCCAAATCAAGCATCTCGCTTGGGCTAAAGTAGCTGATAAAAGGATTTCCTGCGGCACGAGCACCTTTCTCGGACACTTGTTGCAAAAAGTGGTCCTCGGCATCAATAAGCTCAAATGGCAACATAAAAGTCATGGCCAACTTTGAGCCGGGAGCAAGCGTTGCAATTTGTCGCAAAGTAGTCTGATTGGCCTCCTTTGTAAGATACATACTCAAACCAGTACATGCCAAAACTGCTGGTTTATGAACATCAAAACCTGAACTTATCAGTTGTTCCCACCATGACGCACCCGCTTCAAAATCAACAGATACAAACCGAAGCCATTCGGGAATATTAAAGCCAAGTTCCACCAGACGCTGTTTCTTCCAAGTTTGTGTATTCGGTTTGTCAATCTCAAATATCCTTAATTGTGATGCAATTTCTGGTCTGCGCTGCGCAAAAGTATCCAGTCCAGCTCCGAGAATAACATATTGGCTGACAGCATGATTCATTTGTTCTATCATGAAATCTTCGATAAAGCGAGCGCGAGCTACCATTGAAGCTCTCACCCTACGAGTGAAATCCAGATCCATGTCGGGACGCTGCAGCCACCCATCATCGGGAGCTACAAGCTGAAAGCCCATTTCATCATCAAGTACGTGTGGAAGTGCATCATGTTGAACGTGCAAAGCCCTCCACAATGCTGAACGAACTGCAGTATTGTCGGGTGCTATCATCTCATTATTTTGATCCATATTTTTTAAAGTTTCAATTATATCTCACTTAATGTAAGACTAGAATGTCTTGCATAAAGCATTTTTGATTAGCATGTAATCTATTATTAATCAGCTGCAATGATGGTTTTTAATCAAACCATGCTTAATTCCATTTAAAGTATTATTTGCGTAGGTGGTTTTTCCCGTTTGAGTTTTGAAAAGTTTGATTTAATGAGCCTAGTCTGTCTATTTTGGATTTCTCAGTTCCAACATTTTCAGCAATAAATCTCAACTCATTGCTATTTGTTCCATTTCGATTTGCCATGGCTAAAATAAGATTTTGACCAAAAGCTAGTAATTTATACGAAGTGTTATAAATTGAGTCATTAATAGCAGTACTGTAATTAATTATCTTCCACCCTTCACTCTTGAACTTCTTAATCAAATCGCCCAAAAACAATGCCGTTGTCAAATTAAAATGCAATAACAAAGTATGATTTATCTGTCTGTGATTTATCAAAAAAGACAATTCGTTGTAGTATTTGGCTTCTTCAAAAGTATGATTCACATAATAATCTCTATAAACTTTAAGGTCCGATTTTGGATTCATTTTCAATTGATTAATTAGTCGGGAATTGATGTACCAGTCGTAAGTATCAATTGTAATCCAGCCTTGCTTGATTTCATTTTCCAAGAAATAATTGTTTATACTATCTCTTTTCTCAACAGTATTTCCAACTGCTAAATAAGGGAAACGGAATATCTTTTGGTAATTTCTATACTCTTTTATCAATGAATCGCAGCGTTGAATATCTTTTACATAACAGGTAAAAGTCATTGAAGAATCACCATAACTATCGTGATTATAAGAATGATTGGCAATTATATTTCCAGACTCATCCCATCTTTTTAATAGTAATTTCCCTTTTTCATCATCCATATTCAATCCACAAACAAACCACACGGACTGGATCTTGTGTTTTTTTAGCTGACTGACAATCATATCATTCCACACCAGCCCTTTGTAATCCAAAATATCCTCTGAATTACCATCGTCGAATGAAAATGCAACACTTGGTTTTATTTTATTTTTGGCATTACACAGGGGGTTAAAGGAAATCAAAACCAGTGTGAGAAACAGAAACAATGTTTTTCCAGTCATATTAGGTTGAATCTTTGTCATTAAAAAAGGCAAAGCAAGTCACAATTGTCTAGGTATTTCCGAAATTTCTATGTTTCACTGGAGTTTAATGTCTCCAACGTGAATGATTTTTAAATAATCAAGATGTGTTTTAGTTGATAGCAATCTAGTCCTGAAAAAATCAGGACAAAAAATGTAATGAAACAAAAGAAAA
>JBAXAD010000277.1:0-4497 GCA_037142715.1 Paludibacter sp. | reverse complement strand
GCCCCGCAACCAAATCAGAAAAACAGAATTCAATAAAACTCTATTTAGTTGCGGTGAAATAGTGCTGAAATCCTTTACAGTAAAGGATTTCCGAAGTTTTATGCCGCAACCAGACGAAAATCAAGAAAAACTGTTGATAGTAACAGTTAGTAACACTAGTAATAGCTGTTACCAATGATACTACTTGTTACTAATTACATTCTTAAATTACTACATTCTACAAACTACAATCTACCATCTACATTCTACCATCTATGCACTATCTTCAACCATACAAAGGAAAATCCACTCGCCACACTTGCCCATCATGTGAAACCATTCACAGCTTCACACAGTATTTGAATGGCGACACTCACGAACCCATTCATCGTACCGTTGGCATTTGCAACCGTGAAACTAAATGTGGTTATCATTACACCCCAAAACAATATTTTGCTGATAATCAAATGTCCCAATCGTCCTCAATGTCATTTAAAAACATTCCTCCACTTCAAAAATCTTCACCTCGTGTAGATCCAGTTGGTAGTCTCCCCTTTTTCTACGTCCAACAATCCGCCAGTTACAAAAGCAATTTCGTACGCTTCCTTTGCGAAATCCTAACCAACGAACAAATACATTCAATCGGTGAAAACTACGCATTAGGAGCAACCAAAAATAAAGAAGTAATCTTTTGGCAAATCGACATTACAGGTAAAGTCCGCACCGGCAAAATAATGCAGTATAACCCAACTACAGGCAAACGCCTGAAACACCAAAACGGAGCCATTGATTGGGTGCATAATAAATTAAAGAAAACTGGAACATTGCCTGAAGACTTCAATTTGCAACAATGTTTCTTTGGGGAACATTTATTGAAAATTTACCCTGAGAAATCTATTGCCATTGTTGAAAGTGAAAAATCCGCCATAATTGCCAGTAGTTTATTTCCAGATTTAATTTGGTTGGCAGCTGGAAATCTCAATGGACTGTCAATTGAAAAATGTCAAGTTTTGAAAGAACGAGATGTGACCTTATATCCCGATTTGGGAGCTTATGAGAAATGGAGTTTGAAAGCGACTGAAATAAAAAAACAATATAATTGTAATATCATATTATCAAACCTTTTGGAAGTTGAAGCCACTGACATTGACCGTGAAAAGGGCTTGGATATTACCGATTATATTATTGCCGAACTTAGCACAAATAAAACTTTTCCCGAAATTCAAAAAACTTTCAGCCCTAATCTTCAAGCTCTGATTGGCAAAAATAGGGCATTGATGGTTTTGATAAATGGGTTACAATTAGATGAAGTATTATTTTAGAATAAGGTGTTATACAAATTAGGTTTTCTTGAAATGTATTAAACCATTATCAATGTATTAAAATAAAATAATTTAATTAGTAGGTACAACTAAATCAAAAAATAGACTACTTTTGCAACAACAAAAAACAGTAAATTGTGTCTTTCGATTTAATAACAACAAATGGAAAATAAAAATATCCATATTAATTACGAATTGCTAATGCAGTTGCGAGATGGGAATGAAAGAGCATTTTCGGTTGTTTTTGATACTTATCATAGGTATTTGTATGTGCTTGCTTGTCGGTATTTGATGTCTGATAACAATGCAGAAGATGCTGTTCAACATACATTTATGCGGTTGTGGGAAGGTCGAGAAAGTTATGACTACCAAACTGGTATAAAGAATTTGTTATTTACTATTCTTAAAAACTATCTCCTGAATGAAATTCGGCATAATAATATGGCCTTGCAAAAAAACTATGAACTGGCGCAATTGAATGAAGAAATGGAAGTCGGGTTTTTGCACGAATTGGAGGATGCCGATTTTAAAACTCATTTATACAGGCTGATAGAACAGTTACCACCACAGAAACGTGAAGTTTGTTTATTGAAAATTCAACAGGGAATGACTAATCAGGAAGTAGCTGACACCATGAATATCACAGTCCCTACCGTAAAATCGCATTATACACAGGTAATTAAGTTATTACGCTCGCAGATAGACAAAATAATTATTGTATTAATGGCAATAAAATATTTTAGCTAAATTTCATCATATTCAACTCATACTTTTATGCTTTATATCTGTTCAATGGAGTAATAATGGTATAAATAGGTATTAAACAAAAAATATCCAACAAAATGGATCCGAAAATTATTGATAGTGTACTTTCGAAAACAGCATCACCTGAAGAGGCCAGTCAAGTTGCTGCATGGTTTTCGACAGATGAAGGACAAGCGTATTTCTCGCAACGTTACGATAGAGAGTCGTACTTGCTTAACGAGAGAATTATTATTGAATGGTTAGACCACGAAGTACCTGAAGAAAGAATGAGAATTCGATATCTTTCACAACTGAAAATGAAGGTAAGGACTTTTCGCTTTAGGGTGGCTGCAGCGGTTATTGTTCCTTTTTTGATAATGACAGGTGCGTTTACATTTGTTGCAAATCGCTCTGGATTATTTTCTAGTAATGAAATGACCGAAGTGGTTGTACCTTTTGGTGAACAATTGAAGGTTGTACTTCAGGATGGTACAATAGTACAATTAAATTCTGGTTCACATTTACAGTATCCAAAGTCATTCGGTCTTTTCAGTCGCAAAGTGAAACTCACTGGTGAGGGATATTTCTCGGTAGCGAAAGAAATTGCGCGACCCTTTGAGGTAAATCTTAATGAAATAAGCGTAAAAGTAACTGGTACACAATTTAATGTAAAAGCATATCCTGAGGATCAGAAAATCGAAGTTGCCCTTGAGGAGGGTAGTGTAAAAATTTCTGATAAGCAAAAGAATATTTATCCATTGAAAGTTGGTCAGAATGCAGAGTATGACCGTAGTTCAGGTACCTGTAAGGTGAATGCTGTCGAAGATATGAATGTGCATACAGCCTGGCGAACCAAAAGCCTTAATTTTTACCGTACTTCTCTTGCCGATATTCTAAAAACCCTCGAACGACAATATGAAGTGCAGTTTGCCGTGGAAGATTCTTCCCTGTTGAAAAATAAATTTAGTATTTCTACCAGCAGAGTGAATGTAAACGAAATATTAAAAGATCTTGAAAAGGTTTCAAAAATTAGATTTAAGTTGGATGAAAAAAGTAATTATAAAGTAAAGTCATTGAAATAGTTACTTGATATTATTTTCTGTTTATAGCCTAGTGATGATGCTGTGTTTAATACAAGTATTATCATTAGGTTATTTTTTTTTCAAATGAACTCATACCTTTTTTAGAGTCGTGTGTTTATTATATACAACCCCGAAAATATATTATTTTAAAATCAAATATGTATGAAAAAAACAAGATTCATTTCTAAAATCATTTTACTATCCATTTTTCTAACAGTATTTACATTTAATGTAGCCGCACAGAAAGTAACACTTTCGTTTCAAAATGTACCTTTCGAGAAAGTGTTGAGTGCTATTAAAAAGCAAACAGGTTTATCACTTGTATTTAGTGACCAATTGGTAGATGTAAACCGAATTGTTTCCATCAACCTAAAAGCAGGAGAAATAGAAGATGCTTTAAAGCAATTGTTGTTAGGAACAAATATTGGTTTTGAAATTAAAAGCAATAAATTATATTTTATAGAAAAAATAGCAAACCAAAAGTCTGATACACCGCAAAAATCAAAAAATATTTCCGGCTTGGTAACCGATGAAAAAGGCGACCCTATAATCGGAGCTTCTGTAATGATAAAAGGTGAAAAGATAGGTACAGTTACCAGTGTAAATGGAAACTTCTCATTGGAAGCAACCGCCCAGTCAACCTTAGTGATATCCTATATTGGTTACCAATTTAAAGAAGTAAAAGTCAATAATCAGACTTCGTTATCCATCATACTAACCGAAAACAACAAGGCATTAGACGAAGTGATAGTAGTTGGTTATGGCACTATGAAGAAAAGCGATATTAATGCTGCAATAGTGTCAATCAAACCTGAAGATTTACAAATGAATTCGGCTTCCTCACTTACCCAAACCCTTTCTGGAAAGGCGGCCGGATTAACAGTTTTGGGCGGCAGTGCTCAACCTGGTGGTGGGCAACAAGTTTTAATCAGAGGTGCAGCATCTGTTGGGGCTGGAAATGATCCATTGTATGTACTTGATGGATTTCCGGTATCAAATGCAAATATTGATCCCGGAAGTGGTACGAGATATTCACAAGGTGATAGAAATTTCTTAAACACACTTAATCCCAATGATATAGCATCTATAGAAATTTTAAAAGATGCTTCTGCTACAGCAATCTATGGTGCAAGGGGTTGTAATGGTGTTATATTGATTACAACAAAACGTGGAAGCAATGGATTTAAAGTTGATTATTCAGGAAATTATTCAGTTCAAACTATTGCAAAACGTCCATTAATGTTGACTGCTTCTGAACAGATGACAGAAACAAATAACTATATGTACGAAGAATATTTGATGAGATATAAAGCATATCCTTACGGG
The DNA here is from genome assembly GCA_037142715.1 of Paludibacter sp. Classification (GTDB taxonomy): domain Bacteria; phylum Bacteroidota; class Bacteroidia; order Bacteroidales; family Paludibacteraceae; genus Paludibacter. Next base: position 44 of record JBAXAD010000277.1, on the reverse strand, counting down.
ACAAGGGATGTAAGTACTTTACCCACATTTAAACAAAAATATAC
>JBAXAD010000276.1:0-4513 GCA_037142715.1 Paludibacter sp. | reverse complement strand
CCACTTCTACTTCAAATATTTCCGTTTGTTCCAACAGCTTGCCTTTTGTTTGGAACGGGAAAAGCTGCAATGCTACCGGAACTTACACCGCCAATTTTACTAATTCTGCTGGTTGCGAAAGTGTGGCGACATTGGTTTTGGCTGTGAAAACTCCATCCACTTCCACCACTAATATTTCCGTTTGTTCCAACAATTTGCCTTTCGTTTGGAACGGAACAAGCTGCAACACCGCCGGAACTTACACCGCCAATTTCACTAATTCTGTTGGTTGCGATAGCGTTGCGACTTTGGTTTTGGCTGTGAAAACTCCTACCACTTCTACTTCCAATGTTTCCGTTTGTTACAATAATTTGCCGTATGAGTGGAACGGGAAAAGCTATACTACTGCTGGAACTTACACCACCAACTTCACTAATTCTGCTGGTTGCGATAGCGTGGCGACTTTGATTTTGGCACTGAAAACTCCGACAAGTTCAACTTCTAATGTTTCCGTTTGCACCAACAATTTGCCTTTTGTTTGGAATGAAAAAAACTATACTAACGCAGGAACTTACACCGCCAACTTTACTAATTCTGCTGGTTGCGATAGCGTGGCGACATTGATTTTGGCAGTGAAAGTACCAACCACTTCTACTTCAAATATTTCCGTTTGTTCCAACAGCTTGCCTTTTGTTTGGAATGGGAAAAGCTATACTGCTGCAGGAACTTACACCGCCAATTTCATCAATTCTGCTGCTTGCGACAGTGTGGCAACATTGGTTTTGGCAGTGAAAACTCCAACCAATTCCACTACAAATATTTCCATTTGCTCCAATAATTTGCCTTTTGTTTGGAATGGAAAAAGCTGTAATGCCGCCGGAATTTACACCGCCAACTTCACAAATTCTGCTGGTTGCGATAGCGTTGCGACTTTGGTTTTGGAAGTGAAAACTGCATCGACTTCTATTTTTAATATTTCCGTTTGCTCTAATAACTTACCTTTCGTATGGAATGGAATAAGCTATAGTACCGCAGGAACTTACACCGCTAAATTCACTAATTCTGCTGGTTGCGACAGTATTGCTACTTTAATTTTGGCAGTAAAGTCTTCAATAATTTCTACTACAACTGCTTCGGTTTGTTCCAATAATTTGCCTTTTGTTTGGAACGGAAAAAGTTGCAATGCTGCGGGAACTTACACCGCCAACTTCACTAATTCAGCGGGTTGCGATAGCGTGGCCACATTGGTTTTGGCAGTGAAAACTCCATCGACTTCTATTTCTAATATTTCCGTTTGCTCTAATGACTTGCCTTATGTTTGGAACGGAAAAAGCTACAATGCTGCGGGAAGTTACACCACTAACTTCTCTAATGCTTTTGGTTGCGATAGCGTTGCGACTTTGGTTTTGACAGTGAAAGCACCTTCGACTTCTACCATCACCGCTTCGGTTTGTTCCAATAATTTGCCTTTTGTTTGGAATGGGAAAAGCTATATTACTGCGGGAACTTACACCACCAATTTCATCAATTCTGCTGCTTGCGACAGTGTGGCAACTTTGGTTTTGACAGTGAAAGTTCCAACCACTTCTACCACCAATATCTCCATTTGTGCCAATAACTTGCCTTATTTTTGGAACGGGAAAAACTATACTGCTGCAGGAACTTACACCGCCAACATCCCTAATTCTGCAGGTTGCGATAGCGTGGCGACTTTGGTTTTGGCACTGAAACAGTCAAGCTCTTCCGTCACTAAGGTGGTTACTTGTCCGTTCACTTTGCCCTACTTTTGGAACAATAATTCATACACGGCGGCTGGAGTTTATACCGCACATTTCGTTAATTCTGTTGGTTGCGACAGTACGGCTACTTTGATGTTGGACGTTAAATCGCCACTCACTTCCACCACCGTCGATTACGTTTGCCCATCGGCTTTGCCTTATTTTTGGAATAAAAACTTCTATTCAGAAACTGGAACTTACAGCGCTTCTTTTCATACCGCATCTGGTTGCGATAGCGTTGCCACATTGAAATTGAACGTTGTTTCCGCTTCAAGTTCCGTTACCAAAGATGCCGTGAGTGCCGCCAAACTGCCTTATGTTTGGAACAAGATGGCCTATACCGAATCTGGAACTTACACTTCGCCCATCAATTTTATCAATGCCGTGGGTTGCGACAGCATCGCCACCTTAATTTTGAAGGTGAATTTGTCAACCGCTGCTTCTACCACTGCCTCGGTTTGCCCTTCCGAATTGCCTTATATTTGGAACGGAACCGCTTATTATTCAGCAGGAACTTACACCAAAACCATGACCAATGTGTTTGGCGATAACGTGGTGGTAACTTTGGAGTTGAACATTCTTCCTGTCTATAATTTGTCGCAATCTGTGAGCATTTTTACGGGTCAAACCTTTTCGATAAATGGAAAGGTATATGGTCAGCCAGGTGAATATACCGACATTTTGAAAACCACGGCAGGTTGCGACAGTACGGTGGTTACAAATCTTTCGTTCATCAAAATACCCAACACCATTACGCCCAACGGCGACGGGAAAAATGATGTGTTTATGAAAGATTATCACGTGAAAATTTATAACCGCAATGGAGTTAAGCTTTTTGATGGTGCAGACGGGTGGGACGGAACTTACAACGGAAAACCAGTTGCCAAAGATACCTATTTCTATGTGCTCCTATACACGCAGGGCGACATCGAAAAGTCCGATGAAGGTTACATTATGGTCATTCGTTAGCATTTTATCTTATGAAAAAACTTTACTTATTCATACTATTCAGCTTTTTATTTCAACAGTTGTATAGCCAATCGAACATACGGGTGAGCAACTTTTGGAAGAACCCGCAATACCTCAATCCCGCTACTGTTTACGATAAATATGTGGCGGTATTTAGCATGGCAGCACGCAAACAATGGCTCGGATTTCCGGGCGCACCCATCACTTTTTTTGCTTCCGGCACCACCTATCTCGACGATTTGCACACGCAGCTTGGGTTGATAGTTCTGCAGGATAAAATTGGGTACACTTCCATTTCCAACATCAATCTTTCTTATGCTTACGCCATTCTTTTTGAGCAAAGTTGGCAGCTACATTTGGGTTTGAGGGGCAATTATCAAATGCTAAGTTACGATCCTTCAAAGATAAATGTGATGACGGATGACGACTCGGAAATATACCAATCCTTAAAATCCGAAAACAGTTTTGATGCAGCAATAGGAGTGGAAGTAAGCAATAAATCGTTGAAAATAGGTGCGGCAAGTCAGAATATCTTCTCGCTGTTTTCGCCCCTGAATCCACTTCAAACAAATACCAACTTTCTTTATGGCAGGTTTCGGCAGATCACCAGCAATCCAATCAACTTCGGATATGGCATTTGCGCCATTCAATACAGCAATATCTACCAACTTGAATTCAACGGTACGGCCTATTTCAAGCTCAAAAAAAACAACGGCCTCACTGATAAACCCGATGTGTTCGACATCGGATTATTCTACCGCACCCGCAGCGAAATAGGGGTCACACTGGGTTTCGACCTCACCGAATTCTTGCATCTTTCCTACAGTTACGATTATCATTTGGGAGACATCCGCCGAAGCTCCATCGGTACCAACGAACTTATGATCACCTATAACTTGTACAAAAAACCGGTCTGCCACAATTGCTGGTATTGATACATAAAAAAATAGTTCATCATCCTATTTAATCAGCAATCTCACGCCTAATCCAATTCTGCTTTCCAATATAATTCGATCGTCCTGCTGGAGATACTTTCGTAAGTTGGTAATGACATTATTGAGCGAACCTGCTTTTGACTTCGATTCTTTTTCATTCCAAATTCTTTCGATAATTTTATTTCTACTCATAAAAACATCGGTGTTTTTGCACAACAAATTTAGCAAAGTCGATTCGCGTTTATCAAGATTTATTTTCTCGCCGTCAAACATGAGCAGTTGTTCAATAGGAAAAAAACTATAATTGCCGAGTTGAAATGTTTCCGGACTATCGATGATTTTAGGATTAGGTAATAGTTTTTTCAAGCGTAGGATAATTTCCATTAGTCGGTACGGTTTACGCACATAATCGGAGTTGTTGATGCTGAAACCTTTCTGAAAATCTTCTTGTCCATCGCGCGAGGTAGTGAACAAAATGGGGGTGTTATTTTCTTCGCGCATCAGTTTTGCTATCTCAAACCCATCCAGTGTCCCATGGAGCATTACATCCAGAATCACTATATCGGGTTGAAAGTCATAAAATTTTGACATTATGCCCTCATCGGTGGCGAGGTACAGTACCTTAAAATCCTGCATTTCTAATGCATCTGTCAGCGTGGTGCCAAGGTTGAGGTCATTTTCTACTATTAGTATTTTTTTCATGGCTATCTTTCATGTTTGAATTTTGAGAATAAAGAATAGAACGCGGATTTTGCGAATTAAGCGGATTAAAAAAACGGATTAGAAAAATACTTCGTATTTTGATTCCGCTCCTAAAATCAATTTTCGAAGTGAATTTATTATCAGTACTTT
>JBAXAD010000275.1:0-4578 GCA_037142715.1 Paludibacter sp. | reverse complement strand
GAAGTAGGCGTAGAAAACTTTTCTGTTTGAGTGCCGACGTATTTCGTTGGTGCGATCCTCGAGATAGCTATCGGGATAAAAGTTTTCAGCCTACGAACGACTAATTTTTCGAGCGAAGCAGGCGTAGTCTTGAATTTTTTTGCTTACTATTTTGTTTCAAGACAAAAAAGTGAGTGGGGTTTGGGGCAAAGCCCCACGTTTAAATGTGTCGTAGTTCGTTACATTAGAAAATAAAATGGTCTTATCATTCAGCATTATAATCAGTTACAACCATCTCATTCATTATCTCATTGTAGCATAGCAATAAATCTCGGTTGTTCTCGTCCGAAATATCATTTGCAGTAAGGCATCTCAGAAACACATCGTTCGGGTCCAAATCTTCCAGTGTTTCGGTGTCATTGGCTCGCGAAAGTACTTGTTGTTCAATTTGTTTGTTCTTAATGAGCAATGCTTGTAGATTAGAATCCTTGATGGCTTCATTCACCATTCCTATCAAATCGCCAACAAACGCTTCGCCCGTCAATTCTATTTCCAACCAAGCCGAAGTATTCCGAGCTTTAAGTTGCGCCAACTTTTCCTGAATCACCTCTGCGGTTCCCGATATTTTGTGCAATTCCTGAAAACGTGGTACTTCATGTTCCGTAATACTCGTTTCATTCTCAGAAAATTCCAGCACTACAATCTTCTTTGTTTGCTTTGCTTCATTAAATCCCATGGGAATGGGCGAACCAGAATACCGCTTGTTATTGGCATTCCCCACCGTTTGTGCAATGTGCAAATGGCCCAAAGCCAGATAATTGAAACAGGATGGGAAAAGTTCCGCACCCATATATGCCAAAGTTCCCACATACAATTCCCTTACGCCATCGCCATCGGTGGTTTTGCCTCCAGACGTAAACAAATGCCCAACGCCAATGATGGGAATTTTACCCAGCGTTTTTTGTATTTCTAAAGCGATATTTGCCACGTCGGCATAATGTTTTGCTATGCCGGAAATCACTTTCTGCGACTTATCATCCATTGATTCACCAGCTTCTACAGTCCTCACATCCCTGTCACGCAGAAACGGCACGGCACAAATGATAGCTTCCGGGACGTTCTGTTTATCGTAAAGCGTAATCACTTCATCTGCCAAGTTGTCGCACATTTCGCCTACCACATGCACATCCATCAACTTGAGCAGCTGCTTGGGTGCATCCAAAAATGTGGGCGAGTCGTGGTTGCCACCCGTTATCACAATGTGCCTGCAACAAGTGGTGGAAGCGTTGTACAAAAACTGGTAATACAATTCCTGCGACCGATTGCTGGGCGTTGTGGTGTCGAATACATCGCCGGCAACTATTACGATGTCTATTTGTTCTCTGTTGATGAAATCAATTAGCCAGTTCAGGAATTTCTCAAATTCTTCGTAACGCTTCTTGCTGTAGAGTAATCTGCCCAAATGCCAGTCGGACGTGTGGAGTATTTTCATTGGAGTTCGTTTGTTTTCTTATTCCACAAAAATACGCATTCACTTTCAAAAAACAACAGTATGTTTTATTAATTTGGAAAGAAGAATTAATTTGAAAGCGTATAAAATATCTCAAATAATTGAATAAATCAAACTTTAACAACGCTAAATCATTGATTTTCCCTTGTTAATAATTAATTAGTTAGTACCTTTGCGCCCTCAAAAAGTACAATCAAACCAACTTTAAGATTATTACCATTATGATAGATGAAGAATTAGTAATATGCCGCCCTTGCGGATATGTAATGAAAGAGAGCGATTTGGGCGATGTTTGCCCAGCTTGCGGATTGCCCCGAAGCGTGTTTGAACCCTACCGCGAACGTGTTTCACCCAACCGATTATTTATTTTGGCGCTTGATATTCACCCCATTGCCATTCACCTTTCGCAAACATTTGTGGCGCTAACTCCAATGTTGATTATTTTCCATTGGATATTCCCAAATTTTCAGGAAGTAATAGTGCATTCGGTGATTAATTTCTCCATTTTTATGCTTCCCATTTCGCTTATTGCCTCCACTATCTCTGGCATTATTGATGGAATGACCCGTTTTAAAACTTTGAAAACACCATTACTCCAATCAAAAATTTATTATAGCTTGGCTGTTTTGATTTTGTCATTTGCGCAATGGTATACAGCTTCCAATTTAGAAAACATCTTGCCAACATTCATAATAAGCATATTTATTTTTGCTTGTGCCGTAAAACTTGGTTTGATGGGTAAAGCATTGCTGAATGTTATTTTGCCAGGAAAATACGTTCCACGCAAAAAGAAAGTAGTGCCTACACCAAAACCGAAAGTAGAAAAGGAATAAAGCTTCATACATTTCGTATTCTAATAATCCCCGTTTCTGAAAATATCAGAATCGGGGATTTTTTGTGGAAACAATTAGCGTTGTTCAAAGAGATAGTCTAATGTTTATACATATTTGCAGGACTTATACAATGGATACACTTAGTTTGATAAATTTACTGCCAATATAAGACCTAGCCTGCCAAAAAGACAAATGCTCAAAGTCTGACAATTTGTCAGTTTCTTTGTGGTTTGACAAATAATTCGTGAGAATTTACTCCTGAATTTAAATTATTAAATTGTGGCACAAATTTTGTAAAATGTAACATAGTAAAATAAATAGGACAAATCGACTATTTTTACGCCACAGAATATGAAACAGGGTATAAAAGAAACAGTATTGAAAATGAGTTACTTGGAGAATATGAATCCTCAAGTTGCTAGTTTTGATGATATCGGTTCTGATATGTTCGAGAAATTCATGGCAATTATCAATGATCCTATTTACCCCGAACGACTTGAATTCTATACCCAGTGTAATGAGTATTTTATAATTGCAAATTCAAGTGAAGCAATCACTTTGTCCAATAGAGATGTCAATTATTTGTGGACAATGAAACATTGCAAAGCCAATATTGTAGGTGCCCTAAAGAAATTAGAGCGTCTATTGTTGCAATTCATTACCCTACTTTTCGGGCTGTGTTCCAGCCAATCTTCCCTGATTTTCCGTTCATTCTTTGGCCCCTCCCTTTTTCGCACTCCAGCATTGTAAATAAACCTCCTTTTTTCACTTTGTAGAAAAGGCTATTTTTGGTAAACAAACTGTTTACCTCATAAATCTATGCATACATTTAGGTATGCTTAGAAATTTTATTTACAAACAATTTAAAAATTAATTATATGAACTACCGTTCAAAAACAAACAAATCCAATATCATGCAGCTTTCTGCATTGGTATTGCGCCTTATAGATACAGTGATAGCATCTGGCATTCAAGCTGCCAAAGTGACGAAACGTTTTTTGCATTTGGTGGATGTGAGTTTACGCTACCAGGCTGCAATAACACTTGATCAAGAAGAAAGTGAGTTGAAAAAGGCTGTAAAAGCCAAGTACGACTTGCGAAGTGAATTGTTCAATCAAATGTACAATTACCTCGAAGGTTCACTCAATTCGCCAGATACCGAAATGAAAGCTGCTGCCAATGTATTGTTTCAACAAGTAAATCGGTTTGGCAAAAATTTCAGTAAAGCCATGCTTCTTGTTCAAACAGCTCAGTATGTTACAATAATTGCAGCCGTGAAAAGGTCAGAATTTGCTGCTGCATTGGTTACAACTTTGCTTACTGAGAAACTAAGTGCTCTGGACCAGGCGCAAGCAGACTATGAATTACTGTACACCGGAATTACAAATAGATCCTCTGTAAAAGTTGTTCCGAGTGACTTGCGAAAGGAGTTGACCGATGCTATCAAGGAGTATATGGATGAAGTGAACCTGATGGCTAGTCAAGTTGATACGCCCGAATGGAACTCTTTGTGTGTGAATCTTCAAAACCGGTTTGATGAAGTGAACCTTACAGTGGCTCAGAAAACCAAAACTGAAGCACCAGCCAAAGACGCTTCAACAACCCCTGCTGCCTAATTGTAGCCCAACGAACTAAAGAATAGTTCCTTCAAAGCCCGGAATGCTATGTGCATCTCCGGGCTTTTTCGTTTTCGGGTTACCTCCTTCCCCCTCACGTTATTGTATATTTGCAAACCTGCCAAATGTATCTTAATTATACTCCCTCCAATTTCGTTCCAAAAGGGTGTTTCGACCCTGTAAAACCCAATAGATATTAATTTATTGCTAGATGTAATATAAATTACGATTCATTCCTTAAGCGGAAGTCATCCGTCAAATGACGGATTGAAAAAAAGTTAAGCGGAAGTCGTCCGTCAAATGACGGATTGAAATTTTCTTAATGCGGAAGCCATCCTTCGTCCGCGGTACGGTCAATTCCTTAATGCGGAAGGCGTCCGTCAAATGATTTATGGCAAAATCCGCCAGCGGAAGCCGTCCATCAAATGATTTACGGCAAAATCCGCCAGCGGAAGGCGTTCGTCAAATGATTTATGGTAAAATCCGTCAGCGGAAGGCGTACTTTAATTGATTTATGGCAATTTATGGCAGCGGAAGGTGTCCGTCAAATGATTTATGGTAATTTCCGTCTTTTCTACTGGGAGTGCGACTTGGAGAGACTGTGTAAAAACTCAAATAATTTAGTAATTGATAATCAAGG
>JBAXAD010000274.1:0-4624 GCA_037142715.1 Paludibacter sp. | reverse complement strand
AATGCTTTGGATTACATGGCCATTGCCATTGTAAACCAATTTTATCATCGTTGAACTCATCACTTTCTATCACGGTTTCTATTGGATACGTTTTTCCAACATCAGGCTTAGTAAATGCGTGGACAGGTTCACCACAACCAGTATTGGCAGAATCAACTCCAATAACCGGCCAGTCATTCACCCATTTCATAGGTTCAAGAAAGAATACACGACCATAAATGCCTTTGTCCTGAAAATGGAAAAACCACGATTCCCCTTTGGGTGTTTCAACCCAAGCTCCCTGATGAGGCCCATTGATGTTGGTTTTTCCCTGAGCCATAACGATTTTGTTCTCATAAGGCCCATAAATATTTTTAGATCGTAAAACTACCTGCCAACCGGTTTCTACACTTCCTGCCGGAGCAAAAATATAATAATAGCCATTTCTTTTGTGAAATTTTGGACCTTCAATGATAATATCACCTTTTGTCAATCCATCATAAACCAACACATCGGCACCAATTATCTGATTAGCTGCGGCATTCATTTCATTGACGGTTATTACACTATTAAGTCCAGCACGACTTTTCGCCCACGCATGTGCCAGATATACTTTTCCGTTATCATCCCAGAGCGGAGTTGGGTCTATTAAACCTTTTCCCGGTTTTACCAATACAGATGGGGACCATTCACCCAAAGCATCTTTGGTTTTAGTCATATAAATACCGGTATCAGGATCTGGCCAAAAGATGAAGAACTCTCCTTTATGATATCGTATGCAGGGTGCAAACACACCTTTCCCGTGCTGAGGAGTAGAAAATAAATCTTCGGGGAAAAGTTTTTTAAGAGCATAATTTACCAACTGCCAGTTCACCATATCTTTTGAATGCAAGATTGGAATTCCCGGAACACAATTAAAACTGGAGGCTATCATGTAGTAGTCTTTCCCTACCCGTATAACATCCGGATCTGAATAATCGGCATTAATGATAGGGTTCTTATAAGTGCCATCTCCCTGATCGGCCAACCATACTTTTGACACATATGGTGTAACTGCATATGATTTTAGACTCCAATTGCCTATCAGTAAGACAGTTAGCAATAAAAAAAAACAATTACTTTTTAAATCTGATTGTTGCATATTATTAATCAATTATTCATGAACTAAATTCATTGGAAAGTTTTTTCAATTATTCTGTAGGATATTATATTCTCAAGTCAACTCACTGAAAAAGTACTGTTTTGCTTTCGCCATTTTTAAAATTTATAACTAAACCTATTGATTTCTTTAATTGTTTTATACTCTTTACCGGCAGCAACTCATCGTTATTCCAGATTTCACCTGACTTTTTCCACATCATCAATGTTATATATTCTTTTTCTTTTTGATTTGGATAAAATTGATCGTGCACATTCAAAACCTCACTTTCTTTAGCTACAGGATGCAACCCTTTTGTCTGCAGAAATTGTAACTTTGTCCAACCTTTCAGATTTATCATTGCCAATTGGTATACTCCATTGTCAATAATCTTTACTTCAAATCCGTTTATTTTTCGTTGTTCATGTTTTATTACTCCATTCATTTTAGGTAGGGCATAATGACCTAATTTAATATCTATACTATCACTTGTAAGTAGCTTATCTACCCTCAAAATTCCATTAACAAGAGGAATATCCGCCAATTTCAATTTGACATTTTTATTATTTATCAATTCGGCATCGCGATAATAAATTCCTTTTTCAAATTTTTTGAAAGTATACTTTTGTACATGCTCCCAACGGTTGGTTTTAGCTTTTATCAAATAACCCATGGCAACTTCTCCATTCGCACCATCTTTTTGCCAGGGAAAAGCACTGTTATAGGATAACCGATTATAATTTTCTTCACCCCGATAATTATCTTTTTGGTTTACCGTAGGAACATTACACCAAGCTCTGACTTCTGAAGCACCAATATTGGGATAATCTGTTATCAAAATATTCGAACCATTTTGAAATCTGTTGACTACCGAGTTTTTTTGAAGTTCTTTAGCCCAGGCTCCTTCGTTTTCTTCAGATTGCCAAAATGGATTATTTTCTGGCACTAATAAGCCTAAAAATGCTTTACCACACCAGAAAGCACTTCCACGACAACTATATGACTGAACAGCAGGTTCAAACTCGCCATAAAAACCAAGTGTAGGCACATTATCTTTTAAAAAAGCTGGCTGTTGCAAAAACTGAAGTAACGTTCCCGAGGCAATTCTTCGCATCCAACCGTAATTTGTTTCGGGAGAGTTTTCAAATCCCATTAACGGAAAAGGAATTATAGAACCAAAACGGTATGAAATGCTTCTTCCCCACATAATCATTTCGCCGTTGCGACTGAATATATATGGATAATTATTTTTCAATGGTTTGAAATTTTCCTGCAACTTTTGAGCTATTTCTGGAAAATTCTTTCTGCCATAAAACTCCGACCAAAGAACTCCATACATCTGGAATGCCCACATACTGTAGTAATCATAAGCCGGAGTATCCTGATACCATCCATCACCACTGTATTGTGCCAGTGTCCTATTCAAATAATCGGCCATCAATTCATCATTTACCTTGTACCCGGCAGATTTGAAATAGCTCATAATAAACACATTAAAAAAGCGCCAGTTATTAGGCCATGTAGGACCATTTCCATAGCTCAACATGCAATTCGCCAGCGCATCTTTTTGCTCTTTAAAAAGTGGTTTCCATAATATATCCGGAATGATAAACATAGAAACGGATAATGCTCCAAATTCAACCAAATTTTGGTGTGGCCCACCATTTTTCTCACGAGATGCTATATAACTATTACTTTTAGGATCTGTGAGCATTACTATTTGGTGACGGTAATAATCAGCCAACCGAATTCCATTAACCACCAGATTTGAATCTTCTTTCAATAAAGGAGCAGCAATGAATAAGGTGCGACAAAGCCCCTCTAATCTTTCAGTTGAAAGTTGTTTTTCAGAAGTTGGATAACTTTTTCCAGCCTGTTTCGGAAATACAAGTGCATCATCAATTGATGTTACATAACTAAATGCACCTTTCAATAAATAAACTGCTGCATCTTTCCAATGCTTACGTGTCATACCGGTATAAGGACTTAACTTATAATCCGGATTATCGAGTTGAAACACTTCTGTTGTTATTTGTTTCTTCTGAACATCAGTTTTTGTTACAATTTCTGTTGCAAGCATTGGAAGCGGCAACAAAAAAAGTAAAATCATTAACCACTTAATTGTTACAGAAATACTATTCTTAATCATACCCATTTAATTATCATCAATAAACTTCTTATAAAACTTAAAATTATTCCAGAATTTATTTGAAAAACTGATTATATCTCAACAAAGCCTCTAAATAGTAATAATCTGCATAAACCAACGGCGTGTCTATCTCAGACTTAATGGGTTTATGACCTACAGAATGTTTCAGAATAAAGAAATTATTTTCACCTAGTTTCGCCTTGTAATTCGCCGAAGAAAGGCTTTTTAAGATTTGTTCTGCATAGTCAAAATACTCATCCCTGTGTTTAGGACTGTATTTGCAAAGTTCCAACAAAGCCGAAGCGTAAACTGCTGCTGCCGAAGCATCTCTTTCCTCAACAGGAATGTTTGGAGCATTAAAATCCCAGTATGGAATTTTATCTACTGGCATGTTCGGGTAATGAATAATGTATTTTGCTACTGCCTCAGCTTGCTTCAAATAGTTTTTTTTAGCTGTTTCCCTATACATCATAGTATAACCATACAAAGCCCACCCTTGACCACGAGCCCATGCAGAACTATCATTGGCTCCCTGAACGGTCCGCTTACAATAAACTTTCTCTCCGGGTAAATAGCCGACCATGTGGTAACAACTTTTATCTGGTCGGAAATGATTTTTAAGAGTATTATCAGCATGCTTAATTGCGATTTCGTATAAATTTCTATCATTCGACTTACGCGAAGCCCAAATCAGAAACTCTAAATTCATCATGTTGTCAATGATTACAGGATATTTCGTATCCTTATATCCATCCCACGATTTAATAACGCCATATTCTGAATGGAAACGGGTAGCTAATGATTTTGCACCAGTCAACAAAGGTTCAATATAATCTTTATTTTTAGTTAATCTATATCCGTTGCCATAAGGACAAAACAACATAAAACCCAAATCATGTGTATTCTTGTTTAGCTTTTCCTTTTCAACAGCTCTAGTCCATTTATCAGCAGCGTCCTTCCATTTTATATCTTTTGAAAATTCGTAGATATACCACAATGATCCACCGAAAAACCCACTACACCACCAGCTCGATTTACGATCATCCGGGCTGCCATCCGGTTTGGTTGATTGTGGAAACTTCGTCAAATCGGGATGAGACTGCAACATGCCTTCATATTGCTTTGCAGCAAATTCAAACTCTTTATTTACATCAACAAGCGGTTTGCGCTTCACAGCCGATACTTGAAAGGCCAACAAAAAGAAAACTGCGAAAAGGATTTTCGACTTCATGTGTAATTTAATTGTATTATTATTCAAAATTCGAATAAGGATTGCTATATTTATTCTGTCAGTTTTTCCTATTTATATTGATTTTTCAACTCTTCGTACCATTTCTGCATAATAAAATAAGCTTTCT
>JBAXAD010000273.1:0-4626 GCA_037142715.1 Paludibacter sp. | reverse complement strand
CTTTTTAGTGTTTTTTGTTACTTTAAAGTGGTCAACATATTTCAGGCATTGACAAAAAACATGTTTTCACCAATTATTTCAGCACTAATTTTATATAATCCCCCAAACAGATATTGATTCTGCTTGGGGGATTTTTTGTAAGTTATGTAATCACGCTTGCCCTAGATAACAGATGCTAGCAAATATCTATAAAAACAATTGAGCTAGTTATCTTGAATTTTTATTTGTCAAATACTCTCAAATCGTTAATATTTTACAACTACTATATAAGCGTTGGATATAATGAATTCGCTCACTTTAGTTTAGCATATTGTTATGCGGATTCAAAACACTTCGAATTTCGATTTCAATACCAAATCAAACACAAATTTGAGATAGGATACTAAATTCACCTCAAGTAATTAGATTACTCCAAGCAAAACTGTCACTTTCACAATGATTTTGAACTTTGACAACACTCTATTGGTTATAAGGTTTGAACAACAAAGAAAATGAATATGAAAGTAGAAATATGGAGTGATATAATGTGTCCGTTTTGCTTTATTGGCAAACGAAAATTTGAAAATGCATTGGCTCAATTTGCAGGGAAAGGACAGATTGAATTGGAATGGAAAAGTTTTCAGTTGCAACCTGATTTAAAAACGGATACCACTAAAAACATAAGCGAGCACTTGGCTGAAGTAAAAGGTTTATCAACGGAGCAAACCACTAAAATGTATCATCAATTGATTGAAACAGCCAAATCGGTTGGGCTGGAATTTAATGTTGACAAAATAGTTGTGGCCAATACTTTTAAAGCTCAAAATTTGGTTCATTTTGCCAAAACACAAGGGAAGCAAAACGAAATTGAGGAGGGTTTGTTTAAAGCGTATTTCACCGATGGAAAAAATGTGGACGACGTAGCAACATTAATTGCATTGGCACAAGAAGTTGGGTTAGATATTGCTGGACTAAAAGAGGTGTTAGTACGTGAAAGTTTTTCCAACAATGTACAAAATGACATCAACGAAGCTCGCAAAATAGGTGTGAGAGGTGTTCCATTCTTTGTTTTCGACCGAAAATATGCAGTCAGCGGTGCGCAAGACCCATCTGTATTTCTGGAAACACTTGAAAAAACAGTTGAAAATTGGCGACTGAAAACATCAAATTAAAAGTCGTACAAATAGGGTTTTTGCTTTTATAAATTGGCGACGTATTGTTTTGAAGTAGTTTTAATTTCCTCCTATTCCACCAAATGCATTTAACGCAACAATAACAAGACGAAAGTAGATGGATTAGAAATTGGAAAGGTTTTTATTTCTTGTGTAAATTATATTTAGTTAGACACACAATTCAATTATTAGCGTTACCTTTGTGCAGAATTAGAAGCAACAAAACGTTGGTGCTTTTTGTTACATGTTTGTTACATGTTTATAGTAAATAGTTATTTTGTATATTAAAAAGCGGTTATTTTAGTACAGTTTTGCTACTCATTTGACTACTTTTCATTTAATTACAAAAATAAACCTCTTATTATAAGCAGATTACAAAGAAAAGGGGCTGTTTGGTTTTGACAGCAGGTAGAAAGGGTATGTAAGCATGTCGAGCATTGAGAAAGCGGCTCGTAAATCTCGGATCTCAAAATTATAACTGGCGAAAATAACTACGCTCTTGCTGCTTAATCGAATAGAGTAGATTAGGCTTAATTCCGGTACTAGGTACTGGAACGGGACATTTCCCAAATGCCCTCTCCTCGAGGCGATTTGAATTGGAGATGCAGCTAAATCGGGGATAGTTGCGCTTAGCCTTGGAGGCGCGATGAAACAAAAAGGATAAGGCGCAGGTTGGTGGCTTCGGTCTTGCCAGCGCTCGAAAACTTAAGCGAAGATAAACATGTAGAAGGCGTATTATTTCCTTGTTTGGACGAGGGTTCGACTCCCTCCAGCTCCACTAAAACCATTTCAATTTATAGTAAAAGCCCGCAAAATCAATGATTTGCGGGCTTTTTACTTTTTGAATATATACAAAATATTCAAATAAAATCAATCTTTAGGTAACCCATTCGGGTACCCAAAGAAAAAAAAAGTCTCGGGTACCCGAATTTGTTCAAAAAGCATTAATAATCAAGTAGTTCAATCATTGAACATCTTGTATGTAAATCAAAGAAAATGTAATTTTGAACACTTTTAAAGGTTACCACCATGAACGCCAAACTTTCCATTCTCTTTTATGCAAAGAGATCAAAAACAAACACCGAGGGCTTAGTCCCCATCTATCTCAGAGTAACTATTGACGGTGAGAGAATCGAGCTCACCACGAAACGATTTATCCATCCCGACAAATGGTCAGTGGAAGGTAACAGAGTAAAAGGTACTTCAGCAGAAGCAAAGGCTACAAATACCTATTTGGATACACTAAAAGGGAAGGTGTAAGAATATCAACAAGAGTTAATTCGTATTAACGAATTAGTCAATGCTGAAAACATGCGAAATAAGATTTTAGGGGTGGAAAAACGAAATCACATGCTCATAGCGATTTTCGAACAACACAATGCTGAAGTGAAAGCTTTAGTTGGAAAAGAGTTTGCTGAAGCAACATATCAACGATATTTAACTTCACTCAAACACACGACCAACTTTATTAAATGGAAATTCAAGGTTTCTGATATTGACATACGTAAAATTGACCATGAATTTATTACCAGTTATGAGTTTTATCTAAAATCGGTGTGTAATTGCTGTCAGAATACGGCTGTAAAATACATTAAGAACTTTGGCAAGGTCATCCGTATTTGTTTGGCCAATGGTTGGATTGAGCGAAATCCATTCTTCAATTATAAAGCTAAGATTAAAGAAGTTGAACGTGTATTCCTAAGTCAGGATGAAATTGAAACAATGTTTAATAAAGAGTTTGCGACTGAACGTCTCAACCTGGTAAAAGATATATTCCTGTTCAGCTGCTTTACAGGTTTGGCTTATGTGGATGTAAAAAAGCTAAATCGTAATAATATTGGATTAGGTGTTGATAGTGAACGTTGGATTTTCATTAATCGAACAAAAACAGATACACGCTCCAACATTCCGTTATTACCCATTTCGGCAGCCATTATAGAGAAATACCGCAACCATCCGCAAGCAGTCAACCAGGAGCGTCTATTACCCATTCTGAGCAATCAAAAAATGAATTCCTACTTGAAAGAAATAGCTGACCTTTGCGGCATTCATAAAGAATTGACTTTTCACATTGCTCGTCATACTTTTGCCACCACAGTCACGCTCACAAATGGTGTCCCCATTGAAAGTGTGTCAAAGATGCTTGGACATAAAAATCTTCATACGACTCAACATTACGCCAAAATCCTGGACATGAAAGTAAGTGATGATATGAAAGTTCTGAAAGAAAAGTTTGGAAATGGAAATCAGATGGGAACTAAGAAGTCTGCGGGATAAAAACCCAATTATATTTACTCAAAACCACGAAGAAAAATGGAATCTTCGTGGTTTTAATTTTTTACAGCCTGACAAAATCAGATTCAATACTCTTAATTAATTTTACGTCAACTTTCAATTCTGTAGCAAACTCTCTGAATTTTCCAACTCCATTGCTAACCAGTTCAATTAAAGACTTATAATCCTGAATATCATTTTGCTGTGCAAATGCTTCCAAATCGTCTCGGGTTAGACTTTCATTTTTGCCGTTTATGGTCATCGAATGCCGATTCATATATGCAGGAACTGTTAGATCGACCCCATAAGTCAAATCGTATGCTGGTGATAAACGCCAGACACCATCAGGAGTCATGCAGAAGCAAAAGTTTTTAGTATGGTCATCCACATTACGCGCAAGCACATTAAACACCATCCGTAGATATTGTTGACGGCTATCTTCGTACGGTAAATTAAGTCGGCGAATTACGGCAAACAAATCTTCATAACTGTCACTTCCAGGAGACATGGCAGCCAGGGTTTGTGTATGTATCCGGTTATTGCCGACACGGTCAAACCGACGGGTAAGAAAATGGGTGACATTTCCGTAAGAACGTAATTCGGACGGCATCATTTTTATTCCGGCAGCCAATGCCATTTGGTAGTAGACATATTCCAATTTGGCCAATGGATAGGATGAATTATCATCATATTTTAGAATAAAATGGTCGAAACCTTCAGGGATATTTCCCTGTCCAGATATTACTTCGCCTGTAGATTTATTTACCGCAACAATCGCCTTCGGACGTTTCCCTCCCGGCGACGAACTTATCTTAATCAAATCCTGCCACAGAATTGAATTTTCTGCATTGAGTACCGTTGCTTCCCGCTCATTCAACACCTGTTTGGCAAACTCATAAAGGTGTTCAATATCTACCGAAAAAACGGAGTCATCACCTAACTTCTGAGCCGGTTCATATTCAAGTGCGCCCATTGCCCGACTACCAATAAATGAAAGATGATCTACCGGATTTACTTTCTTTGTCGAAATATGATTATCCCGCAGCCATGCGCTGAAAAGTGAATGCCCCCATTTATCGGGGAGTGAATCGGCAATCATAGGTGGAAGACCCAGATACAATTTATCTTTATTGCCTGTCCAAGGAATATGTTTCTGGCTACGTGGGGAATTGATCGACATAGTTAGTGGGGCAATATCCAA
>JBAXAD010000272.1:0-4639 GCA_037142715.1 Paludibacter sp. | reverse complement strand
AGAGCATCTGACTGTTAATCAGAGGGTCATCCGTTCAAGTCGGATAGGGGGAGCAGAAAATCAAGCACTTACGAGGTCAAACTTGTAGGTGCTTTTTTTTGCACACAGAAGGGCATTACGACCACTATATATTTCGGCAAAATCTTGAATCTTTTTAGAAAATGCTCTGGTAGTGAAACGAACTGATCTGAAATCTATTTATCGACCCGATGTACAAAATCGTAATGCCCTGGTTAAAAACTTAAAAAAATCCAGTTGAATTGAACATGTTGAAAATAAAAATAATCATGTTTAAAAAAAATGTAGACTTACCTCCTGTTTAATGTTTACAAAAAACTTTAGGACAGGATCAATCCAATTAACAATTACCTTGTCAATATAACTGTTCCAGTTTCTGTATTCAGCATCCGCCCATTGATCTGGTAAACACAGATCCATACATATGTATCTGCATTTTGCTTTTTCCCTTTAAAATTTCCATCCCATCCTTTCGAAGGATCAGTGGTTTGAAAAACAACTTCCCCATAACGGTTAAATACTTGGAACTGGTAGCGGTTCAGCGTAGATGTTGTAAGCGGCTTAAAGAAATCATTCTTACTATCTCCATTTGGAGTAAATGTATTGGGAAAATATAAATCGCAGAACCCTTTTTGTATTAATATAGTATCTGATGAAAAGCCACATTGATTGTTAAGTGTAACTGAATATTGCCCGGGCCTTTGTACTAGATATTTTCTATTTGTGCTGCCATCCTGCCATAGGTAATTCGATCCTGTTATCCCGGGATCCAGAATTATAGTATTTCCGCCACAAATAAACTGATCCGGGCCAAGGGTGAATATAGGTTTGCTTGAATAAAAAATATGAATACTGTCAGATGCATAACAGCCATTCATTTTCACCCTTACATAATATAAACCGGCGGTAGTTACAAGGAAAACCGGTTGCCCAGTTCCATTCTGCCAGGTATATGATGCATTGATGTTAGTTGCATCAAGTAATAAGGTCATACTATTACACAACACGGTATCCTTTCCTAGGTTAACAACAGGCAAAGGATCTACGTAAACATTAATGGAATCCCTTTTCTTGCAGCCATTGTTATTGACCTCTACCCAATAAAGGCCAGGTGAGGTCACTGTTATCGAAGTAGCCACAGATCCATTATTCCATAAATGGGGCAATCCATTAAGGTTTGTTTTTAGTACAAGGGAATTTGTAGAACAGATTGTAGTATCATTTCCCAGGTTAAAACTCGGGAAGGGTAATATACTTATGATAATACTATCCTTTTTTTTGCATCCGTTGATGGCCGTAGCTTCTACAAAATAAAGTCCGGGTATGGTAACCGTATAGGTTGGGTTGTTAGTTCCATCCTGCCAAAGCCATGAAACCGTATTAAGATTAGTAGCATTCAGCAATAATGAACTGCCTGTACAAATGGAAGTATCCTTTCCTAGATCAAGTATGGGCCCGGGCTTATAAGCTACCACGATTGAATCCCTAAAAGCACAACCGTTATTGGTGACTTGTAACCAATAAAGGCCTGCATTGCTCACGGAATATGAGGGAGCGATGGAATTATCCTGCCACAGGTAAGATGCACCGCTGATGGCTGAAGATAAAAGCAGTGTATTGTTCTGGCATAAAATGGTATCTGGTCCAAATGAGAAAAACGGAATAGGACTGAACAGAACATGAATAGTGTCTGCAGACCAGCAGCCACCAGTAAACTGTACCCTCAGCCAATATTGTCCGCTACTGTTTACCGTAATAGATGGAGTATTGGCCCCTGTATTCCATAGGTAAGCAGTTCCTGTTACATTTGAAGAAAGTGTAAGTGTATTGCCAATGCACAAGCTGCTGTCGGGACCGAGGTTAACAGGCTGCCCGCTTGCATAAGTTACATTGATACTGTCTGTTTTCATACAACCGTGAAACGTAACCCTTACCCAATACAGACCGGGAGCCGTTACATTAAATGTTGAAGCCGTGGAATTATCTTGCCACAAATATTGCGCCCCGGGTATGCCGGCATTCAGCAACAAGGTTTGACCGCTGCATAAAACCGTATCTGCTGGTAAGGAAAAATTCACAGCCGGGTTAACAGATACATTAATGGTATCGGATATATAGCAACCGTTATTGTTAATAGAAGCACTTACCCAATACTGCCCCGGGTTGTTTACCCATATAGAATCCGTAGTGGCACCTGTATTCCATATGCAGTTAATATTATTGGCCGGATCATTAACACCAATTCGAACGGAATCATTATAGCAAAGGAATTGATCACTTCCCAAATTTACAACAGGCCCCTGGTTGAAGGTTACATTTATGGAATCAATCATTTCACAACCAGCACACCCATTCTGCTCCATTCTAACATAATACATTCCCGAACTGGTAATAGTAATACTGTCTGAAATGCCCAGTGGATTTATTGTTGGATTTCCTGGATCCCTACTACTCCATTCAAAAAAGCCATTAGTAACCGACAGGTTGATTTTTAACTTTGAACCTGTGCAAAGAATGGTGTCAGCAGGAAAGTTAGCAAGTAAACGCGATGCCGGATTTTTTATCTCCACGGTTTCATTCACTATCTCCACCAGGTTATTATTTGAATCATATAAGCTTGCAGTGACGGTATAAATTCCCGGGGCAGAAAATACATGAGAGGGTGTTAAAGAGTTGGAGGTATTTTGGGCGCCTGAAGCTGGATCTCCGAAATTCCATAGGACCTGTGAGATGGTATCATTCGTGATTGAAAAATTAACCGGATTTGGATAACAGCCACCGGAGTAGAGAATATTATTATTTACTGACTTTGATATCTCCGTTTGGCTAAAACTTGGAACATATACGTTTTGGCTGCTGCCCGTTGGAATAGCATCCATTAGCAATTGGCATGAACTGCCAACCCTATTCGGGAATTTGATTCTGGAAATACTGCCAGGAAAACGGAAGTATATCTGTTTATCCAGTGCCAATTGCGGATTACCCAATAGAGGGTAATAACAAAAGATTGTTTTATCACCCAGGAAGATCGCATGTTTCGAAAAACTTACCGAATCGGTATAACAAAGGTTATATTGATATACTCTGGAGCTAGCAAAACCACATGGCTGCAAGCCTGCGACCACCCAGTTATCAACACAATATAATAACCGGCTATCGGGGGAGAATTCCAAATGCTTTAAAGGGGGATAAGAATAAGTGGTAATAACTCTGTTGGTGAGGATACCAGTTTGCCGGTTAAAATTAAAGACCTCGATATTAGCTTTTTGGTTATAAAATGGGGTTGTATTATAAAATGTATATATTCCACCCGCGATCAACTTGCCATCCGGTGATGCCTTCATGGTTTGGAAATTATATTCCGTTGTTATTGGATCAAGGCCTGCTATACTGGTGATCTTTGAAGCACTGACACCAGCCGCAGTGACTAGTCTTGCATAGAAATTATTTGTCCTGTATAAATTATTAATGATCCAAAATTCATCAGAACCCGGTTTGTTGATAAGGCAATACCCAACTGAAAGCGATGAATCTATTGTAATATCTGACACCGTCACTTGACCAAGTCCTCCATTGAGCGACATGTCAATGATAGCATATTTCAGTTTACATATAATGGTGCTAGGAGCAGCTACTGGGTAAAACACAAAGAATTTGGAATTGCTCCCGGGGTATTTGGCCCACATGGGGCGGGCAAAGGATGAACTTCCTGTTGGTATTGGCCCTGGCATCTGGTTATAATTCTTATCCATAACAATACTTGGATACCCCGGGGTACAAATGAATCTCACGTTGCCGTTTGCATCAGAACAAATAGTCTCACTATCATAGAAATAAATAGCGCTTGGGATACCTTGAATAGGTTGTGGGCTGCCAGTGTTAAAACTAATACCCTCGTTGGATGAAAAGTACCAATTGCTTGTTTCTTTCTGGGCCCTGGCTTCAGTTAAGGTAGATATGTATAGGATTAATATAAATAGCTTACGATACATATTGCATTGATATAGCACAAAGTAATAAATATAAATGGAAAAAAATAACTGGCTAAAAGGATACATACCTAAGACGCTAGGTCATTTTCGACCTGCTGTGCCGGATCATTATTTCTTATATGAATCCTGGTGATTAAAAGCGCATTACAAGGTAAATATGGCCAGGCCTTCAACAAATTGGTTTGAGTTTTACTCGGAAGCGGGGCACACTGGACAAGCCATTCGCCGCGGCGAATGGCTTTTTCTTTGTCTATTAGTGAGTTAGGGTAGTTGCATCTTTTGATTTTACAAGATGTACATTTTTAGAAAACTTACTTCTCTATATCTTTATTGCATGATTGATTATCTAAAAATAAATTCTGCTTAAGATATATGACAAATTATTTAATTGTTCCCGGACTAGGGAATTCGGGTCCAGAGCATTGGCAAACCTATTTCCAAAATTCCGCATCAAATTTTATCAGAATTGAACAAAAAGATTGGGATACTCCAACCTGCGACGCCTGGATTAAAAATATTGATGAGAAGCTTTTATCATTTGACATTTCATCTGTTGTTTTAATTGGGCATAGTTTTTTCTTTGCATTGGTTCCTGTATTTACAAACCATCTTTCTTTGGCAGATAATTG
>JBAXAD010000271.1:0-4662 GCA_037142715.1 Paludibacter sp. | reverse complement strand
GAGTAAAGTTGCAGGTTACCGGCCAGGTTAATGGTTTTCCCCTCACGCACTGTAGTGAGGGTGGCTTGCATAAAATCCCAGTTGGCAGGGGTGATTCGATGATAATGGTCGCATTTACTGTAGGTAGCTTCGGTAAATACAAGTGCCGTATCGGTGAGGATACCTTTGGCTATTACTGTAGAGAGGGTATCTTCATTCCAACTGGCTGTAATGTTGTTTCCGTTTTGCTCAATGGTTACTTCCAGCGGACTTTCTTTAATCACGTGCTGTCCGCTCCAGTCATACGTAGCCAATGTGCCGGTATAAATACCCTGCAATTGTTCTGTAGTTGATAAGGCGTGGCGTACCTTTTTTATCTTAGTTTCTTGCCCGCCTGCTGCATTAGCACTTCGAAGTTGAGTGGCTTGTAAAGGATTCTCGGGAGTATCGGTTGATAACTCTTCTACCGATGCATTCACTTTTTTATCAGAAGCTTTTTTGAGCCAGTAGTTGGCTTCGCCGCTGTTGCGCTCCACACCATAGCCATTGCGATAGCAAAGCCCCATCATAAACATGGAGTAACCATGCCCCTTGTCGGCTGCTGCCTTGAAATAAGTCATTGCCGAATCGTAACTTTGGGTGCAACCCAAGCCTTTGTAGTGCATATAGCCACGTCCGTAAACGGCTTGCGGTTGTCCTTCTTCCCCCGCTCTGCATAAATATTGGTACGCTTTGCCAAAATCCTGCTTTACACCAATTCCCAGTCGGTACATCATAGCCAGATTGTAAGCCGATTTGAGATAACCTTTCCGATTAGCAGCTTCGAACCATCTGCGTGCCAGGTCGAAATCACGGTTAACAGACATGCCTGTATAATATGCCATCCCCATCAGGTGCATTGCCTCGGGTGTGCCTGCTTTTACTGCTTTAACTACGGTGCCAAAAGCAATTTTTCGGAGTCTTGTATCGTATGATTTCTGCAAAATAAGGCTTGCTACCTTCAGCGGCATTGTTTTTTTTATTATTACACTTTTGGTAGTATCACCCGAAATTGATGGAGTGTTTTGAGCAAACACAGTTGCCATACCTAACAGGCAACCCATTAAAATAATTGTTAGTTTTTTCATAATCGTTACCATGTTAATGCTTTAGAATTCTGGGTAGCTTTATTTTCCTCTTTCTTTTTTGCATAATAGAGTTTCTTTAATACAGCAGGTTCCATTTGTTTAAGTGCTGCCAGTTTTGTTTCCATCTCATCCGATTTATCGGGCATTATACTATATTGTTCCTGAATTTTTGCACGCTCTGTATAGTACGATTTTAATTGACTTGCAACACTTGTACTATCCAGCTCCGGTGCAAGTTCATGTTTTTTCATCTCTTGCCACGATTTCTTATAGTCTGTGTTAGCTTTCGCTATAGCATTTTTAGTTATATACTTTTCGTATTGTGCGTTGTTCAGAATTGTTTTTAAAACTTTATGTTGCTCTAAATCTATCTGACAATTCGGATCGTTTATTTTCAACTTACTTATTTTCCAACCCTTTGCAATTATACTATCTACCTGATTGGCGGATAATTGTAATTCTATTTTTTCTTTCAGCACCTTGCAATATCCTGTAAGATAAGTACTTTTGCCTTGCTTTGTAAGCTCATTGGTAATGAAAACATTGTATTTATCGTTAATCGCTTGTATTGTATTTTGCTTCTCTTTCTCGTTTTCGAGTAATGTAAAGCTTACCCTTTGCAATTCAGATACTTTATTATATATTAGATTCGAGAAAGATTGAAGTTCTGTATCATTCAAATTATATTTTGTTTTAATAGCATCCATTTGTTTTTGAGTATCGGCTTTAATCTCAGCATCTATTTTTTTTGTTACATACTTTTCGTATTGTGCATTGGTCAGGATTTTTTTTAAAGCCTTATACTGCTCTAAATCAATTTGACTATCCGGATTTTTTCTTTTAAGTTCACTGATGTTCCACCCTGCTGAAATTATACTTCTCACCTGACTATCGGATAATTGAATCTCATCCTTATCCTTCAGTATCTTACAATAGCCAGTTAAATAGGTGCTTACTCCTAACATTGTTAGTTCATTAGTAATTGAAGTATTGTATTTTGTATAAATAGCTTGTTCATTATTATATTTCTCGGTCGCATTGTCAGGATGTGTGTAATGCCTCAATTGCAACTCAAAAGTTCTGTTATAAATAAGAGATGAAATTGCCTGAACTTGTGAATCTGTTAGCGAATACTTTGCTTTAAACTCTACAAGTGCTTTGGGGTAATAATTTTGTAAGATTTTATCCAACTCATCTTTAAAAATATTGTAGATGACCATGCTATCCTTTACAGATTCTTTTACTGCAATTTTATAAAACAACGAGATGTTTTTGTTCTCGTTAATAATAGCGCACTGTTTGTCATAATCAGCACGAATTTTCTTTTTCTGAACCGATGTTAAAGCATCTAGTTTTACACCTGCCATCTGGCTTTCAAAATACTGGTTTTCCCATTTCGTTTGTTCTTCTGTGTTTTGGGCAAAACCACCTCCGCTGCTTACGAGTAGCAACATTAAAATAATTTTTTTCATACGTAATTTTTTTTATTATTAGATTATTCACGCTACCACCAAACCCTTTGTCCATTCGGCGTGATTTCAAACGGACGCTCCTTTCCTTCGGAATATTCAGGAATCATCAAATACAAACTTCCACTTGGTACGTTCTCAAAAATGAGACGCGGTTGTTCGGTAGCTTGCAGTGTTCCTGCCGGTTTCCAACCCATATCCCAATAGAAAAGACGATACTTTTTACCTGCACGGAAATTCAGGTACTTTTCTTGTTCTTCCATGGTAATGTTTTGTAGCTTGGTTTTATCTGGAACGAAAGGATGGATTTCTTTGTTATTATCGAGTAATACAGGATTTCCTGCTGGTATTAGTTTCCCTTCATGATAAAGCATAGGCAAATAAACTACACCGCAACTCATTTTAGGGAAAGTAACCTCATTGTTGTTTTCAAGTTTTCCCCAAAAAGCAGGCTGCCAACGTAAACCATTAAATACAGCAATATATGCTACTTTTTTTCCTAATGTTTGCGATAATTGACATTTGATACCTGCTGTACGCCAATACTGATCAGTAACATCCCTATAATTGGTTTTGCGCAGATAATTATTGGGAATCTCTGATTCAGAAAGTATGGAGGCTAACGCTTCAGGTTGCCTGCCGTAAGTAAGTGTAATCACTTTTGATGGTTCCCGCTTCATTAAAAATTCCTCAACCGATTCCTGAGATCCTTCAAAAGGTATCGGCGTGTGATTCTCATCAATAGAAGCGTTCCAGTAATGTCTTCCTGTACTAGTGGCATGATAAGGAGTCATGTCAATACGGCATGGGATACCTTGCGATTTGAACGCAAGTAAGGTAAAATTGACTAAATCTTCACAATGTCCTCTTTGACGAAAAAGCAGCTGAGATGGAGACAAATATGATACTGGACAGTTCTTGTTCTCGTACCCAAAAGAACTAACCATATATCCACGAAGTTTGTCATTAAATAGATTTGTTGCTTTTCTTACACTTAGATTATTTCTTAACTGTATATCCTTAATAGAAAATGTATCAGTATAAGTAGGTCTCCATGTTTCTAGATTTTCGGTAATATCCCGGTAAGGTAAGATGTATTCACAAAACTCATCAAAAGTCAAATGTTTAGCTTGGGGTGATTTCCAGTCCTTGAAAGCCCTATTTAGATTATCAATAAGAAAATTACTTTTAATACAGTCCACATCATATACCCTCGATATGACCGGGTGAATCTTCTTCGTTTTTCTTAAATCATCAAATGCTTTAATAGCATAAGAATAATTCGGATATCCCAATTCATTATATTCCACTTTATGGTTAAGAGAATCAGCCCAATAATAGGTCTCCGAATAATGAATATCCATATTTGAGACTAAAAAGCAGGCGGCTTTCCATTTCAGAGAGTCATTAGTTTCCTTACAATAATTTAAAAATGTTTCTAGTTCTTTACGATTATTTTTAGCCTTTTGCAAAATAGGTTCCACATCGTTGGGGTACAATTTCGACACTTGTGGTAAGACTGTGATAAAAGGAATTATAAGCAAACTAACAATTGCTTTTAGCTGTTTCATCATATTGTTTTGTATTTATCTTTGAATAGTTTTAGCTGCTAGAATTCTAAACATGCTTGTTTCTTTATTATTTGGTCTTTCGGGTAGTGAAAGTATTTCATGTGCCATTGCCAATCGTTTATACTGTTCATTGTTTTTTTCATATAGCTTCATCAACTTAAAATGGGATGGATAATTTGTTGGCACCATGTTAGCTACGAGTAAAAGAAATTTCTCGGATTCTTTCATTTTTCCACTTAATTCATAACAGTAAGCAATATCCATAAAAAGCGAAGGGGCAGAAGAAAACTGTGCTGCTTTTTTCATTATTCCAATAGCTTCTTCAAACTTATGCAACCTGATTAATATCTTAGCATACATTCTGAAATAAGCTTCTGAGTTTCCGGCATCGGTTGATGATTCACTAATAAGTTTGAGAGCTTGTTTGGGTTTGTTAAAACGAAGCAATTGTTTTGCTAAAGGTAGTTTCTCCTGTGCATTTAGTTTGTCGTTTTGGTTTATGCCCAAATATAAAAC
>JBAXAD010000270.1:0-4662 GCA_037142715.1 Paludibacter sp. | reverse complement strand
ATTCAATACAATCTAAAAATAGATAATTTTACATAGATAATCGGATAATACTCGATTATCTATGCAAAATTAGCTATATTTGTGTCGTGAAATTTTTATGAATAAAATTATGGCAAATACAGATGTATTAAAGCAATTTGGAATTATTCCTTTTGATACTGCTACTTTAAAAAATGCTTTTGATGATTATAAGTCGCCAAAGGATAAAATAACAACATTAGAGCAGTCAGGTTTATTGATTCGTCTGAAGCGTGGGCTTTATGTTGTTGCACCAATGGTACACAACGAACCACTTTCAAAAGAGCTGATTGCGAATCATATTTATGGGCCTTCGTACATATCGCTACAAACCGCACTATCATTTTATGCACTTATACCCGAGCGAGTGCACACTGTTTGCTCCATGACCACTAAGCGAAGCAGTTCCTTCATAAATTCACTTGGAAATTTTGATTACGTAAGCTCTCCAACAGCCTATTTTACTATCGGTGTACGTCAAGAAATTGTGAATAATAATTATGCGTTCCTTATTGCTACTCCCGAAAAAGCCCTTTGTGATATGATTATTGAAACCAAAGGATTGAAGCTGCAATCCATCAAAGCAATGCAAAATTATCTTGAAAAAGATTTGCGAATTGATTTATCAATTATTGAGCATTACGACATTGACATTATCAAACAATGCATGGAAGTGGGAAGCAAAAAAAGAGAACTTACTTTACTTTATAAACTGCTACAAGGATGAATATATTTGATAACATGCTGTCTCGATACGAGATAAAAACGAATGATGATTATAACAATGCCTTGCACGAGGTAATGCAACAAATTGCACTGGCTGGACTTTATAGAGGTGGTTTCTTTGATCATGCTGCATTTTATGGCGGTACTTGCCTTCGTATTTTTCACCAGCTTCAAAGATTTTCCGAGGACATGGATTTCTCGCTTTTGAAGCCAAACAAGGATTTCAAGCTAGAGGACTATTTTACACCCATTATCAATGAATTCACAGCACTTGGTAGAGATGTAGTTATCAATAAAAAGGAGAAGAAAAACCAATCAAATATTGAATCGGCATTTCTTAAAGACGATACAGCCATTTACAATCTTCAATTTAGAACGGAACGCAATGTGAAAATTAAAATTGAACTGGACATAAATCCACCTTTGGGATTTTCAACAGAATCAAAACTGCTTTTGTTGCCACATTCGTTTATGACCCGTTGTTATACCATGCCAAGTTTATATGCAGGTAAAATGCATGCCTTGATATTTCGGAAATGGAACAATCGAGTAAAAGGACGTGATTGGTATGATTTTGAATGGTATGTGAGAAATAATGTAGCTTTGGATTTTGCACATTTCTGTGAGCGTACCCGACAATTTGAAACTCCAACATTAGAACAGATGTCGATAGAATCATTTAAAAAGTTGCTCAAAGATAAAATTGCGAATACAAACATTGACTTGGTAAAAGCGGATGTAAAACCATTCTTGAAAAATTCGTCAGAAATGGATATTTGGTCAACAGAGTATTTTACACAATTGGTGGACATGATTAAATATATTTGATGAATCAAAAATCAGATTTGCTGCTTTTTGTTATAATACTTAAAATGTATAATCTAGCGTTATTTTACAATATTTGTACCTCTTGCATTTTATTTCTCTAATTATCAATACATTCTGCATTGGAAAATAAAAAATGCTCACGGGGTGATTTGGAGTCACCCCATGAGTAAAAAAATTAAAACTTCACAGTAATACCTGCCAAGAAGTTACGTCCCGCTTGTGGATAGCATCCAAAGTAATTATTTACAGGGCTTGATTGATTATAAACCGGATTAGCTAGGTCTTGTGCAATACTTGGCGAACTCCAGGCATTGCTGATATACATCGCATTCAACAAATTATTTACCATCAAAGTTAAACCTAGGCTTCGAATTCCTTTCACTGGGATGGAATAAGAAAAACGAAGGTTGTTCAATAAATAATCGGACAAACGGCGATCACTAAGTCCAGTATTGTCAACATATTGTTTTCCAACATAAATCGACTGTAATCCAACTTCAAAATTGTTTTTCGTGTACGTAATCATACTATTTGCCAGAAAATCAGGCGAAAAAGCAATGGGTGTATTTTTGTAAAGGTTACTCACACTTTCGCCAGTTGGTATCCAATTTTCGTCTATCACATTCACTACTTCGGTAAAATCAATAATCCGATTGCGACTAAAGGTAGCAGTTACATCCCAGCGCAAACAGTCAAGGGGCTTAATGCTGCCAACCAACTCAATACCAGAACGGTAGCTTACAGGAACATTATCGGTCAAAGGTTCACCAATAGCATTTATCTTGCCTGTTAACACCAACTGGTCGTGATAATACATAAAATAAGCATTCACACCAAATGAACATGTTGCATTATGAAATTTATATCCCAATTCTGTATCGTACAAGGTTTCGGGCTTTGGCCAAGTAGAAGCTGATCCGTCAGTATAATTGGTACGAGTTGGTTCGCGATGCGCCATGGCAAACGAAGCAAAAATATCATTGTTCTGATTAGGACGATAAAACAAACCTGTTTTTGGATTGAAGAAATCGAATTTCTTGTCCACGTTTAAAATTTGCATTCCAACAATTGGATTTTCCCACTGATCATTTGTCCCTTGAAGTTTGTAAGTCACCCTGCGATATTGCAAATCGGCATAAACATTCAAATTAGAAGTCAATTCGTAATTGGCTTTCAGATAGATATTTCCATCCCATTTTGTAACCTTGCTACGATAATACTCCGAATTTGGCATCAAATCACCAATATAATTCTTCACCCAAATTACTTCGCCCCAATGGTTACCTGAATAATTATTCAAAGCACCACCCAATTGAGCTGTTAGCTTGTCTTTCTGATAATTAAAAGAGAAAACACCACCTGCAAAATCATTTCCCATTATCTTTTGACGAACCAAATCTTGGTATTCAACCATTGACCCATTAGAGCTATAAGGCTGTAAACCGTATGACGCTAAAGCTTCACCACGTTTATATTCTTCGTAATAACCATCGCCACGGGTATAATGCAAACCAGCATTTAGATTTAATTCTGGTGAGAAAACATGCGCAACCAATAATTGATAATTGGTCTGAATGTAGTTATCGGTCTGATTTTTGTAATACAACGGATTTCCATTTGCATCATCGCCCATATATCCACATGGGTTGTGGGTGCGTGGAAATTCTAACTTAGGTAATTCGTAAGAATCAATTCCATCCCAGGCGTGATAGGTTTTTTCAGTACCACCAAAAGTCAGGAATTTAACGGTCGTTTTCTCGGCATAATAACCCGCCTGCACGAAATACGATTTCATGTTCACCCATCCACGATCAATGTAACCATCAGATTTCACCGAAGACAAACGAGTATCAATGGCCCAATGGTTATTTATCAATCCCGAGCTGGCTTTTACAGTTTCTTTAAGGGAATGGAACGAGCCCAATGAAATACTTGCTTCGCCCGATGCTTTTTGAGCATAATTATCGGTTTGCAAATTGATATTAGCACCAAAAGCACCAGCACCATTCGTGGAAGTTCCCACTCCACGTTGCACCTGAACACTTTCAATTGAAGAAGTAAAATCAGGTAGATCTACCCAATAGGCGCCTTGTTCATCAGCATCGTTATAAGGAATACCATTGATAGTTACATTGATACGCGAAGCATCAGTGCCGCGAATACGGAAGTTAGTGTAACCAATTCCAGTTCCAGCATCAGATGACGCCACAAACGATGGTGTTTGCATCAATAGATAAGGAATATCCTGACCAAGATTGGAATTTGAAAGTGTTTCTTTATTAAGATTGGTGTACGCCACTGGCGATTTGTCGGTGGCACGAAGCGAAGAAACGGTAATTTCGTTAATCGAAAAAGATTTCCGATTCAATTTTACAACAACTTCTTTATCTACATCAAATTGATTGATAGAAGTTTCATAACCAACAAAGGTGACCTCGAGTGTATAGCGATTTTTTGTCAAATGCTCAAAACGAAAAAATCCATCACGAGCGGTTGTTTTACCAACCGAACTATTTTGAAATACTACGGTAGCCCCCATTAGAGGACTGCCATTCTCGTCAACTACTTTTCCAGAAAGGCTGTGTTGAGCGAAGGTTGAAATAACTGAAAACAGCAGGATAGCTGCAATAAAAATTTGTCTCATAACAATTTATTAGTTTAATTAATAATTTGATTTTGAGAGCCCAATAAAAAAATACGGATGATTTTTCTTATTCCCTATTCGGCATTACCCGTGCAGGTTCAAAGGGTATGATCTCAGCCCGAAATATTAAGGCACCCCATTAAAATGTTCAAAACGCTTGAAACGTCAGAATGTTTGAAAAGTATAAAAGAAAAAAGAAAGAAAAACAACCATGGAAGCGGGTCGAATTCCTTTCGGGGAACAAAAGTACTCAAAAATAATGGAAACTCAAAAAATGAAAGAATGAAAAAATGGAAGAATGGAAAAAACAAATACACAAGTAAAATTATTTTTAACTACTATCTACAAACTACTATCTACCAACTACCATCTTTTTACTACAATCTACCAACTTGTCAATGCCTGAAATATGTTGACCACTTTAAAGTAACAAAAAACACTAAAAA
>JBAXAD010000269.1:0-4687 GCA_037142715.1 Paludibacter sp. | reverse complement strand
GCATACACCCAGAATGTGCCGGCAGCACCCAAACCTTTATTCAGCAAAGGGAATGTATAGGTGAGAATAAAACAGGCAATCCACAAACCGAAAGTAGCCAGGGCCATGGCAGCACCACGAACCCGATTTGGGAATATTTCTGACA
Source organism: Paludibacter sp. (assembly GCA_037142715.1). GTDB lineage: Bacteria > Bacteroidota > Bacteroidia > Bacteroidales > Paludibacteraceae > Paludibacter. The sequence continues at coordinate 4,542 of JBAXAD010000269.1, read as the reverse complement.
AAATCACCCACACAATGGGTGCCAATGACATAGCGTAAATGCCGATGGCAATAACCACCAAGGACAAAACAGCAATTCCTTTTATCTGAAAATAAAACGCACTTCCTAGCAACAAATAGGTTACTGCCAAGCCCATCGAACCAAGTACCATCAATTTCTTTCTTCCCCATTTATCCACAGTAAACATTGCTACCAATGTAAAAACAAGGTTTACACTTCCGGTAATCACGATATTAAACAATGTATCACTCACACCATATCCAGCAGCAGTAAATATCTCTTCGGCATAATTAAATACTGTATTTATACCGCACCATTGTTGAAAAACAGCTAATACTAATCCCACTAGCAGGACATTTCGGAATTTGGGATGGAACAAAGCCTTAAAATCAACCTTTTCGGACACATCATCGAGCGTAGCCTGAATACTACTCATTTCTTCATGGGCAAATACTTCGCCTCCAATTTTTTTAAGGGTTGGAAATGCTTCTTCCGATCTACCTGCCTTCATCAGCCACCGTGGGCTTTCGGGGAGGAAAAAAGTCAGTATAAAGAATGCTCCGGCAGGAAATGCACATGCATAAAACATTATTCGCCAACCCACCTGACCATTCCATGAAGCCCGAATAAACTCATCCGTAGCTCCCACCGGAACTTTTTCGGCAATAAGCAGGTTAATTACTTGTGCTGCCAGAATACCGATTACAATGGTCATTTGGTTCAAAGAAACAAAACGTCCACGCAAATGCGAAGGTGCCACTTCGGCAATATACATGGGCGAAAGTGCTGATGCTAAACCAATTCCAACTCCACCAATCATTCTGAAAATTACAAACATCAGATAGCTACCTGCCATTCCGGTTCCCAAAGATGCAATTGTAAAAAGAAATGCAGATGCCAGTAATGGCCATTTCCTGCCAAACTTATCGCTCACCACACCTGAAATCATGGCACCAATAATACAGCCAATCAAGGCGCAACTCATGGCCCATGCCTGAAGATTTGCATTAGAAGCAATGTCAAAAAAACGTTCGTAAAAAGGCTTTGCGCCACCTATCACCACCCAGTCATAGCCGAACAGCAAACCGCCCATAGCCGAAACCATGGAAATACCCAAAATATAGGCATTGTTGAATTTTCTCATTTTGTAATATTAATTTAATGTTTGAACGTGCAAAGAAAATGGAAATAATGAAATATAAAAATAGAATAAAAATAATTTTGTATGGATTATATTACTATTACGCTTGTATTTTTCTATTTTTGCATCCATTATTCATTTCATTAATTATTATGACTAAAATAAAAAGTGGATTTTTAGGTGAAAGGGCAATCGTATTACCCTCATCGATTGTAGCTGAAATGAAAAACGATGTGCTAAATCAACTACTATACATTACCGATATAGGGTTTTATCCAAATGCATCAAATCATTACAGACTACGAAAAAATTCAGAAGTAAGTCAATACGTGTTCATTTATTGTTTCGAAGGGGATGGTTGGTTTGAAATAGACGGTCTAAAACAAACAGTAATTGCAAATCAGTTTTTTATTCTTCCAAAAGGAAAAGCACATGCTTATGGTACATCACCACATAAAACATGGACAATATATTGGATTCATTTCGATGGTGAACAAGCTAATTTTTTTGCCGACCAATTTGACAAACCGTTTGCAATTTCACCAGAAAAAGATTCACGCATTGATGACCGTTTGCGCATGTTTGAAGAGATTTTTAGCACGCTTCGCAATGGTTACAGCAAAAGTAATTTACATTATACAACCGCATTATTTTTTCATTTTTTGGGTTCGGTTAAGTTTCTAAATTCCTTCCGTTCCGCAACTGCTATAGAAACGCAAACACGCGATGTTGCAGAGGAAGCGATTCATTTTATGCGCGAAAATATATCCAAACGACTTACTTTGAGCGAGATAGCAACATTTGTTGGTTTATCACCATCTCATTTTACGTCAATATTCAAAGAAAAAACCGATTATACGCCATTAAATTATTTCATACAACTAAAAACCCAGGAAGCATGCCATCTTTTAGACTTTACAAACTATAAAATAAATCAAATAAGTCAAATGGTAGGATACGATGATCCATTGTATTTCAGTAGGTTATTTACAAAAACAATGGGAGTTAACCCTAAAACTTATCGTGCAAAAAAGAAAGGCTAATGTATTATGTATGTGTATTATTTTGATTCATCAAACTTATGCTATAAACCGTCCTCGATTCGTATTTTTCAGAAGGATTGAGCACAATGGAAGGAAAATGCGCATGATTAGTAGCATCAGGAAAATGCTGTGTCTCAAGGCAAAAGCCTGCAAATTTTCCGTAGAATTTTCCTTTTTTCCCTTTTTCGTTCTGCATATAGCCAGCTGTGTATAACTGTAGTCCTGGTTCAGTAGTGAAAACTTCGAGTGTCCTACCCGATTCCAAATCTATAGCAATGGCCGAGGGAATTGCTAAATCTTTTGGATTTTTCAATACATAGTTTACATTATAACCATAAGCGATTTCGGAAATGTATTGTCCAATTTTTTGAAATTCAGTAAAATCAAAAAATGTATTTTTTACCGATAATATTCTACCTGTCGGTATGTATTGATTATCCGTTTCTGTATATTCATTACTGTTGATTTTTAGGAGCGAGTCCAACGCATTATCCTTATCCTCACCTTTCAGATTAAAATAAGTATGATTTGTTAGATTTATCACCGTTGACTTATCAGTTTCTGCCTGATAATGAATAATAAGCGCATTGTTATTTGTAAATGAATAAGTTACCTTAACGAGTAGATTTCCTGGATAGTTTTCCTCACCATCCGGACTTAAATATGTTAGAATTACGCCACAATTATCTTCATTTTCAAAGCTTTCACTATCCCAAACCACTTTGTTAAACCCATTAAGCCCTCCATGATTGTGATTTTCGCCATCGTTAAGTGCCAACTGATATTCTGTACCATTTACTGCAAATCTACCATTTTTAATACGGTTCACAACCCGTCCCACAAGGCAACCCATGTAGGCAGGATTGTCGAGATAATCTTCAAAATTATCTTTTCCCAGCACAATATCAATCATTTTTCCATCATCACCAGGAACTAACCACGAAGTAATAATTCCCCCATAGTTCGTGATTTTTATTGTTTGATTATTTGCATTCGAAATTGTGTAAAGAAATACTTCTTTCCCGTTTTTATCTAGCCCCCAATTTCTTTTTGTAACCTGCATATTCGTTTTATTTTCCTATCCTTACAAGTACACAACCATGTGCTTCCACTTCAGCACTGTATTCATTTTCAAATTTCCCAATAGTTTTTTTCGTCCAAAGATTTCGAACTTTTAATTTTCCTGCCAAACCTAACTCTTTCCACGAAACAGAAATTTTTCGTGCATTTCCGTCATTTAAATTAAACATGGCCACATATTTCGCTCCTGTTCCTGGTTCTTCGGAAATCCAAATAACAAGACCATTTTCGTTTTTGAGTTCCCGACGATGAATCGCTTTTTGGTTAACTGCAATTACTTCGGCATTGGTAATTAGTTTGGTTGTAACAGCATCATTTTCTGGCAAATATCCACCTAGAATTAAAGGTGATTTAAAAACACACCAGAGCGTCATCAATGTGTATTTTTCGGTATCGGTAAAACGCGAATATTCATCAGTCACTTCTGCTATGCTTTTACCAAGTAAAGAGGCAATCCACGCATCACCTCCCGTTTTTCGCAGTTTGCCAATGGGTAGCATATCGGCATCAGGCCAACGTCCGGGCTGATCAAATTTATCCCATTTGCGTAGCAGTTCAAACTGATGTTTCAAGTATTTCCAACCATCCCAAAAATCGCCCGAAACACGCCATAAATTTGAGTTTTCGGCTAAATGTTTGGATTCTGAAATAGGCGACTCCCCGGGTGACAGACTGTATACAATATCTCGTTTTGAATGGTCAATGGCTTTGCGAACTCCCTCAATTTCAGCTTTATGGTAAGGATAGGACATATCATCTACTTTCACGAAATCCACTCCCCATGCAGCATATTGTTCGTACACCGAGTTGATATATTCCTGCGCACCTGCTTTCGTCAAATCCACTCCTTTCATTATCGGCGACCATTTGCAAGTATCCGTCAGACTAGCCACCTCTTTTGCAAAATAGTTAGTGCCTTTTATGGGAGTATTATTGGCAACTGCATTCCAGGGTATTCCACGCTGTACGTGAATACCAAATTTCAAGCCTTTTGCATGAATATAATCGGCCAGTGCTTTGAAACCTACACCAGCTTTTGCCGAAGGATATTTTACGGTATCAGGAATTAAACGTCCATACTTGTCGAGGTTCTGTACTGGTCTATAAGTATTCGATTTGGCGGTATTTATTTCATTTGGGTGATACCAGCCGGCATCAATTACCACATATTCCCAGCCATATTTTTTCAGGTTGGCTGCCATATAATCGGCTACAGCTTTTATTTGAGTTTCGTTGGCATCCAGCCCGAGACAATCCCAACTATTCCATCCCATTGGC
>JBAXAD010000268.1:0-4689 GCA_037142715.1 Paludibacter sp. | reverse complement strand
ATCGTATACAGTCTGGGACACAACGATAACCACATAACCAATCATAAACAGAAGTCAATTGGTCAATGACAACATCTAATGAATACTGCTGTTGCACCCATACAATTGCGTTATCACCCATTTGTTTACGTTGAACATCAGACATTTCAATCATTGTTAATAGACCTTGACTGATACAGTCCTCACTTGAAGCAACCTCTAATGCCGCACCCACATTTGCAGCGATAGGTAAACCGCATGTCGATGTGAGTAGTGCTGGGCAACCAAAAGAAAATGCTTCCAAAACGGCCATTGGAAATGCTTCGCTATGTGATGGAAGTACCATAAATTCGGCCTGACGTAACCATGCAGATTTTAAAGCATCGTAAACTGGTCCAACAAAATGAATGTTATGACATCCTGCTTGATTTGCATAAAATTCCAACTCAGACTTATAATCAAGTCCACCATCACCAGCAATGATAAGTTGCCAATCATTACCTGGTGATACATGTGCCCAAGCTCTTATCAGTCGATCTATCCCTTTAATCGGGTACAATCGACCTAAATAAAGACATGTACGCCGTTTAAGAAATATGTTTGGAATTAATGTCTCAATTGGTAATTGTTGACTAATATCAGGGATGTCAATTCCGTTACCAATAATGCAAATGGGCTTTTTAATACCAAAATCACGCAGAGTCGCATATTCAATTTCAGTCAGTGCCTGATAGCAATTAACGTGATCAAAAACAGGCTTCATAAAAGTATAACGTGCCAGCCATTTTTTCCAGGATGAAATTTTAAGAGCAACAGGGTTAAAATTACCATGTGCGGTAATCATATAAGGCTTATTGTGTTTAAGACACCAATCAGAAACAGCACGATTGGTATGCATCCAGACACCTTGCAAACTGGCAACATCCCACCTGCACGGTTCATTGGCCAACCAAACTGGTAATGTGGGTGCGTAATGCAATGAATAAGGACCAAGCCGCCGAAAGGCGTGAATATCACCTACCCATTGTTCAAGCTGATCATCGGATGAACTTTTAGTGCCAACCACAGTGACAGCATGATTCTTATTGACAAGTTCTTTAACAGTTTGTTGCAAACTTAAATGAGGGCCACTATGTCTATTATATAGGCATCCAGTTGAAAACAATACAGACGCATGATTAGAAATAGTAGACATATTTGCTAAAACATAAAACCAATTTTGAATTAAAAATCAAAACAATAAAGTAATTTGGCATCGAAAGCAATAATTTAATCACTATAAACAGATAAATAAAAAATATTTAACCACAATAATGCAATCATCATAATTAACCAATAATTCGCCCCGTCAAAACAGATTCAAATTGTGAATTACAAGGTATAGCAACACAGTTCCACGCATTTTCAACATCGTCATCAAGCATGGAGTCCTTTCGTACTCGATGAATCTTGTAAAGATCACCCAATTCTATCTGCAATTTATTCAAACTAAATGATTTTTTAGTCTCTTGATGATATTCAAAAATTATCAATGGTTTTAAGTTACGTATTAAATTAAATCCGCCGCGAATTACATTTAATTCATATCCCTCAACATCAATAAGCAATATAATGCTAGAATCAGTAAGTATTTTATCATCTAGTTCAGAATCTAAAGTAGATACCTCAACATCAACCAAATTATCAGTTGAAGTTTCAATTGACAAAAGTGATGCTGAAGGCGAATGCGAACCAAATGACATTTTTACTCTACTTTTTTCATGACCTAAAGCTTTGTTTAGAACTGTGCAATTGCCAAGATTATTTAATTTTATGTTATTATCAATAACAGCAACAGCATCTAAATTTGGTTCAAATGCAATCGCCTTAACACAAGACGAATGTGCCGCAATATCAATAAGAATCTCACCTATATTTGCTCCAACTTCAATAAATGTCACTTTTAATTTATCCATAACTAAGGAAATAAGCATATGTGTTTCAGGCTCATTCCACTTGCCGTGTAACGGACGGGCGTAAGCTTCCGCCATCTCGTGTGCAAAATAAAGTTGATGCCCACTAACACAAAGCTGGCGATCAATTTTGATCCTTCTCAACATAAATCCAAGTCCTCGGATGCGAATATTAAAATTATCTTTTAAAAAACCATAAAGACGAGAGTATTCTTTGGCTAAGTAAAACCAAAAATTGTCTGATATTTTCATTATACGAATTCCAAAAAAAAATTTAACTAAAAACTGACAAAAGATTACCCGCCGAAGTCTCTGGTGTTATTCGCTGCGACAGAGTATGTGAATGAACTGACATAGCGTTAAGTTCATGATCAGACATATCAATAATTTGTTGCATACGTTTAACTAGCGACCTTGGGTCATTAACTTTAAAGCTGTAGCCATTGACCCCCGAAATCAGGAAAGTGCTGGCTGCACCTACGACATCCGAAACGATAATTGGCAAACCGGCGGCAGTAAACTCATGTACCACTACCCCCCAAGGTTCGCCACAGCTAGGCAACAAAAAGCAGCCTGAACTGGCCACCTCTTGAATGAGCTGTTCAGGATGCATAAAATCCTTAACAACCACGCCCGATGTAGATAATAATTTATCTTTAAGTGATCCATTACCTATCAAATGTAGTTCCCAATCACTTCTTTTAGTGCTTAAATGCTCCCAGGCTTGTAGTAAAACATTTAAGCCCTTTATAGGTTCAAACCGGCCAACAAATAAAAACCTATGCGGATAATGTAACTTTTTAATATTTATACTGTTAATGTATGATTTATTAAATGCAATTAAATCAGCGCTATAGAGATCGTAAACAATATTCCCTTTGTCAAACCCTAATTTTCTGACATATTCAAACTGATACAAACCTGCAACCCATGCATGAGAATAAAATTGTGCAAAATATCCAGCCCGTGCCAATAATACTTGTAAACATTGTTTTATAGTTCCGTGCCATTGACCGTCAATTCCCATTACGATGGGTAAACCCCGAGCGCGTAAATTCTTTGCAACGGCCATATAACCCTTGTCCATCCAGCCGGAGACCACGACAACGGCTGGATTAATCTTATCCGCCAATTGCAGCATTGCATCAACTGTAAGCGTAGACCGGTTATAAACAAAAACGTTAGGAACAATTGGTGCCTGGTATGGTGTCAATTTATTATGATCCCAATGCACCACATGAACATCTAACCCACGCTCTGCTAGATTGCGAATGGTGGCCATTGTATAGCCCATTATCTCAGCGTAAAGATAAAGAATTTTCATTTATGTGCTAATAATGTACGAAAATAACAGACAGTCTCTTTTAAGCCATCATCAAGATCGACGGTGGGTAACCATAAAAGCTTTTCTTGCGCTAGTGAAATATCAGGTTTACGCTGTTTAGGGTCGTCAACAGGTAACGACAAATATACCAATTTTGATTTCGATCCAACTAACTTTAATACTTTTTCAGCCAATTCAAGCATTGTAAATTCGCCAGGGTTTCCTAAATTAACCGGGCCGGTAAATCCAGGCTCAGTTCCCATCATGCGCACAAACCCTTCTATCATATCATCCACATAACAAAAAGATCGTGTTTGTTCACCGCTTCCATATATTGTAATATCTACATTTCTAATCGCTTGAACAATAAAATTACTGACAACACGGCCATCATTGGGGTGCATACGTGGGCCATAAGTATTAAAAAGACGTACAACTTTAATATCAAGATTGTGTTGGCGGTGATAATCAAAAAACAAGGTTTCAGCACAACGTTTGCCTTCATCGTAGCAAGAACGTGGGCCGATGGGGTTTACTTTACCCCAATAGCACTCAGGCTGAGGATGTATCACAGGGTCACCATAAACCTCGCTGGTTGATGCCTGAAATATTCTGGCCTTAAGTCGCTTGGCAAGCCCCAACAAGTTAATTGCACCATGAACACTGGTTTTAGTCGTCTGTACGGGATCGCGTTGATAATGAATTGGACTGGCAGGACATGCTAAGTTGTATATTTGATCAACTTCTACATACAGTGGAAATGTGACATCATGACGTAATAATTCAAAGTTTAAATTAGAATGTAAGTGACTTATATTAACTTTGGAGCCTGTGTAAAAATTATCAACACACAAAATATCATGTCCGTCCTTAAGAAGGCGATCGCACAAGTGTGACCCCAAAAAACCAGCACCACCTGTTACCATAATTCTTTGCATATTATTGTCTTAATTTGAAACTAATTACTACAAATCCGCATTAACCATTGATAAAAAATACTTAGCTCGATTTGCGACATCATGCCCATCCACCCACACACGACGCAGACCAGCTTGAGCGATGCGATCACGAATATCGGGGTTATTTAAAAGCCAATGTGCTTTGCGCACCAACTCATCGGAAGTTGAAAAGTAACAAGCTTCTTCATCTTCCTTAAAAAAACTCATCAAGTTATCAGTGCGCTCGGCTAACATTAGCTTGCCGCAGGCTGGTATTTCAAAACAGCGGCGTGTGTAGGTATCGCGATTAAGTTTGGACAGAAAGCATAAACAAATCTTGGCCCCACATAAGGCCTTGCAATAGTTGTCACCTTCGGCAAGAACTATAGGTGACAGTTTGTCAAAAAGATCACCCAGTACAGCGCGGTTCCAATAGGAACCACCCCATATTTTAACACGTATACCTTCAGCAATAAGTGCGCGAATGTAATCAACG
>JBAXAD010000267.1:0-4739 GCA_037142715.1 Paludibacter sp. | reverse complement strand
CATATATACCATCACTCTACAGAAAAGAATTCTTGGTTCGTACGTCCCAATCACTGCATAAATCGGGCTGGCTACTGATTGAACGAAGGCTTTCGACTGAAGATTTGTTATCCGATTTTGACTATGCGTATGAGCGAACGAACAGGGTTGACTTTGGGTCTTTTTATGCAATTCGTTATAGTCCAAGAGTAAATTATGAAATGGTATCAACTTATTGACTCGTGGTTTGCTGACTAACAAAATATTATGGTTGCAATACAAAAGAAACTAAACATTAAATTAGTATCAATAGAATCTGGTATTTCGGCAATTGGTTTTAGGAAAATAGCCGGAATTGCGAGATCTATTGCGCCTGAAACTGAAATTTGCTTTATACCAACCGACAATTTGTATTCATTTCTATCACATATCATTCCCAATTCTGACAGTTCAATAAAAAGTCAAGACTTAACAATTATAGCAACTTATTTATCGAGTGCAGATTTTATTGGATTTTCATCAATGACAATATCTGCTAGTTTTGTTGAGGATCTCGCAATAAAAATCAAAAAAAATAACCCTAAATCATTTATTTTTTGGGGCGGCGTTCATCCGACTTTATATTCTGATATTGCTATTAAACATGTGGACGCAATTTGTATCGGCGAAGGTGAAGTGCCATTGCAAATGTTTATGAGAGGACTTAAAAATGGTCAAATATTGACCAACATCCCAAATATGTGGTTTAATGTAAATAATTCAATCATAAAAAATAAATATCTATCATTAAGTACATCAGATGAACTAAATGCATTGCCTCATTCATACAATCAAAGCGATTGTGTAATTTATGATCTAGGCAAAAAAATTATTCGTCCGTTTAACAAGATTGATTATACTACATTTAATGGACTACTATTCCGAACGATATGGACTCTTGGTTGCCCTTTTAGTTGTTCATATTGCGCAAATGATTCATTTATTAAACTCAACAAGGAACATAGAAAGCTTCGACGTACTTCTGTTGATTATATAATTGACGAAATTAAACAGGCTCAAAAATCATTTCCATTTATTTCAACAATCGCTTTTTATGATGACAATTTTATTGCACTTCCAACCGATATAATCGGAGAATTTTGCAATAAATATAAAAACGAAATTAATCTACCTTTTGTTATTTTTGGGATGCATCCGAATATAATTACGAAAAATAAGGTTGAATTATTAGCCTCGGCGGGGATGAATAGAGCAAGAATGGGAATACAATCAGGATGTGAAGACACGTTAAAATTTTATAATCGTCATACATCAATTGAAAGAATTAATACATCATCCAGTATTCTTGCTGATGCAGCACGAAAATATAAAATGATCCCGCCAGCTTATGATATTATTAGCGACAATCCTGTAGAGACTAACAGAAATATTATTGAATCATTGACGCTAATTTATAATTTAAAACGTCCTTTTACCCTCACTGTTTTTTCATTGCGCATATTCCCGCAAACTCAACTGTTCGATTATGTTAAAACAAATCCGAAATTGGTTGAGTATTTTAAAGCATCTTCATATCTTGACACAAAAAAAACAATAAATAACGTTGCGCTTTACCTATTAGGCATTTACAAGCCACCTCAATTTGTATTCAATAGACTAATAAATATGGTAGAAAGAGAGAACGGATTAACGAAGGAGTATAAATTATTATTTTATTTAGTCAAGATTCTATATCTAGCAATAAGAGGAATAGATCATGTTCGTAAATTTGATTTTTCTACAATAGTGGGTGGTTGGACTTACTATGTTTGGAAAATAACTAGCATTCGACCGCGTAAAAAGTAATGAGGATAAATCTACAAATAGCTCGTGTGTATATTAGTTTATGCAACAATAAGATGAAGTTCAACACTGCAATCTTTGAGTAAGCGTATGAGCGAACGAACATGATTGACTTTGGGTCTTTTTATGCGATTCGTTATAGTCCAAGAGTACATCCATAAGAGAAACTTGGGCATTCAGTGATTAACAGCCAACGCAGATCAAAAGAGCTAGATAAGCGGGTGTCAATAAATAATTTATGTCATTGATGTTTGCTAAATTCGGCGCTAAGGCGCGTCAACACTGCATAGGCCGCTATCAATTTTATAATTGATGTGGTATAAAACTTGTTTGCTGATAGAGCAATATATGGATGTGTTATTGTTAACACCACTAAATTCACAATTGAAGAGGTATCCATGTCAGAGATGCGGTTATGTCCAATTTGCCAAACATCCGATAGCAATGCATCTCTTTTTCACAAAAGAAACATTGACCATCATCGGATTTCCGGGTTTAGTTATGCATCTCGCAAAGTTCCAGAATTTATGTGTCACACTTTAGTCCGCTGTGGGACATGTGATATAGTTTATGCCACAGACCCACCGGATCAAGATGAACTTGCACAGGCTTACCACGAAGCCGAGTATGACAGTTCTGATGAAGCGATCGATGCTGCGAAAGCCTATATGGTCGCATTACAGCCCATTTTGACCCAGTTACCACGCTCTGAGCGTGTTCTGGAAATTGGATCTGGCACAGGGGTATTGCTTGATTTTCTGAATCTATACGGTTTCAAAGATTTGGTGGGAGTGGAACCATCCGGTTCCGCCATTGCCGCTGCACCCCTGCGCCGCCAAGCGTGGCTGCGAGAGGGTATCTTTGATGAGAGGGATTTTGAACCTTCTTCTTTTGATTTGATTTGTTGTTTTATGACCATGGAGCATGTTCGTGATCCTTTGGCGACAGCAAATGCTGCCTACAGGCTGTTGCGACCTGGTGGTGTGTTTGTGACTGTCACCCACGACTACTGCAGTTTTGTCAATCGTCTCTTGGGCAAACGCTCACCCATTATCGACATTGAGCACATGCAGATTTTCTCCAATACCAGTATCACGGCGCTCTTTCAGCGATGTGGTTTTGATGCTGTGATGTCACGCCCCTTCACCAATCGTTATTCATTGTCATATTGGATGCGACTTACGCCACTGCCCTTGCCCCTCAAACGCTTGATCCAAAATGGGCTAGTATTAACCCATCTAAACACATGCAAGATTGGCATCAATGTCGGCAACACCCTCACAGCGGGTGTTCGTCCAAAAACACAGACTTAATGAACAGTGATTTATGTCTGCCCGCTTCTTGAGATTTTTGTTAGCCGGTAGTATTAACACCTTGTTTGGGTTTTTCGTATTTTTTCTTTTGGCGCTGACCAGTTTGCCTACTTGGATTATTCTATTGGTATCCAATGTCATCTGTTTCATATTTAATTATTTGACATCAGGTGGTTTTGTGTTTCGTGATCTTGGCATCACACGATTACCACGTTTTTTATTGGGCTACGGTGTCGTCTATGCGTTCTACTTGGTCTTAATTGAGTGGCTGTCACCCGTCGTGGGTGGACGCCATTGGGCGATGGCCTCGGTTATCTTGCCAATGGCCATTTTCACGTATTTTATTCAGTCGCGGTTTGTTTTTGGAGTGAAACCTAAGTCATAAGAGTAAGTGATGAAAGTAAATATTAATACAGGTTGGTTTTCAGGATTTTGCAGGTCTGTCGGAGCATTGTTGGCATTGCAGACCTTGATTATTTTTGTTGTATTTTCAAAATTTTTGTCAGGTCAAGCCTATTTTGCATACCTTGACATTGGAAGCGATAGCTTTGCGCAGGTTATTCCCGGCACCATGCACATGGTGCGATCGGTATTGCGCGAAGGGTTTAGCGGTTGGTATTTTGAGATTGGGCTTGGCGGTGTGCCCATTCTTTGGTTTGTCGATGCTTTTGCGTGGCTCAATTTATGGTTGGGGGAGGGCAATATACTTCCAGCTCGAATTGGAATTTATTTGTTAAAACTTGTTTTAGGTGGTTTCACTTGTTTGGTCTTGTTGCGTTCATTGATGAGTCGTGCAGAGGTCGCTGTGCTGTTTGCACTGGTATATTCGTTTTGCGGCTTTATCATCATCAACGGGCAGTGGGATATGGAAGCCACGGCATATGTATTTTACCCGCTGGTGTTGTGGGCGTGTCTGCGGCAATTGCGAATGGGACAATTTGCTGGATATTGTGTGCTGCCTGTGGTGGTGGCAGCAAGCTTGATGGGGGGCGTGTTTTTTGTTGCGCTGGGGGTATTTATTTTTTGGGTGTGTGTATTATTTTTGGCATGCAACACAGCTTCTAGGGTATCCATGCAGCGTATATTGTTTCAATTGACACCGCTGATATGCCTGGGCTACTTAATGGCTGCGCCCATTTTACTGCCTGTGGTTTTGCAACTCTTGGATACATCGCGGGTGGTGGGGGGGGATTCACTGATGACTCATATCCTCGGTCAGGGTCTTACCCTCAACTCTCTCGCTATTTTGATGGCTGAACTGGGTGGGTTTTTTCACAAAGACATTTTTGGCATAGGTAGCCAGTATGCGGGCTATTGGAATTATCTTGAAGGGCCAGGTTTTTATATTGGTACACTCAGTTTGCTATTAATTCCACAGTTATGGCATGGATCACCCCAGAACAGACGGTTATTGTTCATAGGTGGTTTAATTTTGGTATTTTATTGTGTTTTCCCCTTTTTGCGCTTTATGTCTATGGGGTTTGCAGCCACCTATTTTCGTATATCCACACTCTGGGTATCACTTGGGTTATTGCTATTGGCTGCCTTTTCCCTCGTTAGGGTTTGGTTAAACGGTATTTGCTTCCTGTTGCTGATTGTCAGTGT
>JBAXAD010000266.1:0-4760 GCA_037142715.1 Paludibacter sp. | reverse complement strand
ACTTAATACTGGTTTAACTGTTCAGGTAGTTTTGTTGCAAATAGGAAAACTTTCAGATGATTGCGAAACCAATTTACAAAGATTGAAAGACAAGTTTCCCAAATGCATTATTGAATGTGAAAATGAATTTATTGAACCAAAAATCACTCCAGAAACAATAATAATCGATGGACTTTTCGGTTCAGGATTAAGTCGACCACTTTCAGGTATTTATGCCAAAGTGGTTGAGTGGATAAACAATGTTGATTGTAAGGTAGTTGCCATTGATATACTATCGGGATTGAACGGTGAAGAAAATGCAGATTTGAACAACCCAATTGTAAAAGCCAATTACACTTTTACTTTACAATTTCCAAAATTGTCATTCTTGATGGCTGAAAATGCTGAATTTGTTGGTAATTGGACGGTGTTGGACATTGGAATTCACCCTGATGCAATTGAAAAAACTGAAAGTGAATTTTATTATTTGGAACAAAATGATATTTACCCGTTATTAAAAAAACGTTCAAAGTTCTCGCACAAAGGTACATTCGGTCATGGACTTATTGTTGCAGGAAGCCTTGGAATGGCCGGTGCTTCGGTTTTGTCTGCCAAAGCTGCTTTGCGAAGTGGAGCTGGATTAGTCACGGTTCATGGCCCAAAAGAGAATCGCATCATTGTGCAAACAGCTATTCCTGAAGTGATTTTTTTGTCCGATAAAAATAATGATATAATTACGAAAGTAAATTCGCCTCAAAATTATACAGCCGTAGCTGTTGGCCCAGGAATTGGAAATCAAGAAGATAGTGCCGATATGTTACGCGATTTATTTGAACACTATCGTAAACCAATGATAATAGATGCCGATGCTCTGAATATTATCGCTCTATACAAAGAACTTCTTACGCTTGTACCTCCAAAAAGTATTTTAACGCCTCATCCAAAAGAATTTGAGCGCTTGTTTGGGAAATGCAATTCTTCCTACGAAAGAATGTTGAAAGCACGTGAAGTCGCTAAAAAGTTTGATGTTATTGTTATTTTAAAAGGTGCTAATACATTGATTGCCATGCCTGATGGCATACTTTTTTTCAATAGTACTGGAAATGCAGGTATGGCAACTGCAGGATGCGGCGATGTGCTCACGGGAATGTTGGTTGCTTTGTTGGCGCAAGGCTATTCTCCAGAAGATACAGCCAAAATTGGTGTTTTTTTGCATGGACGTGCAGGCGATTTGGCTTTGGAAAAACAATCGCTTGAATCTCTTATTGCGGGTGATATTATTGAAGTGTTGGGGGCGACATTTAAAAATGTACTCAATAACTTTCCGCCACCAAAAGGTTAAATCTGAAATTTTATTTGAAATTAATTGCTTTTTTTGATGAATATTCAAAAGAAATTGTATTCCTTTGCACACAATTAATAGAGCTATTAAATATAATAATTAAATATGGAAGATAAACCAAGTCAAACCACCGAGCAAGCTATACTTGAAGTAGCCGAAAGAATATTTCTAGAAAAGGGTTTTGCGTTAACTTCCACCACCGAAATAGCCAAAGCTGTAGGGTGCAACCAAGCTTTGGTTCATTATTATTTTCGCACGAAAGACAATTTGTTCAATACAATTTTTGAACAGAAGTTCAAAATGTTTTTTCAAGGCATTTTTGAAATTAAAAACTTGGACGAATTACCTTTTTTGGATAAACTGAAACATATTATCGAATCGCATTTTGACATGGTGATGGCAAATTCCAAACTTCCACTCCTGATTATCAATGAATTTTCGAGAAGGCCAGAACAAGTTCGACTATTATCGGAAAAACTACAAGGCATACCCGAAAAATTATTTGAAAAACTAAACGTTGAATTGGAAGCTGAAATTAGTGCTGGTCGTATTCGTCAAATTAGTTTGATGGATTTAATAATGAGTACAGTTTCGCTCAATATCTCTCTTTTCCTACTTCTGCCAATTGCTTCTGAATTAATGTCGTTGAACGAAACTCAAAAACAATTTGTTATAATTCATCGTAGAACAGAAAATGTGAATTTGATACTGAATAGTTTAAGACCATAAATCCGTAAAAATAATAATTCAAATATATGAGAAAACAAATTTTATTCATTTTGCTAAGTTTTGCTTGTCAAATGGGAATGAACGGGCAATCACTCACCGTTGAAACTTGTCAGGAAAAGGCACGCGCCAATTATCCATTGGTAAAACAATACAAATTGATTGAGCAAACGGCTGATTATAACCTCAGTAATGCCAATAAAGGTTATTTGCCGCAATTAACGCTTTCGGCGAAGGGAACTTTGCAGTCGGATGCCATTTCCATTACCGTTGCTGGAAATAAAATGAGTCAGGACAAAGACCAATATCAAGCAGTTTTGGAGGCAAATCAGATAATTTGGGATGGTGGAGTGATTAAAGCTCAGAAGAAAATAAACACAGCTGGTTCTGAAATTGAGAAACAAAAAGTCGAAGTTGATTTATTTGCAATTAACGAACGGGTTAATCAATTGTATTTCGGCATTTTACTCTTGAAAGAGCAATTGAAACAAAATGATATTCTACAAAATGAATTGCTTGTTAACTACAACCGAGTGGAGGCTTATAAGCAAAATGGAGTGGCCAATCAAGCCGATGTTGATGCAATAAAAGTGGAGCAAATCAATGCTGTTCAACGAGATACGGAATTGAAAAGTACTATTAAATCATATTGCATTATGCTTTCGACATTTATAGGATTGGTTGTTAACGATAAAACTGAATTGACCAAACCGATAATTAATCTATCATTGCTGAAAGATACCACCAATCATCGTCCTGAATTGGGTTTATTCGAAGCGCAAAGCAATTTGTACGATAGCCAAAAGAATTTGTTGAATGCAGGAAATCTTCCAAAAATTGGACTTTTTGGACAAGCTGGTGTTGGCAAGCCTGGACTAAATATGCTTAGCAATGCGTTGTCCGATTTCTATATTGGTGGCATTCGTTTGTCATGGAATATTAGCGGATTTTATACTCAAAAGAATAATATCAATAAGCTAGAAATCAATAAAAAGGCCGTAGATATTCAGAAAGAAACTTTTCTTTTTAATACTGATTTGAAAACCAAGCAACAACAAACCGAAATTGAAAAGCTGCAATCAGTTATCACAAATGATGATGAAATAATTCGTTTACGGGAAAATATCAAGAAGTCAGCAACTGCGAAAGTTGAAAATGGTACAATGTCCGTGAGCGACTTAATTCGTGAAATAAACGCCGAGAATCAAGCACGACAAGTGAAAGCATTGCATGAAATTCAACTTATTATCTCGGTTTATCAATTAAAAAATAATATAAATAATTGACCATTTTTCATTCACAATTGAAAACAAAAATATATGAAAGCAAATATCAACACACAACCAAAATTGAACATTTTTAATTCGAGATTAATTCTTTTAGGATTAGCTACTTCGGCACTTTTAATTTCTTGTGGCAAGTCGAAGGACAATGCCGATGCTTCGGGAACTTTTGAAGCTACCGAGGTAATTGTTTCAGTAGAAGCAGCTGGTAAAATTCTTACTTTTAATGTGGAAGAAGGTCAAGTACTTGCTGCTAATGAGATGGTTGGAACCATTGACAGCACACAGCTTTATCTGCGTAAACAACAAATTCAAAGTAGTAAAAAGTCGTTGCAAAGTCGCCGCCCTGATGTAAAGAAACAAATTGCAGCCATTGAGCAACAAATCACTACTGCAAAAACGGAACGAAAACGTGTGGAAAGTCTGTTGAAAGCCAATGCAGCCAATAAGAAGCAATTGGATGACATTAACGCCCAAATTGCAGTGTTAGAAAAACAACTCGATGCTCAGAAAACTGTTTTGGAAACAACCAATCAAGGAATAACCGACGACAGTGAGGGTATTACTTTGCAGGTAGCCCAAATAGAAGACCAATTGCGTAAATGCAAGATTGTAAGTCCAATAGCAGGAACTGTATTGGTGAAATTTGCCGAGATGGGCGAAGTGGCCGCTCCCGGAAAAGCACTTTTCAAAATTGCCGATACCAACAATATGATTTTACGAGCTTACATTACTGCCGACCAACTTACGAAATTAAAAGTTGGTCAGAAAGTACAAATTTCTTCTGATTTTGGGAAGGATGATAGCAAAGAATATGCTGGAACTGTAGCGTGGATTGCAAGTAAGGCAGAGTTTACCCCAAAAACGATACAAACTCGTGACGAACGCGCAAATTTGGTTTATGCCGTGAAAATCAATGTAAAAAATGATGGATTTTTGAAAATTGGAATGTACGGAGATGTTAAGTTTTAGTTGACAGTATATAGTTGACAATTGATAGTTTTGAAACTACTAATTCAAATGGAAATAGCAAATATAAATTCTGATATTGCAATTAGTTGTAAATCTATTAGCAAGAAATACGGGAAAATCGAAGCACTCAATGACATCAATTTCGATGTTTCTAGAGGTGAAATCTTCGGTATCATTGGCCCTGATGGTGCTGGAAAAACCACGCTTTTTCGGATTCTTACTACTTTGATTTTGGCAAATTCAGGAGCAGCTGCGGTTGATGGTTTTGATGTGCTGAATGATTATAAGGAAATCAGGAAGCGGGTAGGGTATATGCCAGGACGATTTTCGCTTTATCAGGATTTGACCGTTGAGGAAAATCTAAACTTTTTTGCTACGGTATTTAATACCACGGTTGCTGAAAATTATGATTTGATAAAGGACATTTACGTACAAATAGAACCGTTCAAAAAGCGTCG
>JBAXAD010000265.1:0-4773 GCA_037142715.1 Paludibacter sp. | reverse complement strand
AATAACGGTATTGTATTTACCGAAAACAAAGCTTTAAAAGACTATTTGCCTACAAAAATCAATATCTATGGCTGTGTGTTTAATAAAAAAGGGGCTATGGAACTGTTGGTCAATAAAGTGGATGGCAAACAAATACTTTTAAAAACCTCATCCAATATCGAAATTAACAATGACTTTACAGCTACAGTTGTCCCGGGTAATGGTAAAATAACGGTTGAGTCTGATTTGACGGGATTGAAGAAATGATTTAGCCAATGCAAGCTTGACATTGAAGTAATGTAATTCACTTCCAAATAAAAGTGTGTTATTTGTAATTATGCAATGATTAGTTATAAAAGTACCTATAATGTTTAAGGACAAGAACTAAAAGTTGATTTTGACCAAGTGTAATCATATTCCAAATAAAAGAGTAAACGCAAAGCCGCTAAGTTTTAAATGCCTTATATTCAACAACAAGAGAAAGAACGCTAAGACAAAAACTTTCAGTTTTTCTTTGCGGCTTTGCAACTTTGCGTTCAAAAAATCTTATTTTATTACGAATTATTGATTAATTCCATACAATTCGCACAATGAAAAAACACATCATATCTATTTGTCTCATTGCATTTTGTGCTTTTCTGTCGGCACAACAACAGAATATTTTTAGTGGCCGGTTTACCAAAGCCGAACTTGAAAAAATCATTATCTCGCAAGACAAATGGCAACCCTTTCCAAAAATAGCGGATAGAAAAGCTTGGGAAAGCATTGATTCTACGCAAATGAAACAGCTTGTAAAAAAGGCGGAAAGTCAGTTGAACTATAATTTTCAGGGCATTCCGGCTACGGTAACTTTGCTTTTTCAGCGTACCGGCGACCGTCAACAATACGAAAAATCCAGTTTTACGAAAAGAACCGTTTTGTCCAATTTGCTGCTGGCTGAGTTATATGAAAACAAAGGTCGGTTTATGGACCAAATAGTGAATGGCGTGTGGTCGATATGCGAGGAATCGTACTGGGGCATTCCGGCGCATCTCAATCAGTGGCATGCAGGTGCAGGATTGCCGGACACGAGTGACCCTTACGTAGATTTGTTTTCGGCCGAAACCGCAGCCATCCTTTCGTGGATTGATTACTTTGTGGGCGACAAATTGGATGCCATTTCACCTCAGATTCGCAAGCGGATTTATAACGAAACCAATCAGCGTATTTTCACGCCACTTACGACTAATAACCATCCGTGGATGGGTTTCAACAAAGCAGGACGACGACCCAACAACTGGAATCCATGGATTTGTTCCAATTGGCTGAACACAGCTTTATTGCTCGAAAAAGACGAAAATAAAAGAGCAAAAATGCTGGAGAAAATTATGCTCACCTTGGACCAATACCTCAATCCTTACCCACAGGATGGCGGTTGCGATGAAGGTCCTAGTTATTGGGCGGTGGCTCATGCTTCGTTGTTCGATAATGTAGAATTGCTCAATCTTGCCACGAATAATTCGTTTGAATATATTTATGCTAATCAGCGATTCAAAAACATGGGGCAATTTATTTACAAGGCGCAAATTGGCTCGGAGTATTTTTTGAATTTTGCGGATGCACCACCCAAAGTAGCTGTTCCTGCCGATTTGGTGTATCGCTACGGGAAAGCCATTGACGATAAAAACATGATGGGTTTTGGAGCTTATTATCAAAAAGATAGCATCACAATTGACAGGGTATTTATCAGAACATTATTCGAAATATTCAATCACAACGCACTTTCCAAAATCACAAAAAACCTTCCTTTGCCCAAAGATGCGTGGTATCCTGACATTCAGGTGATGATGGCGCGCGACAATGAAGGCTCATCCAACGGTTTTTATCTGGCAGCAAAAGGCGGAAACAACGATGAAAGTCACAACCACAACGATATTGGAAATTTTGTGGTTTATTACGATGGAATGCCTGTGTTAATTGACATTGGTAAAGGGACTTATACCGCAAAAACATTCAGCAATCAGCGCTATGAAATTTGGTCGAACACCTCTGATTATCACAATATACCGACCATAAATGGCAAACAACAATTGCCTGGGGCAGCATTCAAAGCCACCAATGTAAATTATACAAACGGGAACAAAGTTTCTCAAATTGTGCTCGATATTGCCAAAGCTTATCCCGAAAATGCAGGCATAAAATCGTGGCAAAGAACAGTGAAATTGGTTCGTGGCAATGAAGTTCAATTGACTGACAATATTTTACTTACGAAGTTCGATAGTGTTAGTCAGCATTTTATGACTTGTTTTCCGGTGGAAATAGGGAAAAAAGGGGAAGTGATAATTCATGCTAACGGTAAGGATTTCCAAATTGAATATGACAGCAAATCTTTGCAAGCAACCATTGAAAAAGTGGAAATGAATGCTCCTGAAGATAACGGAGTTATTCAAAATTGGGGAAATTCTATTTACCGGATAAATTTTAGCTACAAAAAGAAAACATTGAAATCGATAATGACATATCAAATTAAAGAAAAATGAAACGAATCGTTCAAGTCATTCTATTTATAATTATCAGTCAAACAGCAGTTAATGCACAAAAACAGTCACAAAAACTGTGGTACAAATCACCCGCCGAGTTTTTTGTGAATGCGCTTCCCATCGGCAATGGACGCTTGGCGGCTATGGTTTATGGGCGAACTTCGGAGGAAATCATCAACCTGAACGAAGAAACATTGTGGGCGGGCGGCCCTATCAACAGCAATCCAAATCCTGCTGCTCCAAGCTTTTTGCCAATGATTAGAAAAGCGTTGGACGAAAATAATTATGAACTTGCTGACCAGTTGAGTCGTAAAATGCAGGGTAATTCATGTATGTCGTATATGCCTGTGGGTGATTTGGTTATCAAGCAAGATTACGTTGGTGAGGTGTCAAATTATTACCGCGAACTGGATATTTCGAACGCTGTAACTTCAACCCGTTTTTCGGTTGGAAATACAACTTTTACCCGCGAAGTTTTTGCATCGGCTCCTGACCAAGTCATTGTTATTCACCTGATTTCTTCTATTTCAAAGCAGCTTGATTTTAATGTTTCAGCCAAATCCGTTCAGAAAATATTATTTGACGCACAACGAAAAGATTGGATTATGAATGGTAATGCACCTTTTTCTACCGAACCACCGCAATGGGGCGATGCATGCAAAGGAATGCGGTTTCAATTGCGGATAAGATCCATTGAAAACGACGGAAAAGAAATGGTCGACAAAGATGGTATTCATATTTCAGGTGCAACAAATGTAACTTTGGTTGCTTCTATAGCGACCAGCTTTAATGGATATGACAAATGCCCCATCAGCGAAGGACGAGACGAAGCAGCATTGGCCAAAGGGTATTTTAATGGTTTGGGGAATAAAAAATTCAAGGAGCTAAAATCCAGACACATTGCTGATTATTCGAATTATTTCCAACGTTTGAAGTTTGAATTGTCGCATAATCCAGAAGCGGAAAGCTTGCCAACTGACGAACGATTGCAACGTTACCAAACCGATAAATCCGACCAACAATTGGAAGTTTTGCTGTATCAATACGGTCGGTATTTGCTCATTTCAAGCTCGCGACCCGGCGGTATTCCTGCAAATTTATCAGGCAAATGGTCTGTTGGATTGAAACCGCCTTGGAAATCGAGTTACACTACCAATATCAATTTGGAAATGAACTATTGGGCAGCCCAAAAAACTGGATTGGGCGATATGGCCGAACCCTTGATTCAGCAAGTGATAAATATGTCGAAAACAGGAGCTGAAACTGCGAAAAACATTTATGGATGTGGCGGTTGGGCGGCAGCTCACAACTCAGATATTTGGGCTTCTACCAATCCGATTGGAGACATGATAGGCGACCCGCGCTGGGCAAATTTTTCGTTGGCTGGCGTTTGGTTATGCCAAAGTGTATGGGAAAAATATGCTTACAATGGCGATAAAGAATACTTGCGAAAGGTGGCTTATCCGCTTATGAAAGGGGCTGCGGAGTTTTGCCTCGACTGGTTGATTGAGGATGGCAAAGGTCATTTAATTACTTCGCCATCCACTTCGCCCGAAAACAGTTTCAAGCTTCCCGATGGTAAAATATGGTCAGTTACAAAAACCGCTACCATTGATTTGGCCTTGATACGGAATCTTTTCACAAACTTGATTGAAGCTTCTAATGTGTTGGGAACAGATGTAGATTTAGCTAAAAAACTGCAACAAACAAAAGACAGATTATTGCCTTATCAGATTGGCAAAAAAGGAAATTTGCAGGAATGGGCCGAGGATTATGATGACAAAGATCCAAAACATCGTCATGTTTCGCACTTACTTTGTCTTCATCCCGGAAACGAAATTTCTGCTTTAGAAACGCCGGAACTTTTCAATGCCTGTAAAAAAACACTTGAACTCAGGGGCGATGGGGGTACAGGTTGGTCTATTGTTTGGAAAGTGTGTTTCTGGGCGAGATTGCTGGATGGAAATCACGCTTATAAAATGCTTCAAAACGATTTGAATTATACCACCGAAAAAGGTTTCACATTAAAGGGCGGAACATATCCAAACTTGTTGGGCGCACATCCACCGTATCAAATTGACGGGAATTTTGGTGTGGTAGAAGGCATTTCGGAAATGCTGATGCAAAGTCACCAAAAGGAAATCTATCTGTTGCCTGCACTTCCCGATGCTTGGGCAATAGGCTCTATTTCAGGATTAAAAGCGCGCGGTGGTTATGATGTGGCTATGCAATGGGAAAATTCAAAACTAAAATCGGCTACCATTTTGAGCAAAAA
>JBAXAD010000264.1:0-4781 GCA_037142715.1 Paludibacter sp. | reverse complement strand
GTTCTTACCTCCCCCTTTTCGGGGGTTGGGGGGCTTTCCTTTTCCTCTTTTCCTGCAGCGGCACTTCCCATCTTCCCAAAGGCGAGAAACTTTATACCGGAGCAGTCATAAAACTGGAATCGACTGAGAAAATCGACAAGGCATTTATCACTGCGTCCATTGAGCCTTTGGTTCGTCCGGAACCCAATAAAAGTTATTTGGGCATGCGACCACAACTTTGGTTGTACATGTTGGCGGGAGAAAATCCGAAGGGTAAATTTAAAAAGTGGATACAAAGACAAGGCGACGCACCCGTTTATATTAGTAGCGTTAAGGCAGCAGCAACTAGTAACATCATCGATGCCAAGTTGTTCAATATCGGCATTTTCAATGGTTCAACAAGTTCTAGCATCGTTGAAAAGAAACATACTGCCAAAGTGATTTACACTAGTCGTGTACATAAACCATACACGGTCAAAGAGCTCATTTACAATATTTCAAATGACAGTATAAGCAAGGTTATTCAAGCAGAAAAAGGGAATTCACTCATTCAACCCGGAGAAGATTACAGCCTCGACAAGCTATCAAATGAGCGGTTACGGATTGATGCAGAGCTAAAAAACAAGGGATACTTCTATTTTAACCCCGACTACCTGCTGTTTAAAGCCGACACATCTAATGTGGACCACAGCGTAACTTTCAAGTTGACTTTGAAGGAAGACCTTCCTGAAAATGCATTGACTTCATATCGTATCAACAATATATTTATCAACCAAAACTATTCGTTGCATGGCAGAGGTGTGGACAGCATCAAGGATACTGTGATGTGCCAAAATGCAGTTTTTCAAGGCAAAAAGGAAGAGCTGAACATTAGACCCACTGTGATTATGCAGTCTGTTTATCTTAGAAAACACGAATACTATTCACGCGAGAATCATAACATTACGCTCAACAGATTGATGTCGATGGGCACTTTCAAGTTTGTGCAGGTGAAGTTTTCGGACAGCGATACTACTGCCACTGGATTTTTGGATGTTACTATTTTAATGACACCCATGTCCAATCACACTTTTAGGGCTGAACTGGATGTGGTTTCCAAATCCAACAATTACACCGGGCCACGCATGAATTTGAGCTTTCTGAATCGGAATACCTTTAGTGGGGCGGAATTGTTGAACCTCAACATGGCCGGTTCATTCGAGGCGCAATTGAGCGGACTAAACAAGAATCTGTTTTCCTACTCCTTGAACCCGCAAGTGGAGTTGACTTTTCCTCGTTTTCTGTCACCCTTTAAAATCAAACAATCAAACAGCCTCTATATTCCCAAAACACGGTTTGTTATTTCCTACAACTTTTTGAAAAGAGTGGACTATTTTGACATGCGTACTTTCCAGTTCATTTATGGTTTTAAGTGGAAATCAAATTTCAAAAACGAACAGGAGTTTAACCCTTTAAACATTAGTTATACATCACTCGCCAATCAATCCGACACTTTTACGGCACTGCTGGTTTCAAATCCTTTTTTGAAAAAAAGCTACGAAGAGCAATTTATTGCAGGCATGAATTATGCATTTTCATTTTCAGAACAAATGTTGCCAAACAAAAAGATACAGTTCTTCATGCACTTTAATGCAGAGACTGCAGGTAATGTTTTTTCACTGGCAAAGCTCATCGGCGGTGAAAAACCAAATGCTGACCATCCATCCAATGTAGTGGGTTCTGTTTACTCTCAATTTGCCAAATTAAGCATTGATGGTCGCGCATATTATAATTTTAGGGACAAGAACAAATTGGTAATGCGTGTATTTGCAGGAGTTGGCAAACCTTTTGGAAATTCATCGGTGTTGCCTTACAGCAAGCAGTTTTTTAGTGGTGGCCCCAATAGCATTCGTGCTTTTCAGATTAATTCCGTTGGTCCGGGAGTCTACAACCAACAAGTGGACAAAACTGGATTCTTACAAGTGGGCGGTGATATAAAACTAGAAATGAACGGTGAATACCGCTTTAATATTTACAAGTATTTTAAAGGTGCTTTGTTTGTGGATGCGGGCAACGTGTGGCTTCAGAAATCAAATCCATCCAATACAGGAAGTCCGTTTGCATTTTCGAGTTTCATAAATGAAATGGCTGTTGGTGCAGGGGTTGGACTCAGAGTTGACGTGTCCTTCTTTATCCTCCGCTTCGATTTGGCCATGCCGCTCCGCAAACCTTGGCTGGAAGAAAACCAGCGTTGGGTAATCAAGCAGATTAAACCTGCAACTCCCGAATGGAGAAATGAAAATCTAATCCTGAATATCGCCATTGGTTATCCGTTCTAAACTTCGGTCGACAGTCTCCAGACAAAGACTGGCGTCTGGAGACTGGTGTCTGCAGTCTGAATAGTGTGAATTTTACAAATGATTCCAAAAGTTGTGTAACATTTTAGCCCTAAAAGTTACGCAACTTTGCATTATAATCATTCACGTAAAAAACAAACAGCACAATGAAAAAAACAGCCAATTTTCTTGCATTCTCAACGCTTATTTTCAGTCTATCGTTCGCTTCCTGCGGACCAAGCAAAAAACTCGTAGCTTCACGAAATCATGTCGATCAACTTCAAAAAGACAGTTCCGACACGCATACTCAATTGAATGAGTGTAGTGTGCAGGTAACAGATTTGAGAAGCGAAAAGGCAACTTTGCAGAATCAAAAAGCATCCTTGCAAAATCAATAAATGCATCGGTACATCAGGACTTGACAAATCTCAGTTCACAATCCAGAATGACAATTGAGGATCAGGCAAAGCGTTTAAATAACCTACAAGCAGTGATACAATCGCAGAAAGACGTAATGAGCAAACTAAAGAATTCTATTGCCGATGCGTTGTTGAAATATAAAACAGACGAACTCTATGTTTACATCAAGGATGGTAGTGTGTATGTGTCATTACAAGAAAAACTTTTGTTCAAGTCGGGTAGCGATGTAGTGGATCCATTGGGAGTTGCAGCTTTGAAATCCTTGGCGCAAGTGCTAAATTCCACCAAAGACATCAACGTGGTGATTGAAGGTCACACGGACAATGTGCCCATCAAAACAGCTAAGTTCAAAGATAATTGGGACTTGAGTACTGCTAGGGCAAATTCAATTGTACGTATCTTGACCCTTGAAAATGGTTTTGATTCTAAACGCATCACAGCTTCTGGTAAAGGTCAATTTAAACCCGTAAAAGCAAACGATGACGCAGTAGGTCGTTCATCAAACCGCAGAACGGAAGTCATTCTTTCTCCTGACTTGAACGAACTTTATAAGTTGTTGGAGCAATAATGTTGAAAGCGATATTTAATTAATACTGTATTATTCGTTCAAATTGGTTGTTAGTTTTGGAGATTTCTAATGATTGATTTGAATGAATAATCTTTACTTACAAATAACCCCTAACCCCTAAAGGGGAATTATGCAAGTATTGATTACCTTAAACCATTACTAAAATACATACAAAAAAATAAATGCAAATATCCTCAAATGAATTATTTGTTAGTTTTGATTTTCATTCCGGTTTTTTTTCGGAACTGGAATACAACAATGAATAAAAAGTTCATATTGTGAGATAGAACAAAAATTAAACACAAATCATCATGAAAGAATTAACGCACTTGGGTATATGGATGGATCATTCTTATGCTTATTTAATGGAAACAAAAGCAAATGTGATAGTTACAAATTGTATCGTGTCCGAAACAATGCTTCAAGATCATGAAAGGAGTTTGAACGAAGGACACAAACATGTTGATTTTAACGACACCTTTAAAAGAGAAAAACAAGAAAGGGCGAATTATTACAGTAAAATCAGTGAGGTAATTAGAAATTACAAAGAGGTAATAATTTTTGGGCCAACAGATGCAAAAAGCGAGTTGCTGAACCTACTGGAAGCCGACCATCTTTTTAGCAAGATAAAAATTGAGAAGAAAGATGCAGATAAGATGACCGAAAACGAAATGCACGCATTGGTAATAGCGTATTTCAAAGAGAAACATTTAGCATAATATTCATTCACATAAAACAAATTCAAATGAAAATAACAGGTATCTTTTTAATTATATTCGGTTTAGCACTTTCGGCATACACTGCCATTAGCTTATTTACCAAACAAGTAGATTTAAGCGTTGTTGCAAGCAATCAGGATGCTCCACAATTTATCAATTGGTCGCCATTTGTAGGGCTGGCAATAATGGTGGTAGGTGCATTTTTGGTGGTGAGGGCAAGACTAAAGAATTGAATTTTCTAAAACAAGAGTGGCTGACATTAAATAGTTTAGTATTTAATGTCAGCCATTTTTATGCTTTCACATTACTTCTTCTCTTCCGCTTTTTGTTTCGCTTCCTTTTTTTCCTTTGCCACCCTGGCTTTCTTGTCAAAATAACCCTTAAAAAAGAAATTGTGCTTTACGGCGGTCATGTTTTCATCCAGCCCTTTTGAGCTAGTTTTTAGATTCACTATGGTTTGGTTCAAGTTTTCGGCTATCGTTTCATCCTGAATTAAACGCCCAAGTGTACCTTTGCCCTTGTTTACTTTTATCATTACCTCAGCCAACTGACTCGAAATCACTTCCGCATTCTTTGCCGTAACTTGCAAACTGGCCATGATGGCATCTGTTTCCAGTGGTTCGGAGGATGCAAGTTGCTGTCCATCCTTGGCCAACGGAGCATCGGAACCGCCTTGGGTAATTATTATCAACCTGTCGCCAATGATTCCCTCGGATCCAATTTTCACTGTGCAATCTGATTTTATAAACTACCAAACATCCTTTTTGACAAGCATATTTA
>JBAXAD010000263.1:0-4786 GCA_037142715.1 Paludibacter sp. | reverse complement strand
TTTCCAGAGGGTGCAAGTCCCTTATTCGCGGGGGTAACGTCCCGAAGAATTAGCAAGTCGCAAGGTGGTTTGTCGTGAGGTATACACTGAAGGAAGCGAGACTGCAAAGTTTGGTACTGACGAACAGAAACGAAATATGAGGCATAGATACTTGGGTAAGTAAGCACAGCGTTGTAAAGCCCAAAGAATACCAAAAGGGTGTTTATGTAGATTTCGCAGGCATCGAATGAAGGAAAAAGCTATTACCAGGGGAGGTCTTGGCAGTTACGCGTTAACAGAACCAAGAAGTCAGCAGAGGTCATATTAGTTGCGGAAAATGAGCTGTAATAGATATACAGAGGTCTCACCAAGCAATGAAGGACCGAACATTGAGATGTTCTAAATTCGATAAGGATGTATAAACCACGAGTTTACTAGCCTTATTTTAAGCGGAACAGGGCAGATGAAGTAAAGTAAAACAAAACAAGATGATTAAAGAAGTACTGAACCGAAGAAATATGATGCGAGCATACCGCCAAGTAGGGTCGAACAAAGGTTCGGCTGGCGTGGATGGGATGAGCGTGCATGTACTATATGAATACATGCATACCAATATAGCACGTATAGAAACAGAACTACGAAACGGAACATACTTGCCAAAACCCATCATGGGGGTAGAAATACCCAAGAGCAATGGGAAAATACGCCTATTGGGTATTCCCACGGTATCCGACCGATTGCTACAACAAGCAGTAGGACAAGTAATAGCCTTGAAATTTGAGGTTGAATTTGAAGATTACAGCTATGGGTTCCGACCCAATCGCAACGCCCACCAAGCGGTATTAAAAGCACAAGAATACATCAACTCAGGCTACAGTCATATCGTAGATATTGACCTACAGACCTTTTTCGATGAAGTAGACCACTGTATTCTACTTCAATTGCTATATCGCAAGATAAAATGCCCGCAAACACTACGCCTTATTCGCAAATGGCTAACAGCACCCATTGAAATAGATGGGGGATTAGTCAAACGGCGAAAAGGCGTACCACAAGGAAGCCCTTTAAGTCCATTACTATCCAACATCATGCTGAATGAATTGGATAAAGAACTGGAACAACAAGGATTACGCTATGTCCGCTATGCCGACGACTTTAGTATTTATACGAAAAGCAACTACGCAGCCCTAACCATAGGCAATAAAATCTACTTATTCCTAAAGAATAAACTGAAACTGCCTATTAATAGGTGTAAGCTTCCCCTCTATTAGAGCCATTCAAAAATAGAATTTTTACTTTTCAGTCATATACTCCATTGGCGTTTTATTTTTCAACGATTTATGCGGTCTATTATAATTATAATCTATCATCCATTCATTTACTATATCATCTACTTCTTTTATAGACTTAAACACATAAGCATTTAAAACATCTCTTCTGAAAGTGCCATTAAAACGCTCAATATATGCATTTTGTGTTGGCTCTCCTGGTTGAATAAATATCAGTGTTATATCATTTTCCTTGCACCATATATCAAGCTTTGAACTTATAAACTCTGGTCCATTGTCTACTCGTATCATCTTTGGCAATCCTCTATAACTGCCGATTCGATCAAGAACTCTTATTACTCTTTGCGTTGGTAAAGACGTATCAGTCTCAATCGTTAATATTTCTCGATTATAATCATCGATAACGTTAAGCAGTCTAATTTTTCTTCCATTCCACAAAGAGTCACTCATAAAATCTACACTCCATACCTGATTAATCTGTGTAGGCTGAAATAACTGTTGTTTAACTCTTGCGGGCAAACGCTTTCTCATTCTTCTTCTAATATTTAATCTCATTGATGTGTATATTCTATAGAGCTTTTTATGATTTACAAGTATTCCTTTTTTTCTAATTCGATAATAACTTTGCCAAAACCCAATGCTAACATGCTTTTCAACTAGCATATTTAATTCTATAATTAGCGTGTCATCATCCTTTTTTTTTGCTTTATAACAAAAAGTACTACGTGGAAGTTTAACAATCTCACAAGCCTTGCGAATGCTTATATTATGACTTTCTATGATATAAGCAGCAACTTCTTTTCGTTCACAAGGCTTTACAGCTTTTTTGCTATAACATCTTTTAATGCTTCGTTTAATATTGCAAGCTCGGCGTACATCCTTTTGAGCTTAGCGTTTTCCGCTTCTAACTCTTTAATTCTTTTAAGTTCTTGTGCATCCATTCCTCCATATTTGGACTTCCATCTGTAGATCGTTTTTTCTGAAATTCCATTTAATCTAGCGATTTCTTGCGCTTTTACACCTTGCTCATGTTGCTTCAACATAGCAATAATTTGGGTCTCTGTAAATTGTGTTGTTTTCATAGTTTCCATTCAAAATTAATAAAAAAAACTGACGCGCACCGAAAAGGTGCTTGTCGAATTCTATTTTTAAATGGTCTGCTTTCAGGGAAGCTTACAAAGTGTATCCCGTGTCCGAATAGATTTCAATGTGATGTAATTCTCCTTTGTCTGTCCATTTTTTGAGAGTGTCATACACAACACCATTTTTACTGAAGAACTCTTCAGTCTTCTGTCCACTTTTTGCGTATGAAATAAAATGTTCGTGCTTCCCTTTTTCTTTGTTCAGTTGCTTGATTTTACACGTTACACGTCCACTGTCGTCATAAAATATAGAAGTTCGACTCAAACTGTCGTAGGAAAAATGTTCTGATTGTCCGAAAACTACAGATGAAATTAGAAGTGTCAATATGATGGCAATGGTCTTCATTAAATGTGTGCTAATCGAGTCACGCAAGGGAATTACACCCTCACGTTCTCACGGAACCGTGCTTGAAAGTCTCCCTTCACACGGCTCTTCATGTTAGTAAATCACGAAATTAATACATTTCATGGATATACCAATAACCAGTGTGCGAATAAATTAGGACATTCTTTGTATTTAGTCTGCAAATACCTAACGGCTGCTTTCTTATACAATCCTTTCTCCCATTTTACCCATTTTAGTAGTCGTGTGTTTAGCTGATACCAAACATTGTGCAAATCACCTTTCCAAAACTCATGGTAATAATTGATTATTCCACGAAGTACTGGATTTATTTCTTTGGCAATTTCTTCAATTGTCTTTCTTCGCTTATGCAAATTCATGCTTTTGAACTTTTCCATAATTGCCGTTTTCGAGCGTTGACTGACGCATATACTTGGTATTGCTTTAGTTTTACCCTTGTGATTAAAAGCTCTTGGTTTTATTGTAAATCCAAGAAAATCAAAACTCTTTGGATACTTAATTCCTGAAACACCACGCAAATTTACAATCTTCGTTTTCTCAGGGTGCAATATAAGCATACAGCTTGTCATGCGTTCCCTGATTCTTGCCAACATAAACTTTGCTTGTTTCTCGGTTTTGCAATGCACCACTATATCATCTGCATAGCGTTCAAATGGCTTTTCGGAATGGTTCATAGACATCCATTTGTCGAATACTACATGTAGAAACAAGTTTGCCAATAACGGACTTATTACTCCTCCTTGTGGAGTTCCTTGAAGCGTGGGTTTTAGCTCTCCTGCTTCTGTTAATACGCCTGCTTTTAGCCATCGTTCTACATATAACATTATCCACTCATCTTTACAATAATGCGCCAATGCTTTCTTTAACAACTCGTGGTCGATGTTATCAAAGAAGCCTTTTATATCCAAGTCTATTGCATAATCATGCGTAAATGCATTTGCATTGGCTTGTTTTACTGCTTCATGACATCCTCGCTTTGGACGATAACCATACGAATTATCGTGAAAGATGGGTTCTAATTGCTTTTCTAAGTGTTGCCTGACTACTTGTTGTGCTATACGGTCTAACAGGGTTGGCACTCCTAAATATCTAGTACCTCCGCCTTTCTTAGGTATAGCTACTTGTTTGACTGCTTTAGGAAAGTAACTTCCTGAGGTTAAGCGATTCCATAGCTTATAGAGCTCGGTTTTCTTGTTTTGTTCCAAGTAATCCCAACTCATTTTATCTATGCCACTGCTTCCTCCATTGGCTTTTACTTCTTTATAAGCTTGCCAAACCATGATTCTGGTTATTGGCTGTGATTTTGTTTCATAATAATCAATCATTCCTGATTTTCATTAGGTTGTTAATTGGTTTGAAACTTAACATGCTTAGTCCTTTGCTCCATTTCCATTACAGAAACTTCTTCGCTACTACGACTAAGTCTGCCCCCTATATCTCGCTTACATCCTTAGCGCTTGTTTCCTCTCTCGATTTTACAAGACGATATAGAGTTCACTTGTTCCTTATATCAGCCTATGCATGTGTCTTGCCAATTTAACCCCGGATGCCGTGTAACCAGTAATTAGGTATCCGTTACACTTTGTCGTAAGCACAAACGTAACTGCTTACTTTCGACATCATTTATTGCGCTTACGAGGCTTCATCATTGGTTCACTTTCGTTCAACTCACATACACTCATCTTCGGGAATCTAGCTCCCGTTTTTTCCTTATCGCTCACCACATCATAGTTTCCTAATAATGCAGCATAAGGTGATTTAGCAACTGCTCCTAAAAACCGTCGCTGAGAGACCTACTCTCATCTGATATAAAGCACCGACTGCCTTACGGCTGTCGTTCAAGTCACACACGTTCCGCCACAGCCGCAGGCGGGGATTTTCCGCACTACAGCATAAACGAATAACGATTTGTTAAAATTACTAAAGTTTTTTATCCTCAATGAATAATTTCTATGTTCTTTTCCTGTGAGTAGCTAAAAATCAAGCTTGTTGGCTAGCTGTAGTACCAATAG
>JBAXAD010000262.1:0-4867 GCA_037142715.1 Paludibacter sp. | reverse complement strand
GCCATATACAATTGCGAACCGTGCATGTGGTAACTAAAATCAACCTTAATTCCTTCACCGTCATTGTGAACTTTCTCAACATACATATACGCCAAACAGCCTGTAATAAAGGAGAATGCATTTTTTACAATTGAATAATCTTTGGCCAATACTCCTTTTTTTATCGAAACCTGAGCCACCCAAACCGTATTTGCACCACCTTCTATAAATTGAAAAGCACCAGCGGAATTTTTAGTGGTAACCACATCCCTCAAATAGGATACATGAGGCGCCAATTCTGTAGGTTCAAGTATATCGCGGAGAAGAATAAGGCATTTCGCATATCGTTCGGGAGAAGCAATATAGGTATCAAACCAGTTAGGTGCCCATGCGAAAATAGTTGTATGAGAACGATTTAGATAATTATCTTGTAATAAAAGTTTAATTTTCGTCAATAATGTGGCATCATGATAGTAGATAGAACCTGTTTTACAATACGCAACTGTCATTTCAAGCACACGGTCATTGTGCTTAGAGGGCGGATAGGCAATACAAATATCATTCGTTGAGGAGTTGTACACATAATTCATATCCGTAAATCTCCCTGTTACAACATCAATTTTGGTGAGGTAGGAAGCAACATTAGAGGCATTCAAACTTGCACTTATGGCTTCTGAATACAATTTGCTGTATAATGTTTCAATATCGGCTTGTTGTTCGGCTGTCGTTTGAGCTAACAAAGCAGGAAAGGAGCACAATAAAATTGCAGCAAAAAAAGTGATAGTTTTTTTCATAATAAGATTGTTTTAAGATAATGTAATATCTAATAATAGTTTGGCACAAAGATAATTATACACTTAGGGAATTAGTAATACTATTTTGCTTAGCTGTTATACTTTTTTATTCGTATAATTTTAAAGTATTAGTCCAAGCAATAGCTATTATATTTTTCGATAAGTTTTCCACATTCATCAAATCATGGCAAGTACTTCTTGCATTTGCAAATGCAACTTTTTTAAGGAATGAAATAGTAAAAAATGAAACTTCATCATTGTTATATTTAACTAACTCAAAATACTTGTAGATTGTACCATAAGTGAGCAAAATAATATAACCTGGATATTAAAAAAACCATTAATATTGCAGTATAATTACAATCCACTAAATCAAAAAAAAATCAACATGAAGAAAACAGTACAAATCACCTTCTTTTTTTGCTTGCTATTCACTCAACAAATTGTGAGTCAAACAATAACAGTGGCTAGAACTTTCAACACAAACATGGTACTACAGCAAAGCACCATGGTACCCGTATGGGGTTGGGCTACAGCCGGAACACAAGTTGACATTTCACTAGCGCTTGGAAGCAATGTAATATCCACAACGAAAGCCTATTCCGACTCAAATGGAAAATGGCTGGCAAATATTCAAACTCCTGCTGCAGTTTCTGGTCAAGCACCACAATATACACTTGTAGCCAAAGGACCTTCAAATACCATCACTTTTACCAATGTGCTGGTTGGCGAGGTTTGGTTGTGTACTGGTCAATCGAACATGACATTCACTATGGTTTATCAGGATGCTGCAACCAACGTTGGCGTGGTGGATTATGCCAATGAAATTAATGCAGCAAATTATCCGAATGTCCGACTCTTCACGTGCCCACTCTCAAGGTCGCTTACTCCACTCACAAATTTAGAAGGTGGTTCATGGTCGGTTTGTAACCCTACAAATGTTGCTAAATTTTCTGCTGTAGGATATTATTTTGGAAGAGAATTAAATACAAAACTAAATATCCCAATCGGGTTGCTTGTTGCTGCTAAATCGGGTTCTGCCATTCAGACTTGGATAAAAAATGAAACGCTTGTGGCAGATGCCACCTTGAAGACAAAATATGTTGATCCGGTAACTACTGCAACAACCGATGAATCACGCCCAAGCTATTTCTATAATGGTATTATTGCCCCACTTTTTCCATTGGCAATAAAAGGTGCAATATGGTACCAGGGCGAATCGAATACGGGCGATGGAACAACCTACACCAAAGCCAATATTGCCATGATTAATGATTGGCGAACAGATTTTGGAATCAATTTTTCATTTTATGCCGTTCAGATTACACCTCGACTTAACATTGGTGCAGCTGATTTATATTTTGGTAGAGCTATGTTTCGTGATTATCAAGCTAATATCCAAACCATTGCAAAAACAGGAATTATTGCCACCAATGATTTGATGCAGGATGGTGACGAAAGAGCAGTGGCGCATCCACACAATAAAAAAGACGTGGGACAACGATTGGCTTATTGGGCTATGGCAAAAGACTATGGGCAGCCTGTTCAATACCTTGGGCCACTTTACCAATCGATGGCCATCGAAGGGAACTCAATCCGCATAACCTTCAAAGCCGAATCATTGAGTACTGGTTTAATTTCCAAGGATGGTAAAAACTTGACTTGTTTTAGAATAGCAGGTTCCGATCAGAAGTTTTATCCTGCAACGGGTATAATTTCTGGCAATACGATTATAGTAAATTCGCCAAGCGTTAGTACTCCTGTGGCGGTGCGATTTGCTTACACCGAAGGTTCAATGGCAAATCTGATGAATAAACAAGGTATTATTGCTTATCCATTTAGAACCGACAGTTGGACTTCCCCAACCTATATGAGTGGTGCAGAACCCTATATTACGGGAATTAATGACAATAAGATTAAATCATTTAATGTTTATCCAAACCCTTTTAAAGACAAACTTTTTATATCGGGAGAAAATGTGGATATAAAAAGCGTTGAACTGATTGACTTAATAGGCCGAAAAATAAATGTATTGGCTAATGTAAATAATTCCGATTTATCATTCAATTCTTCCGAGATAAATCAAGGTGCATACTTGCTAAATATCAGAATGATAGACAATTCGATTGTAACCTATAAAGTATTCAAAAATATATAATTCGCTCAAAAAACCACTTATTTCCCTTTGACTTATCCCAATAAAAAAGCTTATAGAAATTATTTCTATAAGCTTTTTTATTGGGATAACATTTTGCTAAGTAATTTGACCTTCACAGTCTTCTATTTCACTTTATAGATTAATTTCACCTCGCCAGTTGGTGATAAAGCTCCCGGGGCAACTTCTTCGTATTTGGCATTGGCATTTCCAATGCGGTATTCGTCGTGATAAATAACGCTATGCGTTGTATTACCAGGTTTCTTTTGCTCAGTATGTCGCCAATCCCATTTGTACAAGCCAAAACGAAGGAATGGACCCAAATCATCATTGGAACAATTAGGGCCTTTTTTGTCAAAAATAAGCACACCATCTTTCCAAATTTTCATAAAACCATCACCGTCTTTTGCGTAGCTCCACTTTATTTGAAAAACCCAATCCGTCCATTTTTCCTTGTCATCGGTTATATTACCAAAAGTGTAGTGGTCTTCGCCATCACGTTCTTTCCAGTTGGTGATGTGTTTAGAATCCCAATATCGGTTTATCTCGTAATGGTTTTCGGTAATGTGCAACGAGAAATTGGGCAAAAACCAATCCTCGCCTTCATCTGGCGTTCCATGGAATTGTGCTATTAGTTCTGTCAGATTATCAATAATAAAATCGCGCGGTATAAAAGTGCTGAATGCATACCAATATTCTTTACCAACCTCCTGATACAAATAGCCTTGACGGGCATTTTGGTCTTTGGCTACTATTTCGCAACGGTAGGCAGCATTGTCATCATAACGATCCACCGTGGAACGCAATGCATATTTACCAGAGCGGGTTGGTGTGGTTACAAGCCTATTTCTTTGATTGCCTGACAGTGTGAAATTATCCAGGTTTCCACGCTCAAAATCTCCTTCAAAAATGAGGTTGCCTTTGGGGTTTGGCACTTCATGGGCTCTTTGATAAGCAGAAGCCTCAGCATTTGTACATGGCGTCCACAAAATATTGTCGATGGCGATAGAACCCGATTTTTCACTAAAATGCTGGAACTTGAAAACCACTGGCCCTGAAATAAATACAGGTAGTTTAATCATCGATTGGATTTGTCCGTTGGCTTGATCAATGGTAGCAATGAGCGTATTATTCACCCACACCATCACCTCACAATTGCCGCCATCCAAGCGCTTATAGTCGAACGAAAAATACTTACAGCCGCCATCAATTTTTCCAGTTTCGGCATATCCATAAGGCGCTTTTGGTCTGTTATTGATTACCAATGAGGGTGTACCATCTATCTCGACAGGCGATAATTTTGATGCAAAAGTTTTCCAATTGGTCACTTTATCAAAAACTACATCATTCTTAAACTTTGCTTTATCAAAATCAATGATTTTTATTTGAGCAGGAACTATGAATGAAAAAAGGGAAAGTAAAACTATGACAAAATTCAACCGTGAATGCATATAATTATTTATTGAATTTGTAATTTTGTGAAAAAGGGCAGCGCATTACACGCTACCCCATTAAAAATTTATCAACTTAAAACTAATTACTGTAGAATAATCTTTTGAACTTCAACACCTTGTGCCGACTTCACTTTCACGAAGTACATACCACTGTGAGTTAACGAAATAGAAGTGCCGGCAACAACATTATTATGTGTGCTTACAATTGCACCAACTGCATTAATTACCGAAACATTGCTTGCTGATTGAAGCATTTCAATGCAGTTATTTTTTACAATTACCAATTTGTTGTTCATTTTTACATCGTTCACTCCAGCAGGTATTGGCGCATATC
Source organism: Paludibacter sp. (assembly GCA_037142715.1). Classification (GTDB taxonomy): domain Bacteria; phylum Bacteroidota; class Bacteroidia; order Bacteroidales; family Paludibacteraceae; genus Paludibacter. The sequence goes on along the minus strand of JBAXAD010000262.1, from coordinate 151 downwards.
TTTTAACTTCGTTCATAAACAATTTTAAGGATTGCTCCGTGAAGTTATTGTAGTTTTGATCAATTGTAGTATTGTCACTTCCAATTCCCAAATAAGTTCTACCAGCAGCATTAGTAACACCTGTGGCATAAGTTGCACCGGCAGCCCAACG
>JBAXAD010000261.1:0-4869 GCA_037142715.1 Paludibacter sp. | reverse complement strand
GCTTTCCACCAGTTTTCGTTTCAGTCAGGACATTGCCAACTTGGCTATGGAAGTGCTAAAATGGAAAAGTCAAATAGAGGATTACAAACCGATTTCAATTTTGGGAAATGGCACTAGCAAAGCATTTAAAATTAAAGCTGTTCTGGCGCGTACAAATCTTGGATTGCTGCTCAAAGCCATTGAGTATGTTACCGAAAAGAAGAAAGTAAAGTACATTTACTTTGAGGGAAATATTAATTCGTACACTTATGCCGATGATGGGGCATCGCTTTATGATGTGTTGAATTTATATAATGGGAAACATTTTCTTATCAAGGACAAGCTGATTAAAGCCATGAAAGACATGGCGGAATTGGAAGATTACATCAACAAAACAGAGGATGTGCAACTCAAAATGATGGTGGATATAGTGATGGAATATGGCAATGATATTCCCGAAATTATCAAGGAAATAAAATCCAAACACGTTGAAAATGATGAAAAAGAAAAGGCGGAAATTATATTTTCTACCGTTCATCGCTGCAAGGGGATGGAATATGATACCATTCAATTGGTGAACGATTTCATTGACGAAGAACGGTTAAAGAAGAATATTAAAAACGGTGAAATTGATGTGGCAAAGACAAATGAAGAGATTAATCTGCTTTACGTTGCCATAACTCGCACCCGAAATAGTATTTATATTCCAGAAAGCCTTGTTTCTGAAGAGTTTCCACGTTGTCCACAAATTCATCTCATCCGTAAAGAAATTGAAGAGGAAAAAGAGTTAGCACCAACATTAAAAAGAGTAATTGTTTTAAATAAAAAATCTGATCACGAATTTATACCAAGAGATAAAGCATACACTGTCAGTGAAGTAAGAGGAAATTACGGCGATGCTTACAAACCTTGGACAACTGAAATGGATGATGAATTAAAGGTTATGTATTGCGAAGGTGTAACTGCGAAAGATATTGCAAAACATTTTGGACGGACAAAAGGAGCTATAAAATCGAGAATAAAGAAATTAAAATTGGTTGAATTTATGGATAGATATGCAAATTGGTTGTAATAATGTATATTTATGAAATGTAGGTAATAGGTAGATTGTAGATTCTAGTGGGTAGTTGTTAGTAAGTAGTTGGTAGAAAGAAGTTTGTAGGTTGTAGTAAGAAGTTGGTAGTTTTTTAGTTCTGAAGATACAGGATTAAAAAATTATGAAACAAAATTGACTATGCTAACTTAATTCTCCGCCAGCTGGCGGATTAGGGGTCGTTAAAACCTCTCATGGGCTTATAAATGTACAACTTACAGTTAAATATGTATATTTTGCCATCTCTGCATTGCAAAATAGAATTTAATTGGTACTTTTGCATCAAATTTTAGAAGTAAAGATGGAGGCGTTTTACAAAACACATATCTATTTAGTGGAACACGTGCAATCTCCGGTAAGGCGATTGCTGATGGACGAGATAGATTGGACGCACCGTTTGATTGGCATAAAAGGCAGTCGTGGTGTGGGTAAAACCACTTTTTTGCTACAATTTGCAAAAGAACATTTTGGCACAGACCGTAGTTGTTTGTATGTAAATTTCAATTCGTTTTATTTTACAGAACACACACTTGTTGAATTTGCTGAAAAGTTCTGTGCGCAAGGTGGTAAAACTTTGCTGTTGGATCAAACTTTTAAGTACGAGAACTGGTCAAAGGAGTTGCGTGAATGTTATGACCGTTTTCCCGAACTTCATATTGTGTTTTCTGGTTCGTCGGTAATGAGATTGATTGAGGAAAATGCTGATTTACAGGATGTAGTTGCTTCATACAATTTAAGGGGCTTTTCGTTTCGAGAGTTCTTGAATCTAACAACTGGTAGTTCAATTCCGTCATTCAGTCTGGATGAAATCATAAAGAACCATGTACAAATAGCGCAAGATATTTGCCAGCAAGTTCATCCACTCGAACATTTTCAAGCTTATTTGCATCATGGATATTATCCATTCTTTTTGGAGAATCGTAATTTCTCCGAGAATTTGCTGAAAACCATGAATATGATGTTGGAAGTGGACATTCTGTTGATCAAACAGATTGAATTAAAATACTTATCTAAAATAAGGAAATTACTTTATTTGGTGATGTCTACTGCTCCAGTAGCACTCAATGTGAGTCAGTTAAGCAAGGAAATTGAAACTTCTCGTGCTACCATCATGAATTACATAAAGTATTTGAAGGACGCACGTTTGCTGAACTTGCTTTATACGGATGGGGAAGAGTATCCCAAAAAGCCGAATCAGGTGTATGTGCATAATACCAACTTGATGTATGCTATGAATCCTGAAAACGTTGATGCAACAGCTGTACGCAAAACATTTTTTTATAATGCGTTGCATTCCAGGCATAAAGTGAATATGTGTAAGTATCATTTGGATTTTTGCATTGATCAAGTTTATCATTTTAGATGCGAGAATAAACTCGAAAATGGTAAGATGTACGCAAAGGCAATTTATGCAGTTGATGAAATTGAAATAGGGAGCAAAAATCAAATCCCTTTGTGGTTGTTTGGGTTTTTGTATTAGAGAACCCCCTAGTCCGCCAGCTGGCGGAGAATTAGACAAGTAAATTCTACTTAAACTTTTACTTCAAATAATAAATGAAAATAAATCAAATTATTACAAATAATCAATACTAACTTCATTTTTCGCCTGCTGGCGGACTTGGGGTTATAAACATTAATAATCAAAACAAACTTCGGTACTACTTTAGTTGCTAGGAGTTTAACTAATCAATAATTACTAACAAAATGGCTAAATCTAAAAAGTTTTTAACCTGTGATGGTAATCAAGCAGCGGCACATATAGCTTATATGTTCACCGAAGTTTCTGCCATTTACCCCATCACTCCATCTACCACGATGGCTGAATATGTTGACGAATGGGCTTCGACCGGACGTAAAAATATTTTCGGAGAAAAGGTCCAAGTTCAAGAAATGCAATCGGAAGCAGGAGCTGCGGCAGCAATGCACGGAGCACTTCAAGCTGGTGCATTGACTACCACTTTCACCGCCTCACAAGGTTTATTGTTAATGATTCCGAATATGTATAAAGTAGCCGGCGAATTACTTCCGGGTGTTTATCACGTTTCGGCTCGTGCATTGGCTTCGCATTCATTGTCAATTTTTGGTGACCACCAAGATGTTATGGCTGTTCGTCAAGTGGGATGCGCCATGCTTGCTACTGGTTCGGTGCAGGAAGTAATGGATTTGGCAGCAGTTGCTCACTTGGCTTCTATCAAAACCCGTGTGCCTTTCGTACATTTCTTTGATGGTTTCCGTACTTCACACGAAATTCAAAAAATTGAACAATTGGATCAAGAAGATTTGGCTCCACTTGTTGATAAAGTAGCTTTGAAAGGTTTCCGTGACCGTGCCTTGAGTACTGAAAATCCAGTGGCTCGTGGTACTGCTCAAAATGACGACATTTATTTCCAAGCCCGCGAAGCTTGTAATCCTTTTTACGATGCTATTCCTCAGGTGGTAGAAGATTATATGAAAGAAATGACCATTCTTACTGGTCGTAAATATGGCTTGTTCAACTATTACGGCGCCGAAGATGCTGACCGTGTGATTATTGCCATGGGATCATCTACCGAAGCCATCCGCGAAGGTATTGACCACCTGATTGAAAAAGGCGAAAAAGTAGGTTTGATTTCAGTTCACTTGTATCGTCCATTCTCTGCTAAACATTTCTTGTCGGTATTGCCTAAAACTGCTTCACGTATTTGTGTGCTTGACCGTACCAAAGAACCGGGTGCTGGTGGCGAACCATTGTACTTGGATGTAAAAGATGTATTGTATGGTGTTGAAAACCAACCTTTGGTAGTTGGTGGCCGTTATGGTTTGGCTTCTAAGGATTTCACTCCAGCTCAAGTGCTTACAGTATTTGAAAACTTGGCTTTACCAGAACCACGCAACCACTTTACGGTAGGTATCGTTGATGATGTTACTTTCACTTCTCTTCCATTGAAACAAGAAATTTCATTGGGTGGCGAAGGAATTATTGAAGCTAAATTCTATGGTTTGGGAGCTGATGGTACAGTTGGTGCCAACAAAAACTCCATCAAAATTATTGGTGACAACACTGATAAATACTGTCAGGCATATTTCTCTTATGACTCAAAGAAATCGGGTGGTTTCACTTGCTCGCACTTGCGTTTTGGCGATACCCCTATCCGTTCAACTTATTTGGTAACCACTCCAAACTTTGTGGCTTGTCACGTACAAGCATACCTGAAGTTGTACGATGTAACCAAAGGTTTGAAGAAAAACGGTACTTTCTTGTTGAATACTATTTGGACTCCAGAAGAAGTGCTTGTTAATTTGCCAGTAAAAGTAAAAAAATATTTAGCTGCCAATAACATTAGCTTCTATATTATTAATGCTACGAATATTGCTGAAGGAATTGGACTTGGAAATCGTACCAACACCATTCTTCAATCAGCTTTCTTCAAAATTGCCAATGTAGTTCCTTACGAATTGGCAGTAGAAAAAATGAAATATGCTATCAATAAATCTTATGGCAACAAAGGTGAAAAGATAGTGAATATGAACTATGCAGCTGTGGACCGTGGCGGTGATTACACGAAAGTGGAAATACCAGCTGAATGGGCCAACTTGGTGGATGGAACAGAAGAAGTGACCGAAATTGTGCCTGCATTTATCACTGATGTGGTACGTGTAGTGAATGCACAAGACGGAAATAGCCTTCCAGTTTCGGCATTTAAAGGTCGCGAAGATGGTACTTGGGATCAAGGAACTTCGAAATATGAAAAACGTGGTGTGGCAGCAGCCGTTCCGGTTTGGAATATGAATAATTGTATTCAATGTAACCAATGTGC
>JBAXAD010000260.1:0-4896 GCA_037142715.1 Paludibacter sp. | reverse complement strand
TTTGAAGAAAACTTCTGGAAAACTTTTTAGGGTGGCGCATTGTCAAAGTCAGGAGTGCTGAAATCTTTCTTTCGACTAATTCATTGTAATGTAATAAACTAATTGATTCTATTTGTTAAATTGACTGGAGGTACACATAATAATCTACTTTGTTTTGCAATAAAATTTTCATTTGTATTTATAAATGTCTATCAAAATTAAATTTGATTGCTGTTTAATTTCCTAAAAAAAAAATAACAGCAAAGATGATAAATTTTCATCTTTACTGCTACTTTAATTTTTAGAATCAATAGATTACAAAACTGAAACTTCTGATATGTTAAACATTCTCATCTATTAAATTGATTTTTTGCTCAATTAATTTGCTCTCCTCTTTTAAAGCTTCTATTTTTCGTTCCATTTCTTTGATAAGTCCACCGCCTTTTTTAGAGGAGGACGAGAAGAAACCAATATTGTTTTCGTATGTTGCAATTTCAGATTTTAAATGCTCGAATGCTCTCACTAATTTTTCACGCTCACGATACAACTTATTTTCACCTTTGTTGCTCATGTCTTTCAAATTGGTACGGAACGAATCCATTCTCCTATTCGCAGCATCAACGTTCAAGGTTTCAAATTGTTTGTCCACGGCATCGCGATATTCTTTGTACACTTTGTCTTTCTCTTTGAAAGGTACATGCCCAATTGTATTCCATTCTGCCATCAACGCACGCAATGTAGCAAGTGATTCCGCATGGTTTTCAGTTTTCTCAAAGGCTGTAATTTTAGCTATCAGTTCTTTCTTTTTGGCTAAATTGTCAGTTTCAGCATTGCGTTGTCCTGAAGTGCTTTTGTTTTTTTGCTCAAAGAAATAATCACAGGCTGCAATAAATCGCTTCCAAAGTTCGTCTGAGTATTTTTTAGGAATTGGTCCAATCGCTTTCCAATCCTTTTGGAGTAAAATCAGTTTCTCACCCGTTTCTTTCCAATCCGTACTTTCTTTTAACGCTTCGGCTTGTTCGCACAACGCTTTTTTCTTATCAGCATTTTGGGTCAACACATTTTTAGTGTCCTTATAAAATTCCCCTTTGGCAGCAAAGAAAGCATCACAGGCTTTGCGGTAACGGTCAAAAATCTTTTGATTGACTTTGCGAGGTGCAAATCCAATGGTTCTCCATTCATCTTGCCAAGCAAGCATTGTTTTAGTGGCGTCATCCCATGCACGATAGCTGGTGAGGTTGCTGAAATCGAAAGCTTCAATTTTTTCGCACAAAGCATTTTTAGCTGCGTAATTCTCATCTTCCAACTTCCTTATGGTGTCGAAATAGGTTTGATGTTTTTTATTGATGGCAGTGGATGCTTCTTTAAAGCGGTTCCAAATTTGTTCACGTAATTCGCGTGCCACTGGCCCTAATTCATGCCATTCTTCGTGAAGTTGTTGAAGTTGTTGGAATGCAGAAATTACATCAGATTCTTCAGCCAATTTTTCAGCCGCTTCGCATAATAATGTTTTAGATTCCAGATTCTTTTTGAAATCATATTCTCGTAACTCGTTGTTAATCTTGATTAAATCCCAAAATGATTCTTGGTACAGATTATATTGTTTCCACAATTCTGTTGAAGAAGTTTGTGGTACCAATCCGATAGATTTCCATTTTTGCTGTAAGGCCCGGAATTCATTTATATGCGTTGACACATCATCGTTACTTGCTACCAACACTTTCATTTGTTCCAAAAGTTGTTGTTTTTGCAATAAGTTTGATTCCTTGTCTTTTTCTAATTGTGCCAGAACTGTGGCTTTTTTTATACGGAACTCATTCAAAAGTGATTTGAAAGTTTCTTCCAACTCATCTTTTGCATTTACAAATTCTTCTTCAAGTCCACCAGCTTCAACAAAAAGTTTCTTTTGTTCTTCAATTTCAGCCTTGGTTTTTTTGTAAAACAATTGTTTAATGTGTTCCACTTCATCTTTTACTGTTTCCACTTCTTGATTAATAAGCAATTTCAAAGCCTCAATCAATTCTAATTTAGTGCTTGAAAGGTGATTTGGAGTCGATATTTTTGGTTCTGTAGGTTGTTTAACAACTTCAATATTAGATTCAATTTCTACCTTTTTTCCTTCGTTTTCAATTACTTCAACTATTGAACTAGTAGTTTCAACCGATTCTGTTTCAAGATCTACTTTTTCCTCTTCTACTTCAATCACTTCAACTACCGGAATTGGAGTTTCTACAGTTACTACTTCAGCTTTTGGAGTTTCTACAGTTTCCAAATCAGTTTCTACAGTTTCTAACTTAGTTTCTGTTGTTTCAAGAGTTACGCTTGTTGCGATTTCAGGAGCCTTGTTTAAATCAAGTGGGTTCATTTTCAGTATTTTTTTTGTGAGTTTTGTAAGATTTTTCCTACAAATGAAATCAAGTTGTTGTTGCGAAAATTATTATGCAGTGACAAAAATAGGGTATTTTTTTTAAATATTGTTATACCAAACTCAAAAAATATAGTTTACACTTATGTTTTTGAGAGTAAACCCTACTAATCTATTTTTGATGCGACACTAATTAGTTGATAATAAGTATGTTATGCTTTATTTATAAGTTTTATTTTATTTGCACTGAAAAATTATTTTCCTGCTATATTTAATCAGATTTTAATTTCTATGTGAAATATAGGTATTGGCTTGTTGTGCCGGATTTATTTGAATATCATTAATACTTACATGTGCAGGCCGTGTAATTATAAATTCAACAGTATCAGCAATATCTTCTGCGTTGAGTGGAGTAAGTCCGTTATAAACTGCTTTTGCTTTTTCAGCATCGCCATGATACCGAACCAACGAAAATTCTGTTTCTGCCATTCCTGGTGACACCGAACTTACTTTGATACCATGTTTTAATAAATCAATGCGCAATCCTTTAGTAATGGCATTTACGGCATGTTTTGAAGCACAATAAACGCTACCATTCGGGTAAACTTCAATGCCAGCGATGGATGAAATATTAATAATATGTCCCTTTTTTTGTTCTATCATTCCAGGCACTATCAACTTTGTCATGTAAAGTAGTCCTTTCACATTGGTGTCAATCATTTGGTCATAATCGGCCAAATCACTCTCGTCAAAAGGCAAAGCACCTGCCGCCAATCCAGCATTATTTATCAATAAATCAATTGGTTGAAAAGTTGTAGGAATGGATTGAACTGCTTTTGTACATTCATTATTATCACGCACATCAAAACAAAGCGACAGCACATTTATTGAATATTGTGACCGTAATTGCTCCGTCATTTCATCAAGTCTATCCAATCTCCGGCCAGTTATAATCAGTTGATAACCCAAACCAGCCAATCGAAAGGCAATTGCTCGCCCAAACCCAGATGTTGCACCAGTAATGATAGCAGTTTTCATAATTTATTTTTTTTATAGATAAATATCAAATATACAATGAGATAGAAAATAAATTGTGTCAAATTTTAAAGCGAGAAAGAATCTTCAAACTCTCAAATTTTCAAACTCTGAAACCCTTATTTATTATCACTTTTTACATATTCGAGCACATGACCCATTCTAGTCTTTTTTGTGTGCATGTAAAATGAATTATAAGGATTTGGTGTTACTTCAATTGGCACATTTTCAACAATTGAAAGTCCATAAGCCTCCAAACCGATACGTTTTACAGGGTTATTGGTCAACAATCGGATTTGAGTAACACCAATTTCTCTCAAAATTTGAGCACCTACACCATAGTCACGTTCATCGGCATCAAAACCTAAATGCAGATTCGCATCAACTGTATCCATGCCTTCTTCCTGCAATTTGTAAGCTTTAATTTTGTTCATCAATCCAATGCCACGACCTTCCTGATTCATATATACTACCACGCCTTTTCCTTCTTTTTCAATAAGTTCCATCGCTTTGTGCAGCTGTTCGCCACATTCGCAGCGCATTGAACCAAAAATGTCACCTGTCATACACGAAGAGTGAACGCGCACAAGAATGGGTTCGTTTTCTTCCCATTCTCCTTTAATTAAGGCTATATGTTCCAATCCATTAGACGTTTGACGGAAAGGAATTAATTTGAAATGTCCATGCTCGGTTGGCATGTTCACTTTTTCACCCATTTCTACCAACGATTCTGTTTTTAATCTGTAGGCAATCAGGTCTTTAATGGTGATAATTTTCAAATCAAATTTCTTCGCAATTTCCATTAATTCAGGCAGACGCGCCATTGTGCCATCTTCATTCATTATTTCAATAAGCGCTCCAGCTGGATACAAACCCGCCAAACGAGCTAAATCCACAGCAGCTTCGGTATGTCCGGCACGACGAAAAACGCCTTTTGAACGAGCACGCAAAGGGAATATATGTCCTGGACGACCAAAAGTGTCGGGTTTGGAATTTGGGTCAGCCAAAGCAGTAAAAGTGGCGGCACGATCGGCAGCTGAAACGCCAGTTGTACAACCTTCTAGCTTGTCGACACTCACTGTAAACGGCGTAGAGTGGATAGACGTGTTTTTGTTAACCTGCATTTCCAAATCCAGCTCATCGCAACGTTCCTCAGTTAGAGGAGCACATACTACACCTCGACCATGCGTAATCATAAAGTTGACCATTTCTGGTGTTATTTTTTCTGCAGCACAGATAAAATCACCTTCGTTTTCACGGTCTTCGTCATCTACTACAATTATAAATTTTCCTTCTTGAATGTCCAAAAGGGCGTCCTCTATTGTATTTATCATTGATTTCATATAAAAAAATTACTATTTAATACGATGTTATTTAGCTCTATATTTTTTTTAACAGTACTCTTTGAATCTGTTAATCTGTAATTATGCTTTTATTGTTGTAAGCTTTTCTTTTAAAAAGATAAACCTGATTTTAATTGTATTCCAAAGTTTTATATATTTGTCTGTGTCCAATAA
>JBAXAD010000259.1:0-4920 GCA_037142715.1 Paludibacter sp. | reverse complement strand
CAGGGTAATAGATTATGTGTTGGTGCGAAATGCTGAACTCATTCACAAAATAGAACGCAAAGTTCAAACCTTTTATTCACAAGTATCGGGCAAAGCCACCAACCTTTCCGACCATTACGCCATGGAGTTCAATGTGAATTTCAACACGGTTGTTGTTGATAATAGTTTGGCGCAGGTAGTTTTTCAAAAATAGATATGAACCCATGTGGAGACGGGGCGTGCCCCGTCTCTACTCATCTAAAAATATATAATGTATAAATCGTTTCATTCAATTATCCAATATCTTCTCTTTTTTATATTTCTCTTTTCTTTTTACTCATGTAATCAAGTTGAGAGTCCAAGTCAGATATCACAAATTCCGCAAATCGCACAAACTTCTGACACAACCCAAATCGTGCAAATGGTGTTTGCTGCAGATTTGCATTATGGACTTACACGTGTTTTTAGGGGTAATGTGGTTAGTGCAAATATTGTAAATGAAGAAATGGTGAAACAAATCAATTCATTACCAACCGCTGTTTTTCCGAATGATGGTGGTGTCAATGCCGCAAAAGAAATTACATTTATTGATAACGTTGCCATTGGTGGTGACATTACCAATCGGCAACAATCTGGTGTTCAGTCGGCAACCACCTCGTGGGCTCAATTTAATTCGGATTATTTGAATGGAATAACCCTGAAGAACAAGAAAAATCTGAATACTGAGTTTCTTCTTACCTGTGGCAATCATGATGTATCCAATGCTATAGGTTACCCAAAAGCCCTGTATCCAGCAATTGATAATACTTCTATGGTAAATATCTATAATCTAATGCTTAGACCACTCGTTCCTAAAACGAATATCAATTATGATTATAATAAGGATAAACCAAATTATTCAAAAAACATGGTGGGAGTTCATTTAATGTTTGTAACCATGTGGCCTGATTCTGCGAATCGAATTTGGATGGAAAAAGATTTGGCTTCTGTCAGTTTAAACACACCAGTAATAATTTTCACACACGATCCGGCAGCAGGTGAATCCACTCACTTTACCAATCCTTTCGGCAATCACAGCTTCACTGCGGATTACGAGGATGTAATAGAACAGCGATTTAATGGAACACTCACTTTTGAAAATGAATTTGCTGGTTTTTTGAAACTACATCCCAATATTAAAGCCTATTTTCATGGACATACCAATTTCAACGAGTTCTATACTTTTGTAGGTCCCAATGGCGATGCAAAATTGAATGTTTTTAGGGTAGACTCACCCATGAAAGGTGCCGTTTCACTTTCGGATGAAACAAAACTATCTTTTCAAGTGCTCGCTATTAATGGGTTAACGCAAACCCTAACTGTACGAGAATGTTTGTGGAACACAACTGGAGCAAGTTCTAAAGTCAGCTGGGGACAAAGTTCTACTATTTCCTTAAAGTAAAGGAGTAAATTTTTAAATATCATTTTTGAATTTTTCATTTGACAATAGGGATGGTTTCGACAATCCCTTTTTTTTATTCGTCAGTTTTTTGAAAAAACACTGTCTAGTTGATAGTTATGATTAATCGGAATTTATTGTATTCCTTTTGTAATCAATAATGGGTCACTTTGTAATGAAAAACAGACGGCTTTGTAATTTCTATTAAACAGAATTGAAATATGAGGCATCTACTTTTGCAGAAATTATTCTGATTACAAAATTATACTTATTCACTGACATTTACAAAATGATTTTAAGTAAAACTATTTGCTCGAAAATTGGATATCTTTTTATTCTTATATTCTTTTCCCTTCAAATTTCAGCCACTACCATCAAAGGACGAATTCTTGATGCCAAAACACAAGAACCACTTACAGGAGCTATCTTTTTTGACAAAGTGAATAATAAAATTGACGATGAAGCCAAACTAGACGGTTCGTTTACAATTAAGAGAATTCTACCAGGAAAACATATTTTCGTTATTCAATATATGGGATATGTGACACAGGAAAAAGAAATTGTTATCGCTTCAAACAATGAAGTTGTAAATGTAAATGTGCAATTAGAGCCTCGAAGCATCAGCTTAAATCAGGTGGAAGTAACTGCACATTATGACAAAGAATCTGCCCAATCTGCCCGAAATACAGAGAAAAATGCCGATAATTTACTGAATATCATTCCTGCCAAATCTATCCAATTATCTCCTGACATTACTGTGGCCAACGTATTGCAACGTGTTTCGGGAGTTACTATTCAGAAAACGGCCAATAGTGGCGAAGGACAGTATGCCATTATTCGCGGTATGGACAAGCGCTACAATTATACGCTGGTGAATGGAATAAAAATCCCTAGCCCGAACGACAAAAACCGCTACGTACCGATGGATATTTTTCCTGCTGAATTGATTGCACATTTAGATGTTGTTAAAGCATTAACACCCGATATGGAAGGGGACGCAATCGGTGGGGTTATGAATCTTCAGTTGAAAGATGCACCTGATAAACTTCTGGTGAGTGTGAATGGTTCGATAGGATACAATCAGATATTCTTCAATAGACCGTTTTACCAATTTAACACCTCCGCTGTAAATCCACAAGCACCTTCTGAAAGAGGAATAACTTATGCATCACCAACTGATTTGCCTATTGATAATTTGAAATTTAATGGAATTCAACCAATGCCAAATCTGAATGGTGGTATAAGTTTTGGTAATCGATTTTTCAATAAAAAGTTGGGATTTGTTTTGGCTGTAAGTAATCAAAACTCCTATTCAGGTGCTGATGCATTTGTTGTTGTTCCAAGAGCACAACCTAATGAAGGTACCTTGCCGGCTTTTGAAACAAAAGATAACAGAACCTATTCCACGCAACAAAACCGATTGGGAATTCACAATAAATTTGATTTTCAAATTGACAGAAATAATAAAATAAGTTTGTACAATGCTTATTTTGAACTGAATAAATATGTTTCCAGACATACAGTTGAATCAGCTTTGAGTACGGGTGTTGGTAATACAGTTTATTACGACAGATCTCAATCACAACTTGAAAAGATTTACAATTCAACGCTTCAGGGAAATCACAATCTAACAAATACCCTCAAACTTGACTGGTCGGCAGTTTATTCAAAATCATGGGCAAACAATCCGGATGAAGCGCAACTACACAACGAAAGTACTGACTTTGGTAAAACGGTTCTTCTTTTTGGAATTAATCATAAGTGGAGAAATAACAGTGATCAGGATCTGGCAGGTTATCTGAATGTGGCATGGAAACCTGAATTCAACCCCAATAATGTCGAAATAAAAGCGGGTGGAATGTACAGACATAAATTAAGAGATAATTTTTATACCGATTACTCGCTTGACCCAAATCCAGGTCATCAAATATTTACCACCATTGATAATGCAACAGTCATTTTTGCAGGAACTAATGGAAATATAGGAACTCCTGTAAATCAAAACGATTACCATGTTACCGAAGATATTATGGCTGGTTATGGTCAAATAAAATTCAAGGTGTTGACCAAACTGAATGTGTTGGTTGGGGTAAGAGTTGAACACGATGTTCAGGATTATTTGACTCCAATGCCTTCAACTTTCCCTGGTTATAAGGGTTGGTTACCATATCTGGATATATTACCAAGCTTACATTTGAAATATGAATTAGCAGCAAATCAGAACTTGCGATTAAGTTATTTTTCTTCCATTTCACGACCTGGTTTCTTTGAAGTCATTCCTTACAATATTAAGGGAGAAACCTTTGATGAAAAAGGAAATCCAAATTTGAAAGAGGCAAAAGCATCCAATATTGATTTTAGATACGAACTTTTTCCACAAGCTAATGAACAGATATTAATTGGAGCTTTTTATAAAAACATTGTTGACCCAATTGAATACAGTTTAGTGCGTGAAGCAGGACCATCGGCACTACAACAAAAACCACAAAACTTCGGAACAGCCACCAATTACGGTGTTGAATTGGTAGTAAATAAGTATTTCGGGAACTTTGGAATATCAGCCAATTATACTTATACCAAATCCGGTATAACGACGAATAAATTACTTTATCAGAAAGATGCTACAGGAGACTTGAATTCAAATAGTTTTGTTAGCAGAACCCGACCAATGCAAGGTCAGGCCGATAATATAGCTAATCTTTCGTTATTGTATAAAAATCATAAAATAGGGCTTGATGCTCAATTTTCGATGGTGTATACCGGACAATATATTTCGCAGGTATCTGCTTATGATGGATTGGATTTCTGGAGTATGCCAATCACCACACTTGATTTTTCATTTGAACAAAAACTCAGTAAAAAATTAAATCTCAGTGTTTTCGGGAAAGCTCGTAATCTATTGAATGCTGCTGCCGTTCAGCGAATTTTAATGCATAATGATTATTTAACTGGGAATCTTCAACTTCCTGAACAGGATAGCCCAAACAGCATAGTTGTTCAGAAAGAAAAATATGGACAGAATTTTCTGTTGGGTTTCCGATATTCATTTTAATACAAATAATTTAAAATAAATAATTAAAATAATAATAAATCAAACAAAGAATGAAAACAAAAATCTTTTCTTTAGGTGCTTTGGCACTAATTGCATGCAGTTTCTTTACATCATGTACTTCAGAAACTGCAGTAATTTCAACTCCTCCGGTTATTATACCTGGAGCTGTAAGTGATACATTATCAGGAGGTACCGTTAAAGGTGTAATGGTAAGTGGAAAAACGTATAATATTAAAAGAGACCTTACTGTAAACGTAGGTGATACCTTAATTCTTCAATCGGGAGTTACGCTTAAAATTGCAAGAGGAAAAACTATTTTAGTAAAAGGTTTATTTATTTCGTTGGGAACAAAAGCATTACCTAACTACATTGGACCAGACAAAACATTTACAAAAACAGATGCCGTTGGATATTCTGCCGCAACCGATTCAGCCTATGTGGGTTACTGGAC
>JBAXAD010000258.1:0-4931 GCA_037142715.1 Paludibacter sp. | reverse complement strand
TGTGAGTAGAGACGGGGCGCGCCCCGTCTCTACTGGGGCAGTAATGATTGCTAACAATTGCCAACGACATTCCTTGTTTTTAATACATACTCACACAAAAACGTTCCAGTTGTTGTCATTTCTTAAAATTTATCTCGCCAAAACGTTACGTTTTCCGTTTGTACGAATACATATGCAAAACGGAACGTTACGTTTTAACTCCGTATCAATACAGAGTTAAAACATATCGATACGTTTTAACTCTGTACGAATACATTTGCAAAACGGAACGTTCCGGCTGTCGTCCGCATTAACGCATGTTCACAACGTAACGTTCCGGTTGTGAAATGTATTGATACATTCGCAAAACGTATCGTTACGGTTTTCGTCCGCATTAACGCATGTTCACAACGGAACGATTTGGTAGTGGTTCATATTTGAATTTTATCGGACTGCACCGTTATGGTAGAAGTCTGTTTTCATTTTGGAGGGAAATAGTGGGTAGCTACACATTGATTTTTGGACAAAAAAAAAGAGCCCAATAGATGCAGATAGCATCCTGGAACTCTTTTTCTAAAAAGATTGTTCGGCTTTTACGGTTTGCCTACAATGTTTCTGCGGCTTTAGGTGGTGTTGGTGCCACGTTGGCTTCAACGGTTTTATCCTTGCGCAAAACAGATGGATTCATTTCAAGAAACCTTTTCTCCACATTCATACTTAATGTTTTCCAAGGCTCGGAATCGTTCTGACTTGCCATCCATCGTACCTCGTCTAGGTAGAGCTTAACCGCTTTTTCCATTTCGATGCGAAGTTTGGTGGGTGCCACATAACTCACGTTACTGTTGCCACGTTTTCGATACATAGACTCATAGTCCAGATGCAACTGTTCAAATTGAGCCACTTTATTTACCAACTGCATTTTCACCAAAGCAGGTTGATGTTCAGCCTCTATGAGCGACCCTACAATATGATTGTATTGTAATGTTTGGTCGGCAAGTTTAACCTTACTAAAGTTTTTGCCATACTTGTTCAGATGGTCAAAAATCGGTTTAGCAGCCACTTGCATTTCTGCATCTGGCGATTTGAGCAGACCATTCACGTAATCATACATTGTTCCGAAAAGACCATTGCGCTGTTCGAATTTGGCTTCAATGGCATCAGAAACTTCCTTAAGATTAACAGGTTCTAATGCGTCCTGATAGCGGTTGTTCACTTCTACTAATTCTAAAAACTGTTTGGTGGTGGTAGCTTCTGCCACTCCCGACTCGTTAACAGTAGCAATAACGTTGATGCCCAATGCACCTAGAGATTTTATGCCAACTTTGCTGGCTTTCGTCTTAATTTTCACTATATTATTCTTTAAAATGTAAAATTATTTATTCTTTTTTTGCCCTCACAGATGAAGTTTGGACTGTTTTTTATCCCATCCCTCGAAAAGAAAGGACATAGTAATTTAGTATGAAATAATGGAAACCGATAGAGGGAAGTGCCACAGAAAGCATCCCTGATATAACAGGTTTGACTAGAGCATATTCCGAACAATAATGAGATGAATCGCAACAGTTCACGCATCCATTTTGCGATTGAACACAAAGGGTTGGCCATTCGCACTTTCATGGCACGCCACGATAGTATATATACGATTACATTTTCGTGTAATGGAGAATTTATAAAGTAGGAATATGGCTTTAGTGTTTCAAAACTACTATTGCAGGTTTGACATTGCGGATATAAACTCGGAAATGGTTTGTAAAAATTGTTATGGAAAATGTGTGTCATGGTTCTGGATTTGGGCATCCAGCCATTATTCAGGAAAGGAGAAACTTCAGGGCAATAAAAAAGCGTGAACTTTATCTTATCCACCCTCGAGGCCCTCGTAAAGCCCACACAAATTGATAAGTCAAAAGTCCACGCCAGATGGCGTGAGCATTTTGCTTGCTCTATTCTATTTGTGTGTTCACTTTTGAAATTTACGAGGTTTCGAAGGTTGCGAACAATAGCTAAATGCTATTTATATAATGTTTTTGTAAAGACGTTGCATGCAACGTCTATACGGTATATCATTACATCGATTTGTTGTCGATGGGTATATTGTTTTGTTTATTTTGCAAATGTACGTATAAGATTTGTTTTCACAATCTAATTATTAAAATATATTTTTCTTTTCTACAGGGAGTGCGACTCCAAGTCGCGCCCCCAGTAGAAAAAATGCCCTGAGATTTCAATTTGTAGTTTTGTGTTTTTCAACACGAAACACAAAACACAAAACGCGAAACGAATAATTATTTCACTTCCGCTCCGTTACTCACTTCCGCTTTGGGCTGAATCAGCACCAATTTTCCATCTGAGTTTTCTGCCGAAAGAATCATTCCTTCGCTCATTCCGCCGCGAAGTTTTCGTGGTTCGAAGTTGGCAATAAAGCAAACTTGGGTGCCAATCAGTTCTGCTGGATTTGGATAGGATTGTGCAATTCCTGAAAGTATGGTGCGTTCTTCCAAACCATCGGCAATGCGAAATTGCAGCAATTTGTCGGCTTTTGGTACTTTCTGACAGTCGAGCACTGTTCCCACTCGTATATCCATTTTCAAGAAATCGTCGAAAGTCACATTTTCCTTCACAGGAGCAGCTTTGTAGTTGGCTGTTTCGTTGGCAATCTTTGTGTCTTGCAATTTTTGCACTTGAGCTTCCATGGCTTCGTCTTCAATCTTTTCGAACAACAATTCAGGTGTTCCCAATTGTGAACCTTCCGTAAGTAAATCAATTTTGCCCAAATCAGACCAATTGAAATCTTTCATGCCCAGCATTTCTCTCAGCTTTTGGGAAGTAAATGGCAAAAATGGCTCAAATGCAATGGCCAGATTAGCAGAGATTTGCAAACTCAAGTGCATAATGGTTGCCACACGGTTCATATCCGTCTTGGCTACTTTCCAAGGTTCGGTATCGGCCAAGTATTTATTGCCAATGCGTGCCAAAATCATGGCTTCCTTTTGTGCGTCGCGGAAACGGAAATTGTTGAGCAGTTTCTCAACGTCCGCTTTCACGTTTACAAATTCTTCCAACGTTTGCTTATCGTAGTCAGTCAGTTCGCCCAAAGCGGGAACTACTCCGTCGTAATATTTTTGGGTCAGCACCATGGCTCTGTTAATGAAATTACCGAAAATGGCTACCAATTCGTTGTTGTTGCGTGCCTGAAAATCTTTCCACGTAAAGTCGTTGTCCTTTGTTTCTGGCGCATTAGCTGTTAATACATAACGTAATACGTCCTGCTTTCCTGGAAAATCCTCGAGATATTCGTGTAACCAAACCGCCCAATTACGAGAAGTAGAAATTTTGTCGCCCTCCAAATTCAAGAACTCGTTGGCTGGAACATTATCGGGTAAAATGTACGAACCTTCAGCTTTCAAAACAGCCGGAAATACGATGCAGTGGAAAACGATATTGTCTTTTCCAATAAAATGTAGCAAGCGAGTATCTTCGTCTTTCCACCATTTTTCCCATTTGCCATATTTTTCGGGTGCGCTGTCGCAAAGTTCTTTGGTGTTGGAAATATATCCAATTGGTGCATCGAACCACACATAGAGCACTTTACCGTCGGCGTTTGGCACAGGCACCGGAATTCCCCAATCCAAATCGCGACTTACGGCGCGTGGCTGCAAGCCCATGTCCAGCCAACTTTTACATTGACCGTACACGTTTGCTTTCCATTCTTTGTGGTTATCCAAAATCCATTTATGCAACCAAGCCTCGTGCTGGTCGAGTGGGAGGTACCAGTGTTTAGTTTCGCGCATTACGGGCACATTTCCGCTAATGGCCGATTTTGGATTGATTAAATCGGTAGCATTCAATGAAGTTCCGCAGGATTCGCATTGGTCACCGTACGCATTTTCGTTGCCGCAATGTGGACATTTACCTGTAATATAGCGGTCAGCAAGGAATTGTTGCGCTTTCTCGTCATAATACTGCTCGCTGGTTTTTTCCACAAAACCGCCTTTTTCGTTGATGGTTTTAAAAATGTCTGAAGCTACCTCACGGTGCGTGGCCGAAGTGGTGCGGGAATAAATATCAAAGGTGATTCCAAAATCTTCGAATGATTTTTTGATGATTCCATGGTAGCGGTCAACAATATCTTGCGGCGTAACACCTTCTTTTTTAGCTTTTAAAGTGATGGGCACACCGTGCTCGTCGGAACCTCCAATAAAAAGCACTTCCTCACCTTTCAGACGGAGGTAGCGCACATAAATATCGGCAGGAACATATACGCCGGCCAAATGTCCAATATGAACTGGCCCATTGGCATAAGGCAAAGCGGAAGTGACGGTGGTACGTTTGAATTGTTTCATTGTTTTGCGTTTCGCGATTTGTGTTTCGGGATGAGTTCTCCCATATAGCATAAAAGTAGAATATAAAGTAAAGGCTGAAAGTCATTACTTTATATTCGGGCTACAAAGATACTGACAAATTATGAAATTTGGAGTATTTTTTGATTGTGGTAAGAGGCAAAAAGGAGTTATGACTATAAAATATTTGAGATAATGGGTGGCTTTATGCATTGTATATGCAGAATTGACTCCCAATTTGTATAATTTTCGTTCTTATCTATAATTGTAATATTGATTGAGTAAAAAAAATCAATCTCTAATTTCGTTTTTAAATTAGCGTTGCTAAGTATTTCTCCAATTTCAATAAATCTTCTGTGAATTTCCTGATGCCTTCCGCTAATTTTTCAGTGGCCATGGCATCTTCGTTCATCATCCATCTGAAGGTTTTTTCATTCATTACCAAAGGTTTAATATCCATCAGTTTGGCTTTTTCTGCATCAAGCTTTTTGTGCAAAACCCCTTGTGTATTTTCCAATTCTTTCAGCAAATTTGGCGAAATAGTCAACGCATCGCAACCCACAATTTCTATTATTTCGCCTATGTTCCTAAAGCTGGCACCCATCACTATGGTAT
>JBAXAD010000257.1:0-4947 GCA_037142715.1 Paludibacter sp. | reverse complement strand
CAATAATACAACTTGCAACAATGATTTTTTTCAACTCATTCATGATTTGTTCTTTTTTTTCTGTAATTTCGACTAATATAATTGACATTAGAAATTTTACTTATTTCTTGCTTCAAACAAAATATTTCCAACTCTAAATTCATTTGCAAAATTGCTACAATTTTATTTATTGAAAGTAGAAAAATTGATTTTATACGTGGATAATTTGGTTATTCAATCATATAAAATTCCATTCTACAAAAATCATTTGTATTTTTGTTCTACATACTGAAAAGAACAATTGAATAGTTTAGATTTTTACCCTCTGAAATTAATTCATTTTAATGTTGACACTTATTGTTCAACAGATAAATGATTTATCTTTGTTGCTTGGGAAATTGGAATTTAAGGAATTGCCTTTTCAAAACTGTAATTGTTTAATCTATTGCCTAATTCAAGAAATACTTTCTAAAAATCACACAATGAAAAAGTTACTATTCTTCATCGCTTATTTGTTATTATCCAATACGGTTTTTGCAAGTACATACACACAATTTTCACATTATTCGGTAAAGGAAGGATTGTCGGAAATCAATGTTTTGTGCATGTTACAGGACAAAAAAGGTCAGATGTGGTTTGGCACTTTTGATGGTTTGAACATGTTTAATGGCTATACTTTTAAAACCTATAAAAGCAATCCTGGCCAGCTTTTTGGTTTGGAAAATTACCGCATCGACAAGATTAAGGAGGACAAGGATGGTTACTTGTGGTTACAAACTTACGATGGCAAGGTTTATCGGTTCGACCCCAAAACTGAGAATTTCCTGCAAGTTCCACAATGTGTAGAAGAATTCAAGAATTACAAACTTCCTATTAAAAAAATAATCACACTTAAAGACGGCTCTGTTTGGTTGTCGAGCGATGAAGATGGTTGCTTCAAAGTGGAAAATTTGGATACGGATGCCAAATTAAATATATCGCATTTCAGCATCAACAATGATTTATTGACTTCGAACAAAGTGAATAAAGTCTTTTTGGATAATAAAAAAAATACTTGGATACTGACAGATAATGGACTGAACCTACTAAAGAAAAACAGCACTAAACCGATTCAATTATTTAAAGAAAATGAGGTCGGCGATTTTCTCTCAATACTGGAAATGTCTCAAAGTATTTGGATCGGTGGTGAACATGGCATACTTCGTATTTACAACAGCAACAAGGAAACTTTCGATGCCGTAAAAACGCCCATAAGTTCCAATATAATAGATATTTATCGTATCAATGCAAATGAGATTTTTCTGCTCACCGATAAAAGTGGTTTCTTTCTTTACAATTTAAAAACGCTTGAATTTACCACTTATAATAAACAGAACAATTCTGGAGTGAAAAATGATATTTTCTATTCTGGGTATATGGACAAACAGCATAATCTATGGCTTGAGACCGACAATCCTAGTGTAGTTTATTTTGAAACTGCGAAACGGAAAGTGAATAATTTCAACATTCTGGTTGATAAATCGGCGCCTTATAACAGACTTCCAAATTTTTTCGTCATTGAAGATAAGTTTGGTAGTACTTGGGTAAATCCGCGTCAGGGAGGTTTCAGCAAATACAATCGGGAGCTGAATACACTGGAACCATTTTATAATGATCCAAACTCAAAAGACCGCAAATTTTCGAACGTTATGCACTCCGCGTATTCTGATAGTCAAGGGAATTTGTGGCTTTGTCCTTATTCATATGGCATCGAAAAGATTGTTTTCAGCCAGTCGCCATTTAATTTTTATAAACCTTCACCAAACGAAATCAATTCGGCAAGTAATGAGGTTCGGTCGCTGTTTCAGGACAAGGAAAATCTACTTTGGGTGGGCAAGAAAAATGGAGCCATTCAGTTGTACGATGCCAATCGTAAATTGATTGGTGATCTTGGTGAAAATGGCAAAATAAACAGTTCCAATCCCTTGAGGGCATCCATTTACAGCATTGCAAGTGATAATACTGGCGCAATTTGGCTCGGATCCAAAGGCAATGGATTGTTTAAACTGACAAAAAATGGGGTTGGAAAGAATGTGTCTTTTACTATCGTTAATTATAAATACAATCCGGATGATATTTACAGCATAAGCTCCAACAATATTTATTCTGTTTTCGAAGATCATGCACATCGTATTTGGGTGGCTACTTATGGTGGAGGAATAAATCTGTTGGAAACAGAAAATGGACAGGTTCGGTTTATTAGTTTCCGCAATAAACTGAAAAATTACCCCATTCGTCAGTGTCTGCGTACGCGCTATATCACCGAGGATGCCAAAGGGTATATGTTTGTAGGCACCACCGGCGGTTTGCTAGCTTTCAAAAATGAAAGCAAACGACCAGAATCCATTGCTTTTTATCAGTATTCACATAACCCCGAGAACCCCAAAACCATTTCGGGGAATGATGTACATTATGTACTTCCCACCCATGACGGCAAATTGTATCTCGCCATTTTTGGTGGTGGACTCGATGTATTGAAGGGCGAATTCGATTTAAAAAAGGAACCTGAATTCAAAACCTATATGAAAAATAGCGGTGCCCCGTCCAATGTAGTTTTCACTTTGAAAGAAGATAAACATGGGGATATTTGGTTCTCAACACAAACGGAAATTGTGAAATTTCTGACCAAGGAAAAAAGGTTCGATGCCTACTATCCTGCTAACGACAATCCCTACAGCTTTATTGAAGGCGCTGTATGGCAAACAAATCAGGGTGAATTGGCCTATGGAACCACGGAAGGATTCTTGATTTTCAATCCTTTGAATGCGACAAAAAGTCAGTTTAAGCCCAAAATTGTATTGACTGATTTCCAATTGTTCAACAACAGTCTAGAAGTGGGGGTCGAAGGCTCACCACTCAAAAAAGTGATAGATGAAACCAATGAGCTGAAACTGAATCACGAGCAGAATATCTTTTCAATTGGCTATGCATCATTGGACTACACCGATCCATTGAATGTGGAATATGCCTATAAATTGGACGGTTTTGAGAAAGAATGGAACTATGTGCACAACCAAAGGGTGGCCACTTACACCAATTTGCCAAAAGGTGAATATGTTTTTCGTGTAAAATCAACCAATTCCGAAGGTGTTTGGGTGGAAAATGAAAGAAGTATCGTTATTAATAAATTACCTTCATTTTGGGAGTCAAACTGGGCTGTATTGTTTTATATAGTGCTGTTTATCAGCTTGGCAGCATTGGTGGCATATATTTTAGTAACCATTTTTAGGTTGAAAACAGATGTGGAAGTAGAACACCGCATTACCAATTTGAAACTACGTTTCTTTACAGATATTTCGCACGAATTGCGTACGCCGCTCACTTTGATAGCATCGCCCATTGAAAACATTCTCCGTAATGAAACATTGTCCCAATCGGTTAAAGACCAATTGACCATGGTACAACGCAACACGGACAGGATGTTGCGATTGATTAATCAGATTCTCGATTTCCGAAAAATACAGAACAAGAAAATGAAACTGCTGATAGAAGATATCCCAACAGGAAGTTTTGTGAAGGATATATGCCAAAGCTTTGTGAAGCTGGCCGAAGACCGTAAGATTGATTTTCAAGTTCGTGACGAAAGTAACAATGCACAACTTTGGGTGGACAAAGATAAGTTTGAGAAAATTATTTTCAATCTACTTTCCAATGCATTTAAGTTTACCTCGCCCGGAAATCCGATAGAAGTGATTATTACCGAAGAAAAGGACACCGTAAGCATCATGATAAAAGACAAAGGAATGGGCATGAGTAAAGACCGTTTGAAGCTGCTGTTCAATCGTTTCGAGAGTCTGGCTGCGGCCAATGTGTCGTTCCAGGAAGGTACTGGCATTGGACTTTCGCTTACCAAGGAACTGGTGGAACTGCATGAAGCCAAAATTGAAGTGGAAAGCAATGTTGGCAAAGGCTCGTCGTTTAAAATTATATTTCTGAAAGGGCATGAACATTTTGGAGATAGCGAAGAGTTTGTATTGCAGGATAGTAGCAACTTGGAAACTGCCAACCTTGAAACACCAACTTTGGAATCGGAAGAAAGAAATGAAATAGAAGAAAGTAACACTTCAGAACGACCCACCATTCTAATTGCCGAAGACAATAATGAATTGCGCTCGTTCCTTAACAATGTTTTGAGCCATAAATATGAAGTGCTGGAAGCCGAAAATGGATTACAAGCCCTCGAAATGACCAAGACGACTGTTCCCGATTTGATTATTACCGACGTAATGATGCCCGAAATGAATGGATTGGAACTTGCCAAGGCGATAAAAGACGATATTCACATCAGTCATATTCCGCTGGTATTACTCACTGCCAAAACAGACATGGAAAGCAAGCTTGAAGCCCTGCAATATGGTGTGGACGACTATATTACCAAACCTTTCAGCTCAGCATACTTGGAAGCGCGGATTGAAAACTTGTTGAAATTGCGCAAGCAGCTGCAGGAACTTTATCGCTCGTCGTTGACCAGTGGTGTTATTTCGCCATCCAAGCCCAATGTGGTTTCGCAAGATGATATTTTCATTCAGCGCATCATGAAAATTATTGAAGATAACATTGACAACTCCGAACTCACGATTGATGAAATTGCGTCCAACATTGGCTTTAGCCGCTCTGCATTTTTCAAAAAGCTGAAGAGCTTGACAGGATTGGCGCCTGTAGAATTTCTAAAAGAAGTGCGCATTCAACGTGCAGCACAACTGATAGAAACAGGGGAATACAATTTTAGCGAAATCACCTACATGGTGGGTATCAATGATCCACGCTATTTTAGTCGATGTTTCAAGCAGAAGTTTGGCATGAGTCCAAGGGAATACAAAGAGAAATGCAGTGAGCAAATTCAGTAGAAAAGTTGAATAAACAGCCACAAAAAAAAGCCTGACCAATGAATTAAATCATGGTCAGGCTTTTTTATTCGCAAATATAGAT
>JBAXAD010000256.1:0-5003 GCA_037142715.1 Paludibacter sp. | reverse complement strand
ATTTAATCTCATCCACGCATATTCTCACGAAGTCAAATCGATTATAATCCTCATGTAACAATTTTTCATTCCAAAAAATCAAATCGATATCAATTGGAATAATCCCCGATTGCTTACTTTCGGGCGTTCGACCCAATTCCATTTCAATTTGTTTGCATATAATTTTTGTTTCATCGGCAGTTTCCGCTGATAGTATTTTTAGGGCTTCATTCTGAAAATCACCAACGTAATGAGAACCTGAAGGTTTTGTGATTTGCCTTGAACTTTGAGATACAATTTCAAAATACTCTGTTAGTTTATCCTTAGTAAGTTCTATGTTTTGGTCGGCATTGCTGTTACTTCCCAGCATAATGAGTGCGGTGTTCATAGCTGTAAGTTAAATTGTTCTGTTTTCATTATTCAAATGCAAAAAAAGTATTGTAATTCCTTTTTATGGAACAAAAAAAACCGAAGTGTTGTTCTTCGGCTTTTTAAGAATTTATTATTTTAAAATCATGTTTTAAAATAATTACTAGCAGGTATTGTATTGGCTGCTGTTGTTTAATTAGTCACGATAATCTTTCAATTGTTCTTGAAGTCTTTTGCGGGCAAGAAAAATACGACTTTTCACAGTACCAATAGGTAAACTCATGGTTTGCGCAATTTCTTCATACTTAAATCCTTGTATGTGCATTGAAAATGGAACACGATATTCGTCAGCAAAAGCTGCAATGCTATTTGTTATTTCGCCAATGGCGTAAGAGCCTTCTGGACTGTCAAATCCTGAATTTTGTGGAAGATTTAAATGGTGCAAGTCTTCGGTCTTGTCTACAACGGTTTGGTTTCTAACGATTTTACGGTAGTTGTTGATGAAGATATTCTTCATAATAGTTAGTACCCAACCCTTGAAGTTAACATTGTCGACAAATTTTTCTTGGTTATCCAATACTTTGAGAGTAGTGTCTTGCATTAAATCTTCCGCGTCATCACGATTTAAAGTGAGGGAAAAGGCGAAATTTCTCATGTTGCTTTGCAAGGCTACCAAATCATTCTCAAACTGAACGTTTTTCATACTGTTTTTGTTTTATGTGTGAATAAATAAAACCCAGTGATATAACACTAAGTCAGCTTTTTCTTCTAAAACGAATTCTTATTGAAAAATACTTTCTGAAATAGAAACGAGTAAATGATTGTCAGTTGTCTATACTGAAGAATGAAAAACAAAGATCTCTATCTAAAATATTAGTTTTAGATTTCGCTACAAATATAGCTGATAATTTTTTATATTCATACTTTTATCAGATATATTATTTATCAGGGAGACGATATTTATTTTATTTTAGTATTTGTAACGGTTACAATTTATTTTAGTGCTTTAATTGTATAAGAAATGGAAAATTCATTGGCCCTTTTTTATCAATTTACAAAGTAAATAAGCAGTAGGATACGGATTTACATTCAAAAAGGTTTTTCGATTGCAAATGTTGTAAAAGCCAACAGAAATCTGAATTGTATGAACAATTATAGGTTCTAAGTGTTCAATGCTGATTTTATTACTGTTAGGATTCTAAATAGTAGGATAGTATTTGACTTTTTTGGAGCTGAAAATGATATTTGATCGATGTTTTGACTGTAATAAGTTGAAAAATGGAATAATTACAAATATAGTTTGTTAAAATTTAGTTGTGAAGAAGCTAGTATTTTGAAAAATTTAGTTGAAACTATCTTATTCAAAATATGATAGTTATGACTTTCTCCGAAATAAATTCCATTTTTAATATTAGAATGTAACCCATTGTATAATTATTAGTCATACAATGGGTTAAGTACTTATGGGAGAGTGTCCTATTTTTTTACTTGATTAAAAGCGATGGCAAACAATTTCATTTGTTTTACCATGGCCAATAAACCGTTGGAGCGGGTAGGAGAGAGGTGTTCGCGCAAACCAATTTTTTCTATAAAATAGAGTTCGGTATTCATGATTTCTTCCGGCGTATGTGCTGTAAGTACTTGAATTAGAAGCGAAACGATTCCTTTTACCAACACTGCATCGCTTTCGCCACGGTACATTACCAAACCATCTTTCAGTTCCGCATTGAGCCACACACGGCTTTGGCAACCTTCAATTATATTTTGAGGTGTTTTGTCTTTATCTTCTAATGGTTGCAGCGAGTTTCCGAGGTCAATAAGCAATGAATACTTATCCATCCAGTCGTCAAACATGCTGAATTCGTCAATAATGTTGTCTTGTAATTCGTTGATGGTCATATTATAAAAAGTTTCGTGTTTGATGTTTTGTGTTTCGTGTTCCCAATTTACTTCTCTTATTCTCCGCCAGCTGGCGGACTAGGGGCCATTCTAGGTTTTTATTGCAGCATTCCCACCACTCTTTTCAGTGCAGTAATAAATGCATCTATTTCCTCCTTGGTATTATAAAATGCAAACGAGGCACGAACGGTTCCGGGAATATTCATCGAATCGCACAGCGGTTGTGCACAATGATGACCCGTACGCACAGCAATGCCGAGTTTGTCTAGCAACATGCCCAAGTCATACGGATGAATATTACCTACCAGAAATGAAATTACTGCACTTTTTTCATTGGCAGTACCTATAATTCTCATCCCTTCAATTTCCTTCAATCTTTGTGTTCCGTAGACCAATAAATCATGTTCGTGTGCTGCAATTTTCTCAATTCCAATGTTTTGTACGTACCGTAATGCTTCAGCCAAGGCTGTAGAACCAATATAGTCGGGTGTTCCTGCTTCAAATTTAAATGGCAGTTCATTATAGGTCGTTTTCTCGAATGTAACGGTCGAAATCATTTCACCACCACCTTGGTAGGGTGGAATCTGGTTCAGTAAATTTTCCTTTCCATACAAAGCTCCAATCCCAGTTGGCCCATAAATTTTGTGACCAGAGAAAACATAAAAATCGGCATCTAGCTCCACTACATTCACCGGAATATGAGGCACAGCTTGTGCACCATCTATCAACACTGGAATGTTTTGAGCGTGAGCAATACGAATGATTTCGGCTACTGGATTTACAGTTCCCAACACATTTGAAACATGCGTTACTGATACAATTCGGGTACGTTCGTTTAGCAAAGCACCGTAGGCACTCAAGTCCAGTTCTCCCAGTTCATTCATTGGAATCACTCTCAACTTCATGCCTTTACGCTCGCACAGCATTTGCCAAGGAACTATGTTGGAATGATGTTCCATGACCGAAACAACCACTTCATCGCCCGCTTTACAAAACGCTTCACCAAAGGAAGTTGCCACTAAATTAATGGCTTCTGTGGTGCCACGTGTAAAAATTATTTCCTCGCGTTTAGCAGCATGTAGAAATTCTGCAACAGTTGTGCGTGCTGCTTCATGCGCTTCGGTAGCTTTTTGGCTCAGGTAATGTACACCGCGATGTATATTGGCATTCAAATGGTAGTAACCTTCCTCAATTTTTTCAACCACACATCGAGGCTTTTGAGTTGTGGCACCATTATCAAAATAAATGAGGTCTTTGTTATAGATTTTTTCTTGTAGAATGGGGAAATCAGCCCGTATATTTTCGAGTTCTTGCTTGTTCATGTTTTACAAACTATTGGTAAGCCTATTTTGTTCGACAAAAGTACGGATATTTTAAAAAGTAAACAAGAAAGTGATTGATAATTAATAATGAAAAATTAATAAGAGCCAAGTTGTAGATAATTGTAATTCTGTAGTTTAATAATTAAGTCATTGGATGTCATCATTGAGTTTTATTAAATGTAAAAAAAAGTCTCCAATTAAGTTGTAATAAGTACAGTTTGTTAATGTGACAAATGCACAAATTATTATTATTTCTTTGATTTGTTCCAACAAAATATTTAATTTTGTACGTTTTTTTAAATGATTTATCGAATGAAATATTCATAAAATAAAAATACAATTAACTATGAGCAAGAGTATCTACAGTATCATTACAGGAACAGGAAATTATATTCCAACATTACAGAAAAATAATGAGGATTTTATCAACAATCAGTTTTTTGATGATAAAGGAAAAAGATTGGAAAAATCAGGTAAGTTGATAACTGATAAGTTTTTGGATATTACTACTATTGCCGAAAGAAAGTATGTTACCGATGATTTACTTACTTCGGATATTGCCTACTTAGCGGCCTTAGAAGCCATAAAATCTGCCAATATTGATATTGAAACGCTTGATTATATAATTGTTGCCAATAATTTTGGAGATACTACAAGCGATAATAGAGCTTCGGTACACGTACCCAGTTTAGCGTCAAAAGTAAAACACAGACTTGGTATTGAAAACCCTGAAACAGTGGCTTATGATATCACTTTTGGCTGCCCAGGTTGGCTACAAGGCGTTATTCAGGCAGATTATTTCATTAAATCGGGTGATGCCAACAAGATTTTGGTCATCGGAGCTGAGGTCTTATCTAGAGTTAGCGACCCGCACGACAAAGACTGTATGTTATATGCCGATGGTGCTGGTGCTGTTATATTGGAAGCTAAAGAAAGTGATACACCTATCGGAATTATTGCTCATAAAACACGTTCGGATACTTTTTTACACGCCGAATTATTGTATATGGGAACTTCTTTTAATCCCGATTTTGAGAAAAAAGATGATTTGTTCTTGAAAATGAATGGGCGCAGGTTGTATCAATATGCCTTAGAAACAGTTCCTTCAGCCATTAAAGCATGCCTTGATAAAAGTAATACCGATATTAGTGAAATTAGCAAAGTGTTGATTCACCAAGCCAATGGAAAAATGGATGATGCCATTTTAAAGAGGTTTTATGCGCTATATAATATTGTGGATATACCTGAAAATGTGATGCCTATGACCATTGCCACACTTGGTAATACTTCCGTTGCCACTTTGCCTACTTTGTTGGATTTGATTCTTAAAAACAAGATGGAAGACCATCAAATCAATAAAGGTGATGTATTGGTTTTTGCTTCAGTTGGTGCAGGTATGAATATCAATGCATTGGTTTATAAAATGGAAGAATA
>JBAXAD010000255.1:0-5036 GCA_037142715.1 Paludibacter sp. | reverse complement strand
GATACACTCAAAGGAATAAAAACGGAACGACCGCCAGTTTGGTTTATGCGTCAGGCTGGTCGAGTACTTCCTTCTTATCTCAAATTACGCGAAAAACATAGCTTTCGGGATTTAATGCTGAATCCAGAACTGGCAGCCGAAGTAACATTATTGCCTGTAAATGAATTGGGTGTGGATGCCGCCATTTTATTTTCCGACATTCTGATTATTCCCGAAGCATTGGGGATGGATTTGAAGTTTACGGAAAAAGGTCCTATTTTCGATAATCCGCTGCGGGATTTTAAAACCCAATTTGCGTCTTTGCAAGCCGATACTTCTAAGTTGGCGCATGTTTATAAAGCATTGGATATTATAAAAAAACAAAAGCCGGAAGAGGTGGCTTTGATTGGATTCTGCGGTGCTCCGTTTACTACTTTCTGCTACATGGTGGAAGGAAATAGCGCTAATCACACGTTTTCCAACGCTATTAAACTTTTTTACAACAACCCCGAAATATCGACGCAGATTCTGGAAATTATCACCGAACTCTCCATCGAATATGCCACCACTCAAACAAAACACGGCATAGATGTGTTTCAGCTATTCGAGTCACATGCCGGGTTGATTCCAACCGAAATGTATGTAGAACGCATTTTGCCTTACGTGAAAAGAATTACCCGTGCTGTGAGAGATTTGAACACGCCGGTGATATTTTTCCCAAAAGGGATAGGTGCTGGCATTTCCTATATCAATTACGATATTGCTGATTTTGCGGGCATCGACTGGCAATATTCACTAGCTGATGCACGCAAAATGTGTGACGCTAAAGTTGGATTTCAAGGGAATTTTGATCCTCGCATTTTGGCCATTGACGATCAGGAAATCCTCGAAAAAGAATTAGAAAAATATATTCCATTTGGCAAAACGAACTACAATTGGATTTTCAACACAGGACATGGTTTATCGCCAGACAACAAGGTTGAAAATGTAAAATTCGTAGTGGATTGGGTAAAAAGAACCAACTGGAACCGAGAATAAGTCATTTACTATTTTACCATTTACTATTTAATGAAAATAACTCCTCAATTTTTAGAAAAATACAATAAAACAGGACCCCGATACACTAGCTATCCACCGGCAACCAGTTTTAGCAACAAATTTACTCCAGCTGAATATTTGCCTGCAGTTATTGCATCCAATTCGGATCATCCGGAAAGTATTTCAATATATATTCATATCCCGTTTTGTCCGCAACTTTGCTTTTTTTGTGGTTGCAATACAACCGCTTTTGAAAGTGCTGCAAAAATTCGACGCTATATTGATTGCGTGCTGAAAGAAATAGACACAGTGGCTCAGCATCTTGACAAATCGCGCAAGGTTTCCCAGATTCACTGGGGTGGTGGAACGCCAAATTCTATCAACTACGATTTTATTCAAGAAATTACCGAAAAAATACGTTCGCACTTCGAATTTACAGACAATTGCGAAGTAGCCATTGAGTGCAGTCCAGCTTATTTGGACATGGAACACATTGACCGATTGGCTCAAATTGGGTTCAACCGCATCAGCTTGGGCATACAGGATTTCAGTGATGAAGTGTTGAAAGCCATCAATCGTCGTCCATCAAAACACCCTATCAAACAAGTGATTGAACGCATCCGCGAAAATAATTTCACGGGTGTAAATCTGGATTTGGTGTACGGCTTACCGCTTCAAACGTTGGAAAGTTTCAAGCTCAACATCGAAAAAGCCATTGCACTTTCGCCCGACAGAATTGTTACTTTTTCGTACGCTCACGTGCCTTGGGTATTTGGCAATCAGAAAAAAATGGACGAAACTAAAATGGCGAATCCAGAGGAAAAACTGAACATGCTTTTGTATGCGTATGAGATGCTTACAAAAAATGGTTACGAAGCCATTGGCATGGATCATTTTGCAAAACCAACTGATGTGCTGGCCATTGCAAAGCACAATAAAAACCTGCACCGTAACTTCCAGGGATATTGTACCCGCGAAACTACCGGACAGGTTTATGCGTTTGGAACTTCCGCCATTTCACAAATGTGGGGAACTTATGCGCAGAATATCAAGAACTTGCCGCAATACATGGATGCCATTGAAAAGACTGGAATTGCCACCGAAAGAGGCTATAGCATGACATCCGACGAAACAGTGATTCGCGAAGTAATTAATGAGATTATGTGCAATGGATTGCTGGATTTTGAAGCCATGGCAAGCCGCTTAAGAACAATTGCTGACGACATTAAGAGAATTACGGCGTACGATCCTGCTAAATTAAAACAATTTGAAGAAGATGGATTGGTTGAAATAAGCGAAAAAGGAATACTGGTGAGCGAAGATGGAATGTTTGTGGTACGAAATATAGCCATGATTTTCGATCCATTCTTATCCGTTCAGCCCTCTCAATTTTCAAAAGTAGTATGACCGGGGTATTATTGGTAAATATGGGTTCGCCATTGTCGAAAAAACAAATGCGACAGTTTTTGTTCAACATGTTCAGCGACAAAGCGATACTACCCTTTCCGAAACTTCAAAGAACAGCATTGGCATATATCATCAGCACTTTCAGGTATCGCGGTTCTTGGAATAAATATGAACAAATTGGTGGCTCAAAATTAATGGAGTCGATGGGTCTGATTAGTAAGGAACTTTCAACTGAACTGGGAGCTGATTTCTTGGTTTTATCGGCCTATTCCTACAGTTTGCCGAGCATTCAAACTATGATTGAAGCCTTCAGGAACAAAGGAATAACGGATATAAAAATAATAACCATGTATCCACATTCGAGTTTTTCGACTACCGAAAGTGTGAAGACCGATGTGGATAATGTTCTGAAAAAATATCCTGAACTTAATGTGACTACATTGGGAACTTATGCTGAAAATAAGCATTTTATATCCTACTGGGTGACTTTGGTTCAGGAAACGATTCAGAAAAATAATTACAAAAATCCTACTTTATTGTTCAGCGCACATGCCATTCCTACTTATCAGGTGGAAAATGGAGATACTTATGTGGACGAAATAAATGCTTCGGCAAAGTTGATTTCAGCCGAATTGGGATTGCCTTACAAAGTGTCTTTCCAGTCGAAAATTGGCAAAGTGAAATGGGTAGAACCAGACACCAAAGATTGCCTAAAGGGAATGGCAGCAGAGAATTGTGATGAAATAATTCTTGTCCCTATCAGTTTCGTGAACGAAAATTTGGAAACAGCTTACGATCAGGGCATTGAAATTATTCCTTATGGAAAAAATGAATTGCATATCAAAAACATTTGCCGGGCAACCATACCCTACTCACACCCATTGTTGATAGCCACTTTCAAACAATTACTGACCGAATCAAAATGAACATTTCCAACGAAACAACAACAAACGTAGTGGTTTTGGGTGCCGGATTAACGGGACTCACCACTGCACATTACTTGCAAAAAGCACATAAAAACTTTATTGTTCTTGAAAGACAAAACCGTGTGGGTGGTGTTATTCAGTCGAAACAGGAAGGTGGATTTTTATTGGAAGAAGGTCCAAATACAGGCGTTGTGGGCAATGCCACGGTGGTGGAAGTTTTCGAAGATTTGGCTGGGAAGTGCGAACTGGAGTTGGGAAGTGGAAATGTAAACAAACGGTTCATTCTCAAAAATGGCCAATGGGAACATTTGCCACAAGGCTTGAAGGATGCCATCAATACACCATTGTTTTCACTCAAAGATAAATTCAGAATTCTGGGCGAACCCTTCCGCCCAGCTGGTAAAAATCCGCACGAAAACCTGGCTTCATTTGTAAAAAGACGAATGGGAATCAGCTTTCTGAACTATGCCATCGACCCATTTATCATTGGCGTTTATGCCGGCGACCCCAACTATTTAATACCAAAATACGCATTGCCCAAACTGTATGATTTGGAGCAAAAATATGGCAGCTTGATTGGTGGTTCGGTGCGAAAAGGATTTAAAAAAAAGACGCTGGAAGAAAGAGAGTCCAGCAAGAAAGTCAATAAAAAAGTATTTTCCTGCGTTGGTGGATTGGGAGCTTTGACCAAGGCTTTGCATCAATCGGCAGGGTCAGAAAACTTCATTTTGGGAGCTGAGAACATTATTGTTCAGAAAACCGAGATGGGTTTTAGCATTCAATATAAAAACCAAGAAGGCGAAAGTTGCACCATTCACGCCAAAAATGTGATTAGCACGCTCGGAGCTTATACTTTGGAAACTGTGCTTCCTTTTATTGCGCCAGCGGAGATGAAAAAAATCAACTCCTTGCATTACACCAAAGTGATTGAATTGGCAATTGGGTTTAATGAGTGGAAAGGACGTGAACTCGACGGATTTGGCGGCTTGATTCCTTCCCTTGAAAAACGAGATATTCTGGGAATTTTGTATATGTCATCACTTTTTCAAAACCGTGCGCCTAAAAACGGTGCTTTACTATCCATTTTTATGGGCGGTGTTCGTAGGCAAGATATTATCAATTTGAGCGATGAGGAAATCAGGAAAATAGCCGAAAAAGAATGTAAGGATTTGCTCAACCTTGATGCTTTTCAACCCGATTTGTTCAAAATTATCCGTCACAACTGGGCCATTCCACAATATGGCATTGAAAGTGGGGAGCGTTTCGAAACCATCAGTTTACTTGAAAAGCAATACCCTGGTTTACAGATTGGTGGTAATTTGAGAAACGGCATTGGAATGGCCGACAGAATTCAACAAGGAAAGAAATTGGCTGCTAACGTGCTATAATTGAATTATTTCGATACGAAATCACATCGCCAATAATAATAATCACAGGAGTTGGATACTTTTCATCACTTTGGCTCAATAATTCGAGCGTAGTTAAATATTCCCTTTGGTCGGGCAATGAAACATTGTAAACCAAAGCGACAGATGTTTGAGGATTTCGGCCTTCGGCAATGGCTTTGGCAGCAATTTTATGGATGGTGGAACCCGCCATATAACACACCAAAGTGTCGGTATTGGGCAAATGAACCTCGGTGGTATGTCCAGATATAAAAGCTACCGACTTTGCAATGCCCCGCAA
>JBAXAD010000254.1:0-5057 GCA_037142715.1 Paludibacter sp. | reverse complement strand
AACATAATCCGCTAAATTATAGCTATTTATCCGCTTAGCTTGACGGCTATGGGGTTTCACCCATGGCTAATCGCATTCAATCCCTTCAGGATTTTTTATCAGGTTACAGTGATAGTATGACTCTAAGTCATGCTATCACTTGAAATGCATGGTTCGATATGTAGAATAAATTATTCCACCATAAAAATCATCGCATGAATCTTTACCCAATTTCCTTTGCGGTGGGTGGTTGTTATGCGGCAGAAAAAAGCTTTTCCGGCATCCATTAGTCTTGATATTACTTCGTTGTGTTCCATGGGCACCCAGCCGATGCGTATGTTGTTGAAATATACACCAATGGCCAATTCGTCGTGTTCGTTTTTGGGCTGGCGTATCAATTTTAATGCCGTTTCGGGCAATAAAAGTGGTTCAAGTTCAAGTATTTGGGAGCAATGTGTTGTGCCTGCTACCACTATGTCGAGCAAATAAATTTCACGACTAAAAGGAGCAAGGGCATCTACGCCACCGCTCCCAATCAATGCCATTAATTCGGGTGTTAGCTTAATAATTCCGGTTTCCATTCTTCCAATAATAAAATATATTCGCTGTATTTTTTCTTTTCTATGTTGAGTGCTTCAATATCGTTATCCAGTTGTTGCTTTTCGGCTGCAATCCACACTTCGTCAGCCAATTTCTCACGATAGATAAACGGAAATTGCTTCTCAAGTTTAGCTATCAAATCTTTTAATTTCGACACATGCTCTTCGAGTATAGCCACCTGGGCTTTTAAATTAATTGGTTCAACGGGTGCAGCACTTCCAATTATATCCAATGATAACAAAATAGCCTCTAAGGCTGCTAAATCACATAAATCGTAAGCAGCTTGCGCTTTTACAAACAAATCCTTTTCGAGTTCTGTGACCTGTGGATTGATATCGGGATGTAGCTTTTTTACAATCAGTCGGTACACTTCCTTCAGCTTTTTTACATCCGTAAATGATAAAAAGCCCTCTTTCAAAAACGCTTTGGCAAGGGAAATTCGTTTGGCTTCAGCAGCAATCTTTTGTTGGTATTCGGCAAACTGTATTTCCATTTTTTGTTCAATAATATCCAGATCCGGTTTCTCATTCCGATTAAAATACGCTTGAAACAAACTGATACGTTGAATAATCATTTTTATTTCTACCGTCAGGCAATATTTCTGGTGCTGCTTTTGTCCCACGGCAGTGAGATATAAGGCAGTCAGCACTTGCTCTTCCTGACTGAGCATGTCATTTTTAAGGGCAAATAATTCTGGAAATTCCTTTTTCAGAATATCATACCGCAATTGCAGCATTTTATGTTCCATTGTCAGATCTATCATAGCAGTTTTTTATTTTTCATGGTTACAAACATCATTGGTACTCCTTTTATCCCTCAAAAATACTCATTAACTTTCGTATAATCACTTATTATCCTTTGTTATTATATTAGTTTTGTCACTTTTTTTTGCTGTTAGATGCAATGTCATTATTTATTTGAACAATTAGGTTGAAAAAACCTCGTCACTCCACAAAGGATTGGCGAGGTTCATAGGTTTATTTATTTAAGTGAAAAAGTCAAGCGCATTCTACATTCTTCCATTCTCTTCAATTCCTCTTGTCCACACCCCACATCAGTTTGTTTTTGAGCGTATCAAAGAAAGTATGATTCAGTTGTTTGATAACTTTTACGGTATAATCGGCTTTGGTGATGCGTAGTTTGGTGCTGTTATCCAACACTTTCGAGCGTCCGTCCAGCGATACCAAATAACATTGGCTGCGGCTGTGTACTTCCAGTTCAATGTTCCACGAATCGGGCACTATCAATGGGCGAACATTCAAGCTGTGCGATGCTACCGGCGAAAGTATAAAGTTTTGCGATTGCGGAGCCACCAACGGACCGCCCACGCTCATGGAATAGGCTGTAGAGCCAGTAGGAGTGGACACAATCAAGCCATCCGCCTGATAAGTATGCACCATTTCGCCATTCACACTGGCGGTTATGCTAATCATCGACGAGCTGTCCTGCTTTTGAACCGAGACTTCATTCAGGGCATAAGGGTAATCGAACAATGAACCATCCGAAGCTTCCACGTAAAGTAAAGCCCGCTCTTCGAGAATGAATTTTTTAGCCAATATGGCATCCAATGAAGGCAGAATTGCTTCACTAGGCACATCGGCCAAAAATCCCAATCGACCCGTATTGATGCCCAAAATAGGAATTTCTTTTCGTCCTATGCGTGCGGCAGTGTTCAAAAACGTACCATCGCCGCCAATACTCAAGGCCATGTCAGCCTCAAAATCATCTCCCTTAATCATTTCGGTTTGTTCCATGCAGCAAGTACTGTGCTGACTTACAAACTGATAAAGTTCTTCGTCAAGCATCAATGTCACGCCTTTGTCTTTGAAGTAATTAAAAAGAACTTCAATGTGCGATAATATGACAGTGCGAAATGTATTTCCAAAAATTGCAATTCTCATGTTGTAGGTTTTAATTTTAATAGGGGAATTTAAAAATATAAAAATGAAGTGTTTAAAGTCACCATTAGATAAATATCAGATTACTAATGAATAGACATTTTAATATTTAGCTACCACAACTTAAAATAATTGAAAGATAGACCCATACTTACAGCCCTTCAATTAATTTTAGCTATTTTTGCAGCTCATTGCGTTTAAATCTTCAAAAGTAATGCAAAGGAACTAAATGTAAACGAAACCAGCAAATTTTGCAGGTGATCCGTAGGCAAATAAAGAACAAATACTAACCGCTTTACACGCTCCTCTTTTTGTGATAAAGGTACAACAGATTCAATAAATGACTAAATTAAGTGTCAATATCAATAAAATAGCTACGCTGCGCAATGCCCGTGGTGGAAATACCCCCAATGTATGTCAGGTAGCATTAGATTGCGAACGGTTTGGTGCAAAGGGCATTACGGTGCATCCGCGCCCCGACGAACGCCACATCCGATTTGCCGATGTGTGGGATTTGAAACCAATACTCACCACAGAATTCAACATAGAAGGTTATCCAGCACCCGATTTTATTAAACTTGTAAAATCCGTGAAACCACATCAAGTAACATTGGTTCCCGATCCACCCGAAGCCA
Source organism: Paludibacter sp. (assembly GCA_037142715.1). Lineage (GTDB taxonomy): Bacteria > Bacteroidota > Bacteroidia > Bacteroidales > Paludibacteraceae > Paludibacter. The sequence continues at coordinate 1,945 of JBAXAD010000254.1, read as the reverse complement.
TTACCTCTAGTGCTGGCTGGGATACGGTGACGCATTTGGAATTTTTGAAGGAAGTGGTGGCCGACTTTCAAAGCGAGGGCATCCGCGTATCCATTTTTGTAGATACCAACCTGAAAAACATTGAGTTTGCTGCCAAAACAGGCACTGACCGCGTGGAATTGTACACCGAACCCTATGCCACCAATTACCCCTTAGATAGAGAAAAAGCAGTATCGCCGTTTGTTGAAGCAGCCAAGTTGGCACAGAAATTGGGGTTAGGATTAAATGCTGGACATGATTTGAGTTTAGATAATTTGGCGTATTTGCATCAACAAATTCCTTGGATAGATGAAGTTTCTATTGGTCATGCCCTCATTTCCGAAGCATTGTATCTTGGGCTCGAAAACACAATAAAACAGTACAATTTACAGTTAGAGTAGGAACGATTAATAATAAGATTTACTTAAACCAACCTGCGCAAGTTGAAAAAAGTAATTGCCACAAATTCAGCTCAAAAAAAATAACGTGAAGAAATCGAATTTATATGGAGTGATTGGTACAGTAGTTTCCTGCACGGTATTGTTCCTAATCCTTTGGTTTGTAATACTGCCAGTTGTTATGCCCAAAACTACCGTTGAGGAAGAAGGTATAATGGTGAGTTTTGGAGACAATGCCGATGGTAGTGGCATGAATGAAAATCCTGCAGAACCCTCTGCACCTGTAAATTCACCTGTAAATAAACCAGCTGTTGCTGCGCCTGCCACTAAAACTACGAAAACAACTCAGCAAGAACTTGTAACCCAAAACACCGACAACTCCAATGTGATTGCGGAGCAAAAAAAGAAAGACAAAGACCGCAAGGATAAATTAGCATTAGAGAACCAACGTATTGAAGCCGCCAATCGCGCAGCTTCTGAAGCAACTGCCGATCGGAAGCGAAAAGAGAAGGTTGCAATTAATAATGCCAACGGTTTGAATGGAATGTTTGGCAACAATAATTCAACAGGTAGTGGCACTGGTTCGGGCGATACCCACCAAGGAAACCCAGCAGGAAAAGGCTCGTCGGGTGGTAATTCATGGTCGTTGAATGGTCGTTCACTCACTGGACGGCTTGTGTCGCCAACTTACAACCGGGATGTAGAAGGAAAAATAACGGTGAACATACGTGTTGATGAAAATGGAAATGTGGTGAGTGCCACAATAGGTTCACCAACAACCATTTCTGATGCCGAAACTCGAAATGCAACCACCTCGGCTGCAAAAAACACTCATTTTACTGCCGGAAAAGGCGTTTCAGCAGGAAGTATTACCTACAACTTTAATCTAAAATAAATCAATATGAAAGCTTATGTGTTTTTAGCAGAGGGATTTGAGGAAATTGAAGCCATAACTCCAATTGATATTTTGCGTCGTGCCGATATCTTAGTAACCACTGTTTCTATCTTGTCGCACAAAGAAGTTTGTGGAGCGCATGGAATAAAAATAGTGGCCGATATATTGTTTGAAGATGCCAACTATTCTGATGCTGACATGCTTTTACTGCCTGGCGGAATGCCCGGAACTAAAAACTTGGATGCACACGCAGGATTGAAAAAATTGTTGCAAAAACAAGCGGAACAAGGTAAGTCACTGGCTGCTATTTGTGCTGCACCGTCCATATTGGGCAAAATGGGTTTGTTGGATGGCAAAGAAGCCATTTGCTATCCTAGTTTTGAACCTCAGCTTTTGGGCGCAACATTGTCAACACAGAAAGTTGTGAAGTCGGGAAATATAATTACTGCAATGGGTGCTGGCGTAGCTGTCCCTTTTGCATTGAAGATAGTAGAAGTTCTGAAGGGAAAGGATTTGGCTGATAAAATTGAAAAAGCGATTTGTTGCTAGATATGCAACTTTTGAATTTGTGTTCTCTGATTTAGATTTGAGTGTAAAGCAATCGAATTCATAGATGCAAAAAAAGGAATATGAT
>JBAXAD010000253.1:0-5182 GCA_037142715.1 Paludibacter sp. | reverse complement strand
CGACAATATAGAAGAACTAAATGCCATCAGATTTAATCCTGATTTTAGCCAATATTTCAGTTCGTTTTTTGAAGAAGATAAGTTGAAAAACGTTCCCAAAGGTTTCCCTAAAGATTTTGCGGAAGCAGAATTACTCAAATTGAAGCATTATTTAGTAGAATATAAATTGGATGAACCGTTTCTTCAATCCAAAGATTTTGTGTTGGAAGTAGCCAAAATTTTCAAACAGGCTTATCCCTTCAATCGTTTTTTGAATTATACAGTAGATGAGAAATAATAACAATTAAATATTTTAGAACTATGATTTTAGACTCTTTAGAAAACAGCGAAAAGTATGAATCCATTCATCCACGATTTAAACAAGCCTTCGATTATTTACGAAACACGGATTTATTGGCACTGCCTTATGGTAAAATTGAATTGGATGGGAAAAATTTAATCATTAATGTTGCTGATCAAGAAGGAAGGACAAAAGATGATGCAAAAATGGAAACTCACAATAAATACATTGATATTCAAATACCATTGAGCACAACTGAAACCATGGGTTGGATTGCTGGAAACAAATTGAAACAAACAACTACTGCTTACAATCCTGAAAAAGATGTTGCTTTTTTTGCCGACAAAACTTCTAACTTTTTCAATGTACAACCTTTTGAATTTGCCATATTTTTCCCGGAAGATGGACATCAGCCAGCAATTGCAGTTGGAAATATCAAAAAAATTATCGTGAAAATTCTCCTATAATCGATGTTGTCGTAGATGATTATGTTACTATAAATAAGTAATTTACGAAACTAATAAACGCTTTATTATGATTTAATTTTATTACTAAACACTTTCAAGTAATTTAAAAAGAAAAAGAGCTTATGAATAACCTCGCTATTGTTAAATCTGATCCTTGGCTGGCACCTTTTGCCGATGCAATTAATGGACGTTACGAGTATTTCGAGAGTATAGAAAAAAAACTGGTTGGCGAAGGTCAAACTTTGTCCAGTTTTGCATCTGGCTATTTATATTTTGGCTTACATCGTTTATCCGATGGTTGGATTTTTAGAGAGTGGGCGCCCAATGCCACTGCCATTTTTCTGATTGGTGATTTCAATAATTGGCAACGCCGGTCTGATTATCAATTGAAAAAGATGCAAAATGGCATTTGGGAAATACGGTTACCAGAATATGCCATGGCTCATTCTCAGCTGTAGAAATTACTTGTGGAGTGGGAAGGTGGTAGTGGAGAACGGATACCAGCATGGGCGCGAAGGGTAGTTCAGGATGATAACACCAAAATTTTCAGCGCGCAGGTTTGGAGTGCATTTCAACCTTATGTTTTTAAACATACAAATTTCAAACCAAAGACAGACCCAATTCTGATCTACGAATGCCACATTGGTATGTCAAGTAACGAAGAAAAAGTTTCTACTTACAATGAATTTAGAACTTCTGTTTTGCCACGGATTTCGAAAGATGGATACAATTGCATACAAATAATGGCCATTCAGGAGCATCCTTATTACGGTTCTTTTGGATACCATGTTTCCAGTTTTTTTGCTGCTTCTTCACGTTTTGGAACGCCAGAAGAACTCAAACAATTGATAGACGAAGCGCATGGAATGGGCATTTCGGTAATCATGGATGTGGTTCATTCTCATGCCGTTCGCAACGAAATTGAAGGATTGGGACGTTTCGACGGCACACCATATCAATACTTTCATGGTGGCTCTCGCCGCGAACATCCAGCTTGGGATTCACTTTGCTTTGATTATGCTTCACCATCCGTACTCCATTTTTTGCTTTCCAATTGCAAATTTTGGTTGGACGAATATCATTTTGATGGCTATCGTTTTGATGGCGTAACTTCAATGTTGTACCGCAGCCATGGATTGGGCGAAGATTTCAACGGTTACGAATCGTACTACAATATGAATCAGGATGGCGATGCGATTTGCTATCTTACATTGGCCAATAAATTGATTCATGAAGTGAATCCATACGCCATTACTGTGGCCGAAGAAGTAAGCGGAATGCCTGGATTGGCAACTAAAGTGGCTGATGGAGGTTTGGGCTTTGATTATCGCATGGCCATGGGAATTCCCGATTTCTGGATAAAGATGATCAAGGAGGTGAAAGATGAGGATTGGAATGTTTCGCGTATTTTCTGGGAATTGACCAACAGACGCGCCGATGAAAAAACCATCAGTTACGCCGAAAGTCATGACCAAGCTTTGGTGGGCGATAAAACCATTATTTTCCGCCTTATTGATGCCGAAATGTATTGGCACATGCAGCGTGGCGATAATACGCTAATGGTGGACAGAGGCGTGGCAATGCATAAAATGATACGATTGATTACGGCTACTACTATTAATGGTGGTTATTTGAATTTTATGGGCAACGAGTTCGGACATCCCGAATGGATTGATTTTCCACGCGAAGGAAACGGTTGGTCGCACAAATATGCCCGTCGTCAATGGGAATTGGTTGACAATGAGAAAAATGTATATCATGCACTTGGCGAGTTCGACCGTGCAATGATAGAACTGATTAATTCGGTACCAAATTTCAGCGCCACTTCCATCCAACAACTTTGGGAGAAGGAAGGCGATCAGGTATTGGCTTACCAGCGAGGTGATTTGATATTTGTGTTCAACTTTAACGGCACTCAATCGTTTACCGATTATGGAATTTTGGCCGACAAGGGAAGTTACAAGATGGTTTTGAACTCTGACAAAGTATTGTTTGGAGGCTTCAATTTAATTGATGAAAGTATTGAACACATTACTACTCCAGGATCCAAGGATTCTATGGGTAAGGAATGGCTTAAACTTTATATTCCTGCCAGAACTGCTTTTGTGTTGAAGAAAATGTAGAAAAGATGACCCCTAATCCGCCAGCTGGTGGAGAATAAAGTTAGTATTGCTATTTATTTTTAAAACTCATTCATTGACTTTCGTCATTTGGATGAGTTTTTTTATTTTATAGCCTTTTGCCGACTTAAAAAATGGATAAAGTTATTTTATAGGTTTCTTTATGTTTACGCGTCAAACCGCTTGGAGCGGTTGTACGCTAAAGCGTCAAAAAATGTAGTCGCATAATCATGCAAAATAATTAAAGAAATATTTCTCTAATTCGTTTGATACGTCAAAAAAAAGACTGATATTTGTACTTTGTTTCAAAACAATCGTTCATCAGCATAAGCAACTAATAATGTGCCATTTACCAAACCACACATTTTCAGTTTTCATTCTTTTCAATTTGAAGGAAATTAAAATTTAAATACGCATACAATGAAAGAAATTAAATTCAGTCTTGTCTATCGTGACATGTGGCAATCGTCGGGCAAATATGTACCACGAAAAGACCAATTGGCCAAGATTGCACCAGTAATTATTGAAATGGGCTGTTTTGCTCGAGTGGAAACCAACGGCGGCGCTTCCGAACAAGTGAACCTTTTGTACGGAGAAAATCCGAACGATGCAGTTCGTGTTTTCACAAAGCCATTTAACGATGTGGGCATTCAAACGCACATGCTCGATCGTGGATTGAATGGATTACGGATGAACCCGGTGCCTGCCGATGTACGTGCGTTAATGTACAAAGTGAAAAAGGCGCAAGGTGTGGACATTACACGGATTTTCTGTGGTTTGAACGATGTGACCAACATTATTCCTTCCATTCATTATGCCAAAGCCGCTGGAATGATTGCGCAAGCTACCCTGTGTATTACCTATTCCGAAATTCACACGGCGGAGTATTATATCAACATGGCTGAACAATTAATAGCAGCTGGTGCTGATGAAATTTGCCTGAAAGACATGGCTGGAATTGGTAGACCGGTAATGCTTGGACAAATTGTGAAAGCAATTAAAACTGCTCACCCACATATCATTACTCAATATCACGGACACACAGGACCAGGCTTTTCGGTTGCTTCCATGCTCGAAGTAGCCAAGGCGGGTATCGATTATTTGGACGTTGCCATGGAGCCACTTGCGTGGGGAATGGTGCATCCAGACGTGATTACAATACAAGCCATGCTCAAAGATGCAGGTTTTAAAGTGCCTGAAATCAACATGAATGCGTATATGGAAGCTCGTAGGTTAACACAAAGTTTTGTGGACGATTTCTTGGGCTATTTTATCGACGAACGCAACAAATACATGACTTCATTGCTAGTAGGCTGTGGACTTCCGGGCGGTATGATGGGTTCGCTCATGGCCGATTTGAAAGGCATGCACGTGGCCATTAATTCATATTTGAAAGGTGCCAATAAAAAGGAGCTTAGCACAGACGAATTGTTGGTAATGTTGTTTGATGAAGTAAAAGATATTTGGCCAAAATTAGGCAATCCACCATTGGTAACACCTTTCAGTCAGTACGTTAAGAACATTGCTTTAATGAATGTGATGTTCATACTCAAAGGTCAACCACGTTGGAGTATGATTGATAAAAATAGCTGGGACATGATTTTGGGTAAAGCTGGAAAGCTACCGGGAAAACTTGATGCAGAAATCATAGCTTTGGCCGAAAAGAACAATTATGAATTCTTTGAAGGCAATCCACAAGACAATTATCCGAACGAATTGCCAAAATTCATTGCCGAAATGAAAGAACTTGGTTGGGATAGAGGACAAGATGACGAAGAGTTATTTGAATTTGCAATGCACGACAAACAATACCGCGACTACAAATCGGGGGAAGCAAAAAAACGTTTTCAAGTTGAATTGGAGAATGCAATTAAAGAAAAGTTCGCCGCAAAATCCATTGAAGTTCCCGACATTCGTGTATTCAAATACCCTAATGCAGAGCCAATTGTATCCAATGCAACAGGTCGCGTACTATGGGAAATTGATTTCAACGAACGCTCATCAGAACCAGTTCATGGAAAACTAGTGAAAGAATTTGATACAATTTGTACCCTACAAACAAATTACGGATTGGAACACATCAGTAGCTTTTGTACAGGCAGAATTGTAGGCGTAGAAAAACAACAAGGTGAAATGGTTCGCAAAGGCGAAGTGTTGGCGTATATTCAACAGAATTAACCAGCGTCACTTTTTCCTGTGATAAATGAATAAAAAACTCCCCGATGCAGATTTGCATCGGGGAGTTTTTTTGTTTCAAGTCGGAGTGTTTTAAGTCGGAGTGCAACAGGTAGTAATAGCATGACTCCGAATCATAC
>JBAXAD010000252.1:0-5216 GCA_037142715.1 Paludibacter sp. | reverse complement strand
ATACTAAACAGTTGATAGTTTATAGTTGACAGTTTATATATAAAAAACGGATAGCTCGTAATGAGTTATCCGTTTTTTTGTGATAAATCAGCAGAATGTTAATCAATTGAATTATTCTCTATAAAACAAATCTATTTTATTTTCGTATTGATTTTCAAATATCTTCATTCTTAAATTTATGATTCAGTTTAATAATTACCAATCCAAATATTGATTATCCAAAAACATTGCGTATTTTTGCATAGACTATTGAGTAAAAATACTCAAGCAATTGAGCAAAATATGTTAATATGATAGAACGCATTTACATACAACAACTTACACAACGAATTGAAGAGCAACGTAACTTCATTCAAGTGATAGTGGGGCCTCGTCAGGTAGGTAAAACAACCATGATAATCCAACTTTTGAAGGAAATAACCATTAGTAATACCTTTGAATCTGCTGATGCTGTTCTTAATTCAAGTTCCGAATGGATACTTCAGGTTTGGGAAACGGCTCGTTTGAAAATGAAATTGTCACAAGAAACAGAACATCTATTGGTAATTGATGAAGTTCAAAAAATTGATAATTGGAGCGAAATCATTAAACAGCAATGGGATAGAGATACGCGTGAAGGAACGAACATCAAAGTCATATTGCTGGGCTCATCCCGTTTATTGATTCAAAAAGGATTAACAGAATCTCTGGCAGGCAGGTTTGAAACTTTGTATATGGGACATTGGTCGTATGCTGAAATGGAAGCTGCATTTGGCTGGACGATAGAACAATATGTGTATTTTGGCGGTTATCCAGGCTCGGCATCATTAATAAAAGATGAGCAACGATGGAAAAATTACATAAAAGATGCCTTAATAGAAACGAGTATTTCAAAGGATATTTTAATGTTAACACGTGTGGATAAACCGGCATTACTGAAACGTCTTTTTGAATTGGGAGCTTTGTATTCTGGACAAATTCTTTCTTACACAAAGTTGATGGGGCAACTGCAGGATGCAGGAAATACAACGACTTTATCTCACTACTTGAATTTACTTTCGGACGCTGGATTGCTGGGAGGTATTGAAAAATATTCAGGTACGGTTTTGAAAACTCGTTCTTCTAGTCCAAAATTTCAAGTATTTAACAATGCATTATTGTCAGCTCAATCATCTTATCTATTTTCAGAAATTGCAACAAACCCAAAAGAATGGGGACGGCTAGTAGAATCATCAGTTGGAGCACACCTAATTAACCACTCACATTCAGAGCGTTACGAATTATATTACTGGAGAGAGAGTAACGCTGAAGTAGATTTTGTAATTGTGAGAAACGAAAAAGTAATTGCCATAGAAGTAAAAAGTGGGCGACGAGGTGAAAACAAAGGAATGAGTATTTTTGCACAAAAATTTAAGCCACAGAAAGTGCTATTGGTTGGCACTGGAGGAATTGGCATAGAAGATTTTTTAAGACTAAATCCAAAAGACTTATTTTAATTTAAAACGGATAGCTTATAATGAGTTATCCGTTTTTTATGTTTTAGTTTCTTTTCAAGAAATGTTGAATCAGTAGATTTGAAAAAGAGACTATTAAAGGACGCATTAGGATTTAAAATTACTTGTAAAACAAGCAATGGTATTATACTGTTGTAAACGTATTAGGGTTGTAAAATAACAGCAATACTTTTCACAATTCCTTCCGCATCCAGTCCCAGCATGTTATAAAGCTCTTCGGGCGTGCCATGTTCAATAAATGTATCGGGAATTCCTATTCGCTTCACATCTACTTTGTATCCGTTATCCGACATAAATTCGAGAACCGCACTACCAAAGCCACCTTGTATCACGCCATCTTCAATGGTCACAATTTGTTTGAATTTATTGGCAATTTCGTGCAACATATCTTCATCCAAGGGCTTTAGGAAACGTATATCATAGTGTGCTATCGATATCTTTTGTTCGTTTTCGAGCTGTTCTATAGCAATTTGAGCATTGTGGGCTAAGGTGCCAATTGTAATAACTGCCAAATCTGTTCCTTCTTTCAAACATTCCCCTTTTCCAATTGGAAGTGCCATCATGGGTTGTTTCCAATCAACAATAAAACCTTTTCCGCGTGGATAGCGAATTACAAAAGCGCCCATATTGGGTTGCTGTGCGGTAAACATTAAATTGCGTAGCTCAATTTCGTCGCGTGGTGCTGTTACCGTTAAATTAGGAATGCAGCGCATATATGCCAAATCGAATAAACCATGATGCGTAGCACCATCGGAACCCACTATGCCGGCTCTGTCTAGACACATAATCACGTTCAGTTCCTGCAAAGCCACATCATGAATCACGTTGTCGTAAGCCCGTTGCATAAACGACGAATAAATGTTGCAAAACGGCATCATACCATCCTTTGCCAATCCGGCAGAGAATGTAACTGCGTGTCCCTCAGCAATTCCAACGTCAAAAACACGATTTGGAAAATCATTTTGCATAATGGTCATGCTGCAACCTGATGGCATTGCGGGAGTAATAGCTACTATTTTCTCGTTCTGATTGGCCAGTTCGAGTAATGTTTCACCAAAAACATCTTGAAAAAGTGCGGGCGTTGGAATGCTAGAATCGGCACAATTTCGTTCACCTGTTTCTACATTGAATTTACCTGGAGCATGCCAACCAGTATCCGATTTCTCGGCAGGTTCATATCCTTTCCCTTTTCTGGTGATACAATGAAGAACTTTTGGGCCTTCAAAGCCTTTTATATGGTTTAATATCCGCACCAATTCATCAACATTATGGCCATCTACAGGCCCAAAATAACGGATGTTCAGTCCTTCAAAAAGATTATTTTGATTGGTAAGCGTTGCTTTTATGCTATTATTGAATTGGATAATTTGTTTCTTGTTTCCATCATTTATAATATTTAGCTTTTTAAGCATTTTGAATGCTTTGTAGCGAATTTTATTATAGGTTCTGGAGGTTGTAATATCCACAAGATACTGTGTGATACCGCCTTTCATTGGGTCAATGGCCATTTGATTATCATTGAGAATAATCAACATGTTATTTTTCGTCATTGAAGTATTGTTCAACCCCTCAAAAGCCAAACCGCCCGTCATGGCACCATCGCCAATAACTGCAACCACCTGACGCTCACTTTCGCCTTTAAGCAGTGCGGCCACCGACATTCCCAAGGCAGCCGAAATGGCGGTGGAAGAATGCCCAACACCAAATGCATCATATTCACTTTCTTTGGGAGTGGGGAAACCACACAAACCTTTAAATTGTCTATTGGTATGAAATTGGTCACGTCGGCCGGTGAGTATTTTATGTCCGTAAGCTTGATGACCAACATCCCATACAATGCGGTCGTATGGTGCGTTAAACACATAATGAAGCGCTACGGTAAGCTCCACTACCCCCAAATTAGAACCTAAATGGCCAGGATTTTGTGATACTTCATCGATTATAAATTGCCTCAACTCGGCACATACAGCGATTAGGTCATTTTTATTAATTGTCTTTAAATCAACAGGAGAGTTAATTTTATTGATATATTGATATGTTCGTTTTTCCATAATTTAGTCCAAATAGCATGCAAAAATAATACAATTTTGTTGTCATTGAATCTTTTGCCTGCTTTAATTTTGTCTGTTCGTGATTTATATAACGCATTAAAGACAAAATTGCTCATTATTGTTCAAAACTATTCTATTTTAAGGAACTTCAATAATTCGTGTGGTTTACAATAACAATAAAAGCGTAGTTGATTATAATTCGATAGGTTTATAATTAAACTAGGAGTTATTCTTCTATTGTACATTTTCATTCATAGCGCCCACAAATATCAAATTGCAATAAATAAAGCATAATAACTTATAGAAACTAATCAAAAGGACAAATTACACATTGATTTATCAGAAATCAAAAATTATTACAGAACCAACATTGTAATAATAGCATATATCCATAAATAATCGTACTTTTGCATATTATTGATAGTATATATTATTATTTGCTATCTTTATTATGTTGTTTTATTATTTAGTACAACATTATGACAGTTTAATAAGGAAAAAGCCTATGTATTCATTAGTAGAACAAAAAGAGACAGTAAACAAATGGATGGAACGATTTGGAGTTCGTTTTGGAGTGTATAAAAACAATATTTTCAATGAGCAACTCTTTCCATTTGACGCAATTCCACGCGTAATTTCGCACAAAGATTGGATGGAGATTGAAGCGGGTTTGATTCAGCGTGTGAATGCATTGAATCTTTTTCTGGATGACATTTATAATGCCAAAAAGATTGTGAAAAGCGGCATCATTCCCGAAGAATTTATTTATTCGTCGAAAGGTTATTTGGCACAATGTGAAGGAATTACTCCGGCTAAAAAGATTTTTGCACATATTTCGGGAATTGATTTGGTACAGGCAAAAGACGGCAAATGGTTTATTCTGGAAGACAACTTGCGTATTCCGTCGGGAGCTTCGTACCCAATGATAGCGCGTACTGTAACACGGAAAATATCGCCGGAAACATTTAAGGAAAATGATGTTTACGACAATAGAAATTATTCCTCGATGATTCGCAAGGCGATGGATTATGTGAACGTAGATAATGGATTGGAAGTAATACTGACACCCGGCAGATATAATTCGGCCTATTTTGAACATTCCTATTTGGCTGAAAAAGCAGGCGTAGTATTGGCCTATTCGGATGACTTGGTGGTGGAAAACGACATTGTTTACTATAAAGGATTGTACAACAAACGTGAAAGAGTGGGCGTAATATACCGACGAATATCGGATGAATATCTTGACCCACTGACCTTTGAAAGTTCATCAATGCTGGGCGTTCCCAACTTAATGCGCGCTTATTCCAAAGGTAATGTGGCCATTATGAATGCTTTTGGCAATGGAGTGGCCGACGATAAAGGCATCTATTATTTTGTGCCAAAAATGATTGAATATTATTTGGGTGAAAAACCGATATTGAAAAATGCACCCACGTATTTGCCTTATTACGAAGAGGATAAGAAATATATTTTAGAGAATCTAACCAAGTTGGTAATAAAAGATGTGTCGGAAGCTGGTGGATATGGCGTAATGTTTGGCAAAGATATGAATACCGAAGAACTTGCCAACATCAAACATTTGGTTGAAACAGAATCCCGTCGTTGGATTGCCCAGGAAGTGATTGACTTTATTGACCTCGACATTGTGGAAGGCGATGGAAAAGTGCCACGG
>JBAXAD010000251.1:0-5232 GCA_037142715.1 Paludibacter sp. | reverse complement strand
ACGGAGATGTGGTGAGCGTAGAATTGAATTCAAATGCAACGCCTTGTCTGGTGGGCAGCTTGGTGGTTTCCAACGGAGTGAAAATGGCGGTGAATCCTAATTTGACTCCTAGTATTACGATTATTGCAAGCGAAAATAATGTTTGTGCTAATACAGAAGTTACTTTTACAGCAACACCTGTTAATGGTGGAACAACACCAATTTATCAGTGGAAAGTGAATGATGTCAACGCAGGAACAAACTCTTCAACTTTTGCCTATAATCCAGTAAACGGAGATGTGGTGAAAGTGGAATTGAATTCGAATGCAACACCATGTTTAGTGGGCAGTTTGGTGGCTTCCAATGGAGTGACCATGGCGGTGAATCCTAATTTGACGCCAAGTGTTGCGATTGCTGCAAGTGAAAATAACGTTTGTGCCAACACGGAAGTAACTTTCACGGCTACACCAACCAATGGTGGAACAACTCCTGTTTATCAGTGGAAAGTGAATGATGTAAACGCAGGAACAAACTCTTCAACTTTTGCCTACAATCCAATAAACGGTGATGTGGTGAAAGTGGAATTGAATTCGAATGCAACACCTTGTTTAGTGGGCAGTTTGGTGGCTTCCAATGGAGTGACCATGGCGGTGAATCCAAATTTGACTCCTAGTGTTGCAATTGTTGCAAGCGAAAATAATGTTTGTAATGGTAGTACTGTTACTTTTAACGCAACATCAACCAATGAAGGTACTAAACCGATTTATCAATGGTATAAAAATAATTTACCAGTAGGGTCGGGAACAACCATTTATGAAGTTATACCAATCAATGGTGATGAAATTTCGGTAACTTTAGCTTCAAATGCCACACCATGTTTAATGGGTAGTCCTGTTGCTTCCAATACAGTAATCATGTTGGTAAATCCGTTAAAAGATGCAAGTGCATCAATAGATGTAAGTGCCAATCCGATTAATAGCAACATTCCTGTTACATTTACAGCAACGGCAATTGATTGTGGTACAGCTCCAAGCTATAAATGGTATAAAAACCAAATATTAGTTGGAGATGACAGCAATAGTTACACTTATCTACCAAACAATAATGACAACGTTTCAGTAGAAATCACTCCTGACCCAACTTCATATTGTTTCGCAGTAAATCCAGTAGCTTCAAGTTCGATAAGGATGGTGGTGAGTATAAATACGAAATTGAATAATTTCAATGATTCGAACATAAGCATATATTCTTCGGATAAAAACATATATGTTGCATGTCCTCAAAAGCTAAAACAAATCTATATTGTTACAACTTTAGGAACAGCTATAAAGTTAGAAAGTAATGTATCCGGATTGAAAAAGTTCGATTTAAGCAACTATCCAAACGCATATTATTTTGTCAAAATAGTGACCGATAACAATGTATATACTCAAAAGGTATTGCTAAAATAAAATCTTTAGCATTAGCCCTAACCCGTTTTAAAAATGGGTTAGGGCTTTGTGGATAAACCAAACGAGGCTACAGTTATAACATTACTTCAAGTCATACTATTACTTGATCCTCAAAAGGTGGCAAAAAGACGTTATTGAAAATATCACTTGATTATAAAAAACCCCGTTACTGATTTTGTCAGAAGCGGAGTTTTTATTTACCCCAAAGTCGGAGTGCAATTCCAAGACGCGCCCCGACGGTGGGGACTTACCTTTATTGATAGCGTTCATTCATCTTTCTCACCACATTTTTCATTTCGTCTCTGAAAGTTTCGGGTTCAAGTACTTCTACATCTTCGCCATGTAACAGAATTTCCTGCCTAAAATCAAAAGTTGGTTTGATAAAATACTCAAATACAACAGATTCATTTGTAGTTTCTATCTCTTTTTGTGAATCATGAAGTGGCAAAGCACGAATATAATTTGCTTGTCCGGCATCGAATTTTAGTTTTACAGTTTGCGCCACAACGTGTTTATCGTGGATAATTCCATAACAATTATCAAAATAGGTTTCAGGATTTACATCGGTAGGCATTGTAAAAATATTGGTTGTAACGTCCAGATTCTTAATCCTATCAAGCGCATAAATACGGGTTTTGTCACTCTTGGCAATAACATACCAACGCTGTTTGAACACTTTCACAAAATAGGGTTCAATTTCAAAAACACCAACCGCGGATGACCAGTAACTTTGATAACTCATGTTCAAATTCACACTATCACGCATGGCTTCAATAATAGTGGTGAGATGTTGCTGCCCCGAAGGTATATTCTCAAACTGAATGCGTTGCTTGAGCTTGTGACTTTCGTTAATGAGGTTATTCACTGCAAAAGTATTCAATAACCAGCGACGCACCCCACCTTTTTCCATATCTTCGGCATTGTCAATAAAATACTCGTAAGTACTTGTATTACATTCGATATTGATGTCAAACATCTCTTCAATGGCGGCACGGTGGTTATGAAAAGTCCGTTTGGGAATGGGATTACCATCGGACATGGAATTCTGCAACCATTTCTGATTGATAGCTTCCAAAGTAATTCGTTCCGAACGGTAAATGGTATCTACCAGCCAGATGTAACGATTGAAAAGGTCTTTTGCCATGATGATAAAGTTTAATTGTACAAATATAAGAAATTAAAAAATGAATCTTAGTGTTTGGTTATGGATGCAATTACAGTTACTCTCATTTTACCATTCAATTCTTCTTCTGAATAAACTGCAGTCCAACACATCTCTGCGTTTTCTTTTAATTTAGAATGCATAATTTCATGTATATTATCAATATCTTCAATCAAAAATTGTGTTTGTTCTGACCATTCAAATCCGCAGATAATTTTGTCAAAATCATGAATTTTATATGCTCGAAAAAAAGGTGATTTAAAAGCATTTTCAACCGCAGATTGTATTCTGTTCTCTCCATCATCAGAATAAGCTGAAACAATAATGGTTATTTCTGCATTTCTCATGTTACTACAAAATTCGGGAATTTCAATATCTGTATAGAAATACGCAATAGGAATTTTTATGAACTTACGACTTAAATTGGCAATAAACTGTTGTGATTTCCGAAAGGCATTACCTAAATTCAAATCTGCATCTGTTTCCTGAATAATGTTATTGTCAATTACAACTACACCATCAGCACATTTTCTTAGTTCTGCAATACCTTCAACAGCAAGTTTGTTTTTTACTGCCCCTTCAAATGAGAACGGAGAACTTACAATACAGAATACTGAGAATCTCCTTGTATGGCAGTATGCAATAAGATTGGGTAATAAATCACGACCAGTATCACCTCCCATTCCTGCTAGAAAAAGGATTGTTCTATCTGCACCTTCTTGTATACGATTTATAAAGACTGTCTTAGTTTCATCGGTCAAACATAATTTTCCGTTTTCTGTTAGGCTACGCATTAGGATTTTATTCTTCACATGCGATTTCTTCAAAATGGTTTCATCGGTATCACATACGTAATAATCAACATCTCTTAATGGAGTTTTGTACATTTCATTTAAGATTCGGACACCTCCACGACCAATCCCAACAATTTTTAAAAAAGGCATAATTACATTATTTAGCTGTTTAAACTTCAGCGCAAAGTTACATATCAGATATGCCAATGTGAAGCACAACTGAATAAATGATTCCAATAATAGTTGTTGGGTGGTTGCACCAAAAAGGAAATCTCGCTGGTAATCAACCCATTTTCTACCCTCACTAGTCCCACTTGGCAAATACTCCAACGATAACCTTGTGCAGTTTCAAAATCAATGGCAGTAAATGTATTTTTCATGGCATTTTGTGTATGATTTTTTGGCAAAGGTAGCAGTAATTTATTCTTAAATACTGCGCAGCTTGAATATGAAATATTAAACATTTAGCCTGTTTTTTAACGTCAATACTGAGTAGGAATTACTGTTGGTTAGTAAATCCGTCACACAAGCTGGATGTCAGTTTGAAACAGAAACTCTTATTTGTCAGCCAATAACGAGCTTTAAAAGGATTTTGCTGTAAGATCTAGGTTAGTAGCATTTAAACGTTTTTTATTACGGCTTGAAGGGTTGAAACATAAATACAAAAATTATAAATTTCAATGTTTTGTTTTGGAAGCGATAACAGTTACTCTCATTTTACCATTCAATTCTTCATCGGAAAGATCTGTTGTCCAATACATCTCTGCGTTTTGTTTTAATTTAAAATCTCTAAATTCATGTATCTTATCAATATCTTCAATCGAAAATGGTGTTTGGTATGACCATTCAAATACACAGATAATTTGATTAAAATAATGGATTTTATAAGGTCGAAAAAAAGGTGATTTAAAAGCATTTTCAACCGCCGATTGTATTCTGTTCTCTCCATCATCAGAATAAGCTGAAACTAGAATGGTTATTTCTGCATTATTCATGTTGTAATGAAATTCGGGAATTCCAATATACTTATAGAAACTCGAAAGAGGAATTTTTATGAACTTACGACTCAAATTGGCAATAAACTGTTGGGATTTCCGAAAGGCATTGCCTAAATTTAAATCTGCATCTGTTTCCTGAATAATGTTATTGTCAATTACAACTACACCATCAGCACATTTTCTTAGTTCTGCAATACCTTCAACAGCAAGTTTGTTTTTTACTGCCCCTTCAAATGAGAACGGAGAACTTACAATACAGAATACTGAGAATCTCCTTGTATGGCAGTATGCAATAAGATTGGGTAATAAATCACGACCAGTATCACCTCCCATTCCTGCTAGAAAAAGGATTGTTCTATCTGCACCTTCTTGTATACGATTTATAAAGACTGTCTTAGTTTCATCGGTCAAACATAATTTTCCGTTTTCTGTTAGGCTACGCATTAGGATTTTATTCTTCACATGCGATTTCTTCAAAATGGTTTCATCGGTATCACATACGTAATAATCAACATCTCTTAATGGAGTTTTGTACATTTCATTTAAGATTCGGACACCTCCACGACCAATCCCAACAATTTTTAAAAAAGGCATAATTACATTATTTAGCTGTTTAAACTTCAGCGCAAAGTTACATATCAGATATGCCAATGTGAAGCACAACTGAATAAATGGCACAAAAAAACCACAAAGACCGAAATCTGAGTGGTTATTTATGGATGGAGTACAATGATTATTGAAATTGACAGCTAATCAATAAAAAGTTATTATTGATATATTTCTTAAATTATCATTTCTATGACCCCCAAACCCCCTACTGGGGGCTTAAGACCAAGTTTCTATGTCAA
>JBAXAD010000250.1:0-5270 GCA_037142715.1 Paludibacter sp. | reverse complement strand
ATTCTGGACACAGCAGGTCAAAAAGGAACTGGTAAATGGACAGGAGTTTCGGCGCTGGATCTTGGTGTGCCATTGACTTTGATTGGCGAATCGGTATTCTCTCGTTGTTTGTCAGCTCAAAAAGACATTCGTGTAAAGGCATCTAAAGTAATCAGTGGACCAACTGTAAACTTCACTGGCGACAAAAAACAACTGATTGATGATTTGAAAGATGCGTTATTCGGAGCAAAAATAATTTCGTACGCACAAGGTTACAACTTGATGATGGAAGCTGCCAACGAATACAAATGGAATCTGAATTATGGCGGTATAGCGTTGATGTGGCGTGGTGGATGTATTATCCGCTCTACGTTTTTGGGAGATATCAAAAAAGCTTTTGATGTAAATCCAAGTCTCGAAAACTTATTGCTTGACCCACATTTCAAAGCAATTGTGGAAAATGCACAAGCTGGATGGCGTCGTGTTTGTGCCGCTGCACTCACCAACGGAATTCCTGCACCAGCACTTACTTCTGCACTCTGCTACTTCGATGGATTGCGTTGTGAGCGTTTGCCAGCCAACCTGTTGCAAGCTCAACGTGACTACTTTGGAGCACATACCTACGAACGCATTGATAAACCACGCGGTGAGTTTTTCCACACCAACTGGACAGGTAGAGGCGGCGATACTGCCTCTACAACTTATGTAGTTTAATTTCAATAAAAAAAGAGATACAAAATGTATCTCTTTTTTTATTCTTCTTTTATCAATATTTATTTGAGAAAATGCTCCAAATTACGTTGGAGCATTTTTTATTCTCAACTATCAATTGTCAATTAAATTATGTATTCATTCCACCGCAAACAGCAATTACTTGTCCGCTTACATAGCTTGATAAATCTGATGCCAAGAAGAGTGTAACGTTAGCAACTTCTTCGGGTTTTCCACCACGACGCAATGGAATTTGTTCGTTCCATTTTGCACGTTGATCATCACTCAAGGCGTGAGTCATTTCTGTTTCGATAAATCCTGGCGCAATAGCATTGGCACGTATACCGCGTGAACCCAATTCTTTGGCTACCGATTTGGCCAAACCAATCATCCCTGCTTTTGAAGCCGAGTAATTTGATTGTCCTGCATTACCCGAAACCCCTACTACAGAGCTCATATTGATAATACTACCGTTTTTTTGCTTCATCATGATAGGCGTAACTGCATGTATAAAGTTGAAAGCTGATTTCAAATTTACATTGATTACCGCATCCCATTGACCTTCGCTCATGCGCATCATCAAACCGTCTTTGGTGATTCCAGCATTGTTTACCAACACATCAATGCGTCCAAATTCTTTGTGAATAAGATCCACAACAGTATGTGTTTCATCAAAGTTGGCTGCATTTGAAGCATATCCTTTGGCTTTTACGCCCAAAGCTTCAAGTTCTTTTTCAGTTGCCAATGCGTTCTCATCGATATTCAAATCGGTAAATGCGATATTAGCACCTTCGCTCGCCAATTTCAAGGCAATTGCTTTTCCAATACCACGTGCAGCTCCGGTTACGATGGCTACTTTTCCTTCTAATAATTTCATAAAGTCTTATGTTTCTTAAAATGAATTATAAAAATTTCGGGGGCAAAGATACTGCTTTTTTCTCGAAATGCTGAAAAAGATGCATGAATTGATGGTTTTTGTGCAGAAAAAAGTTGTTCCAATAATTGAATGGTTTATTATTCAAAAAAAATCGCCTGATTTCTCAAGCGATTTTACTATTTATGACTACAAACTACAGACTACCGACTAAACTTATCCGTTCATAGATACCAAAAACTCATCATTGTTTTCTGTACGTTCAATTTTGTCTTTCAAAAATTCCATGGCTTCCATCGAATTCATGTTTGACAAATGACGACGCAAAATCCACATACGGTTGAGTGTATCCTTGTCAAGCAATAAATCATCCCTACGTGTACTTGAAGCCATAATGTCAACAGCTGGGAAGATACGTTTGTTGGATAATTTGCGGTCCAGTTGCAGCTCCATGTTACCAGTTCCCTTAAATTCCTCAAAGATTACTTCGTCCATTTTAGAGCCAGTTTCTGTCAATGCAGTAGCAATAATGGTCAAACTTCCACCATTTTCAATGTTACGTGCAGCACCAAAAAAACGTTTCGGTTTGTGCAATGCATTGGCATCCACACCACCCGAAAGAATTTTACCCGAAGCAGGTGAAACCGTATTGTAAGCACGAGCAAGACGTGTAATTGAATCGAGTAAAATAACCACATCGTGACCACATTCTACCATGCGTTTGGCCTTTTCGTGTACCATGCTGGCTACTTTTACGTGGCGTTCTGCTGGTTCGTCAAAGGTTGACGAAACTACTTCGGCACGTACGCTACGGGCCATGTCGGTAACTTCCTCAGGACGTTCATCTATCAGCAATACAATCATATACACCTCAGGGTGATTGGCAGCAATGGCATTGGCAATGTCTTTTAGCAAAACCGTTTTACCAGTTTTTGGTTGCGCCACAATCAAACCACGTTGACCTTTTCCGATTGGGGAAAATAAATCGACAATACGGGCTGAAAGTGTATCATTTGTTCCATTACAAAGATTGAATTTTGTATCTGGGAAAAGTGGAGTGAGGTGCTCAAAGGGCACGCGGTCACGAACATATTCGGGAGAGCGACCATTGATTTTTCCCACTTTGATAAGTGGAAAGTATTTCTCACCTTCTTTTGGTGGTCGAATAGCACCCATAACTGTATCACCAGTTTTTAATCCGAAAAGTTTAATTTGCGATTGCGATACATAAATATCATCGGGCGAAGCCAAGTAGTTATAATCTGCCGAACGAAGAAATCCATATCCATCGGCCATCATCTCCAATGTTCCTGTTCCTTCCAAGATGCCGTCAAAGTCAAATTGTTTTTCGCTTTTCTCTGAACGGTTGAATTTATTTCTGTTGTTATTATTGTTGTTTCCGTTATTAGCGTTACCAACTATTTTTGGTTGTTTAACGTCCGAAATTTCAATTTTTATTTTAGCATCTTCAGTTACACCTTCAATAACTTCCTCTCCTTCAATTGTATTTTCGGGTACAAATAATGTTTCTTCAGAAACTGAATCATTTTCCAGTCTATCTTCTAAAACAAAAACTTTGGTTGGAGTTTGTGGCACAATTTTTTCAGCTTCAACAGTTTCAACTACAGTTTTTACCAAAGTAGGCTTAACCGGTTTTTGTTGTCTGGATTTGTTGCTTTTCTTTGGTACAGTAGGCGTTGAAGGTGTTGCAGTTGCGGTAACTGTTTCTTCAACAGCAACTTTAGCGGCAGCTTGAACTGGGACATTTGGTTTCACAGCTACTTTCACAGGAGCATTGGCTTCTTTTACGGCTGGTTTGTGAACTGGTTTCGCAGCTGGTTTTGCACCTTCTACATTGGGTGTAAATACTTTCTGCTCAGGTCCTTTTTTGACAGGAACGCGCAAGCGTTTCTTTCTGTCAATTTCTTGGCTTTCGTTACTGATTGATTTTCGTTGCGCATTAACTACGGCTTGTTGGTCGAGAATGTCATAGACCAATGTTTCTTTTTTAGTTGAACCAGAGGTTTTTAAACCTAATTCAGTGGCGATGTCCTTTAGTTCGGACAGTTCTTTTGCATTTAATTGCAAAATGTTGTAATTGCTCATAAAGTAATGAATAAACGTTGTTGGAGAGATTTTCCTTTGGAAAAAACGTTGTTTTGTGAATGTTATTTTGATTTTGAAACAAAAGCAGGACTGCTTTTGCTAATAGAATACGATACAAAAGTACGACTATATTTTGAATAAGCAAATAATTGTGGTATTTTTATTTGTTTTTTGTTCAGTCTGCGTAAATAATAGGATTATTGATGATCTATTAGAACTAAAATGTTAACGATGAGTGAAATAAAATGAATCTCGATTGATAATAATATCAGTCTTATAAAGTGCTAATATATAATTCGTTATTTATCTAATTACAGCAAAACACACAACTGCCATCCTTAAAACGAAACGATTAAAGATGGCAATTGTACAATTGGTTTATGTGAAAAGTTACCTGCAAATTCACTTTATTTTTGTTCTTTGCAATTCGTCTCAAGGTACCTACTAATCATTTCTCTTTGAGAATCAGTTAGTTTTGCCTTTTTTTGCATTCTATTCATAATTGGATCCCATTGTTGTTTTGTGAATTGACTTGGTAGGTGTAAATTATGACAGCTGGCACATTTATTCACATACAATTCTCTACCTTGTGTAAGTGTCTGTAGTGGGACATTGTATTTTATTGCATCGTTATTGGTGGGCATATATAAAGCTGCAACACAGCCCATCAATGTTATACAAATTACCGAAATACCGATTGTGAGTTTATAGTGCATAAGAAAAAACCAAACGTGTTTTAAATTTTTCATTGTTCATCAGGTCTTGCTTTCCTGTTCTTAAGTCTAAAATCTGAGGCATAAAGGAAAGATTCACCCAAAAGCCTTCAAAATTATACGACAAACAAGGTCCGGCAGATAATAATGAGTATTTCCATTGGTCAGATTCATGTCTGTTTTGATTCATTACTTCTAACCCCAATGAGAAATTTTTGTTCAATTGATAAGCAAAAGCGTAATTTAATTCGAAATTAATCTCTTTCTCACTTTTAAGGTCAACTGTTTTATCATTACTTTCCAAGGCATTTATAAAAGCATATTCCCCCACCACATTTAATGCATGAACGGTATTCCCAATTTGTTTGTCAAAGATCAGTTTGCTTTCCAATTCCACTTCATCGGTGGCCAACTTGTATTCGAAATAGAATGCGGAACCAACTGGATTTACTACTGGGTCGGACAGTTTTAGTTTCCATTCGTTAGCAAAACTGTAATTATTCTCATCAGCAATTGATTCATTGCCATTGCTTGTATTAATCCCTTTGGAATATCCGTAATTTAAATAAAACGAGGTTTGCAGCTTTGAACCCAGCCCTAGTTCGAATTCTAAACTATGATCGAATGCTCGATAGTATTTTTCTCTTTCATTACGCATTGTAGACCATACTTCAATTTCTTTTTGTCCTTTGTTCAATACATTACTTTGATAAGTGTATGTAAATAATCGATCTTGAGCTGAAATACTACACGAAATTGTCACTAAAAATAAAATAAATAGCTTTTTCATTCTAATAAAATTTTAAATTAAATTATGGTACAAAAGTAATAGCTTTGTTTTATATGAACTATCCCTTATAGTAGGTAAATATTAGATTTTATATACC
>JBAXAD010000249.1:0-5341 GCA_037142715.1 Paludibacter sp. | reverse complement strand
CTTTTATATTTTACAGGTCTGTTTTTGTTCTATGCAGGTCTGCTTTTATATTTTAAAGGTCTGTTTTTGTTCTATGCAGGTCTGCTTTTATATTTTACAGGTCTGTTTTTGTTCTATGCAGGTCTGCTTTTACATTTTACAGGTCTGTTTTTGTTCTATGCAGGTCTGCTTTTACATTTTACAGGTCTGTAATGATATATTGTTTTAAAGTTTTCATAGTAGGCAAATGCCTTTTACAGCATTTACCAGATAAAGGGATAGGTTAAATCACAAGTTCACTATTTTTGTAATACAGAAACAGATTGATTTTGATTTTGTGACCCTTTATCCATATTAATTCCATCCTGTACAATTTGAATAACTGATACTTTAAATGGTGGTAAAATAATTGGAGGGTCATTCACTAGTTGTTGGTTGACAGAAAAACCTGAAATAGCAACAAAGACTAAAAGCAAAAGTAAGGAAATTCGTTTTTTCATGAGGATAATTTTTTAAATTAATTATCCTGCAAATAAATACAAAAAAAATCCGACATTTATTAAAAATGTCGGATTTATTATATGGACAAGCCTAAAATAGGAAGATGTAATATACAGATATACAGCAATTTAAAGCCACATAAAAATGGGTCTATATGGACATAGCAAATACGGGGCTAAAAGGGACAGAAAATGGTTTAAAATTGGCGAAGGTAATCGACCAAGTTGTCGGATTTTGATAAATTTAGCTTCGTTCGAAGGCGATGACGATGCTTGGTCATTGAATCATTTTTTACATCCAAAACTGTGGCAATCATCCCAGTTTCAAAATTTGCCAACAGCAGACAACACACCAATATGTCGCGGTTAGATAAAGCTGGAAATTTAGTCAGCAGTCGGTCAGAGATATTATCAAACGCCAAATCCATGCAAGCTATTAGCTCTTGATAGAAAGTAGTATTTTGTTCTGCATTCGATTCTTTCGACGCATTTTTCCAAAGTGCGGGACGTTTGATGGAATTATTACGGTGTTGCTCAATGTTCAACAGCAATATGGACTGAAATTTAAGTTGCTTGGCGAGTAACGCACTGTTTTCTTTTTCCTTTTCTAACAATGCTTGCTCCTGTATCAACAATTGTTTCTGCGACTCTAACTGTTGCTTTTTTACGCGTATGCGCCAAAACAATCCAATCAACGTTAATGTGCTTAATATCAAAAGAACTATTAACAATACTATGTCACTTTGTTTGTTCTTGATAATTAATAGCTGATTTGATAGCTGCAAACCCTGATATTTGTATTTTTTTTCCAGTCCGGCAAAGCTTACATCCAGTTTGGTTTTGTACAATGAATCTATGGCATCAATTGCTTTTGAAGCATACATTAGGGCTTGTTTAGGTTTGCCTTCCTTTTCAGATATTTGTTGCCACAGCACATAATAATCGGGTGCCATTTCATGTAATTCTTTTACTTGGTTTAAACAATAGCGTGCCGAATCAGTTTTTCCGGTACGCACATAAACATTGGCTTGTAAAAACCATTTATTACTGTTGTAAATCTCGCCTGCAGTTACAGGCACTTTATTGTAATAGTAGATTGCTTGATGATAGGCTTTTTGTTTTAAATAAGCAGAGCCGAGGCTACGGTAAATGGCAGAATTTAACAGGACATCATTAAAAGTTTTAGCCATTCTTTCGGCTAATAAATAATTGGCTATTACACTATCAAAACGTGAAAGTTTTAAGTATTCTGTTCCAATATATAGTAATCCATTGATACTATTATATTTATCGTGTATTTGACTAAACGAATGAAAAGCTTTTTTGAGATAATAAATAGCACTGTCAGATTGCCCTTGCGTTTTATACATTGTACCTTTTTCGCCATACACCAACCCCTTTAGTTTACTATTCTCAGTTTTTTCGGCATATTCTTGTGCTTTGAGCAAGGCAGCGGCTTGAATATTTGCATTGCCACTGTTGTTGGCCACCCGTGCGCTGTAAAACCAGGCGTAGGCAGCATGTTGTGGTTCAGATTCGGTGTAATAGTCGGTTGCAATGTGTATCAACGAGTCCGATTCCACCTTGATGTCATGTTTATCCAGCGCCTGACTCATCAGCAAGGCATACAATGCTTTGTGGGAAGGGGTAAATAATCGGCTTTGATTGATTTGTTTTAATACCTGAAAAGCGGAATCGGGAGCAGTGTCCATGAGCTGCTCGGCTTGGTTCAGTTCTTTGGAGGAATTAGTACAGCCCACCAGACAAATACACAGAAATGAAATGAGTAAACAGCGCAGAGATTGCATTTATTTTAATTTTGAATTATTAAAATACAAATGTATGGAAATTAATTCAGTTAACAATAGATTAAAGGATGGGTGGGTGGGGTGAGGTGGGATGTAAAGGATTAATTGGTTGTTTTTATAATCTTCGTTCTAAAAACACCTGTAATTTAGTCCTTGCAATGACCCCCTGCCTCCGCCAGCTGGCGGATTCTAAGACGCAGTATTTTACAGGATAACATAGAAACTTGGTCTTAAGCCCCCAGTAGGGGGTTTGGGGGTCATAAATAAAATGAACGAAGTTATTTTCATGGATATTTAAATTTTTTACACCCTAGCTGTAAGGGCTACTAGAATGATGGGCGTTATTGGCAGTAGTGAAGCACAGATGTTTATCCTGCCTTATGGGAAAAGAGATAGAAATATCCTAGTCCTGAAAAGATAAGGAAAAATAATGGAATGAAACAAAAAGAAAAAAGAATGGAACGCTGATTTCGCTGATATAGCGGATAAAAAAAACGGATTTAAAATCCCAATAAATGGGGATTGATTTTAAGAGCAAAATCATTCCGACTTGTCGGAATTCTAATCCGTATTAAATCCGCTTAACCCGCGAAATCCGCGTGCTATTCTTCATTTGTTTCATGAGAGAAACTATCGATAAAGAGCGGTATTTGATGTATCCTAAAACAACAATCCTAGCTTCACTCCCACATTATTCATCGTGGTTTTGCCGTTGTAGGTATAAGTTCCTAGTTCGTTGGTTTCGGTGAGCCTTCCCGAAAAGGATTGAACACCGGCATAAACACCAACCATCAGGGCCGTTTTGTAATTGATGCGATGCGAAACTCCAGCAGAAATCTTAATCAAAGCACCGCCTCCATTCGCCGAATTGAGTGCAAGAGCATATCCTGCATCCATACCCACAAAGGGTGCATTTCGTTTTGCTGACAATATACTTTGCAGACGAATGAAAAGGGGTAGAAATGAAATTGTTTGCTGCGGTGAAGCTATGGAAGTGCTGTTATAACCAATACCAGCAGCAAGAAACAGACTTTGTCCAAGCATCTTTTTATTGCCAAACATCAACGAGATTTGTGTGTTGGGCGACCAACCAAACGCATACTTTGCGTTAGAGATACCTGCCGTTAACTCCACCATTCCACCAAAATTGCCGGAAGCACCCGAAACCTCAGCTTCTTCTGTCTCGGTTTGCGATAATGTATCGGAATTTTGGTTTTCGGTAGCTTTGATTTCCGACAATTGAAACTGATACCGTGTACCATCTTTGGTAGTTAGCATAAGCATGTCGGCAGTTTTTAAAACTATTTTTCCAACATATACATCACCCGTTTTAAGAGTGATTTTATCAAGAGCATTGTTTTCTTGTCCACTAATGTGTATCGAAAACAACATGCAAGCAGCAAGAAGAACAAATATTTTCATTGATAGTATTGTTGGATTTTAATTGATGACTATTAAGAAATAAATGAAGAATAGAACGCGGATTTCCCTGATGTAGCGGATAAAAAAACGGATTTAAAATTTACTTCGTAAATTGATTTTAGTAGCGAAATCAAAAATGCTTGCATTTTTTCTAATCCATATTAAATCCGCTTAACCCGCGAAATCCGCGTTCCATTCTTAGTTCTTTTGTTTCATTACCTTCTCAGTCCTGTATTTTCAGGACTGAGATGCTACTGATTCAATCACTTCCTTGAAACTTTTCAGGAAAGTATTGGCATCAGATTTCGACAAGCACAAAGGGGGAAGCAGACGAACGATATTGGTACCACTTGCTCCCGTAAATATCTTTTTTTCAAACAATAAACGGTTGCGGATTTCTTTGGCAGCGTGGTCAAATTCAATTCCTATCATCAAGCCCAATCCTCTCACTTCTTTAATTTGTGGTATATTTTTCAGTTCATCAATAATATAGCTCCCAATTTTCTGGGCATTCTCTATCAAGTGTTCCACTTTAATAATGTCGAGCACAGCAATAGCCGCTGTACAAGCCAAATGGCTACCTCCAAAAGTGGTACCCAACAAACCGTGCGAAGCTTCAAAAAGCGGACTAATCAATACGCCACCGATAGGAAATCCATTTCCCATACCTTTTGCCACAGTGATTAAATCGGGGCGAATATCGGCATATTGATGCGCAAAGAATTTGCCGCTACGACCATATCCGGATTGCACTTCGTCCAATATCAGAATGGTTCCCGTGGCAGTACATTCGGCACTCAGTGCTTTCAGAAAATCAGCATCCGGTACACGAATCCCTCCTACTCCTTGAATTCCCTCAATGATTACGGCGCAAACATCCTTGTTTTTTAGCGATTTGCGCACTGAATCAATGTCGTTCAAAGCAAAGAAATCAACCTCAAAGCCTTCGTTAATCGGCGAAACAATCTTGGGATTGTCCGTCACTCTAACTGCCGCGGAAGTTCTACCGTGAAAACTCTTGTTGAAAGAAATCACTTTTTTCCGTCCGTTATGAAACGAAGCCAATTTCAAGGCATTTTCATTGGCCTCAGCACCTGAACTTACCAGAAACAATGAATAATCGGGATAACCTGAGGCTTTACCAAGCTTTTCTGCCAGCTCTACCTGCAATTTATTTTGCACCGAATTGGAGTAAAAAACCAATGTTTCCAGTTGTTGAGTAAGCTTTTGAACATAATAGGGATGCGAATGACCAATGGATATTACGGCATGACCACCATACAAGTCCAAGTACTCAATGCCTTGATTATCAAAAGTCCTGCAGCCTCTTCCTTTTGCTATTTCAATATCGAAAAGCGGATATACATCAAATAAATTCATAGATTTGTCCTTTCGTTTAATTAATTCAGTATGATAAAAATCAATGGTTCGTTATAAAAATACATATTATATTTATATTCAATAGTTTAACCATAGATTTTGAGTGTAATAGACTATATTCTTTTTAATAGAGTAAACGCAAAGTCGCGAAGTTTTAAATACCTTATAATCAATAAGAAGAGAAAGAACGCAAAGACAAAAACTTTCAGTTTTTCTTTGCGGCTTTGCAACTTTGCGACTTTGCGTTCAAAA
>JBAXAD010000248.1:0-5363 GCA_037142715.1 Paludibacter sp. | reverse complement strand
GATTTATTGGTTTCACAAATTTTTTGGAGACGATTGGAAGCACCAGGAAATTCGGAAATGGCTGAGTAAAATTGCTCGTCGGTAACTCCTATTTGTCGGCAAGCCAATCGTGCAGCATTCATATTTTGCAAGTTGTGTTCTCCAAAAAACTTTAAAGCCACATCGCCTTTTTTGGTTTTCAAATAGGTAACGCCTTTTACAACTTCATATTCGGGCGTATTATAAGGAAATGGTACTATATCTCGACGAAGCGTTTCGGCAATTTTATTAAGATTTGCATCACCGTCAAAATAAATCAATCTACCTTGTCCTTCCATCAATTCGGTAAATATCTGAAATTGCTCTACATAATTTTCGAAAGTAGGAAAAACATTGATGTGATCCCACGCAATACCGGTGAGCACCGCAATATGAGGTTTGTACAAATGAAATTTTGGACGACGATCGATGGGTGACGTTAGATATTCATCGCCTTCAAACACAGCTATCCGTGATTCGTAAGACAGTTTCACCATGTTATCGAAACCTTCAATTTGTGCTCCCACCATGTAATCGGCATCAATTCGCAGTTGTTTCAACACAAAAAGAATCATGGCCGTGGTGGTGGTTTTACCATGACTTCCACCCACCACAATGCGGGTTTTGCTACGTGTTTGTTGGAACAAATACTCTGGAAACGAGTATATTTTCAAACCTAACTCTTTGGCCCTAACCAATTCGGGATTATCCAGGGTGGCGTGCATTCCTAAAATAACGGCACTTAAACCTTTGTGAATTCTATCGGGAAACCAACCCATTTTTTCGGGCAGCAACCCATACGCTTTCAATCGACTAAGAGATGGCTCAAATACTTCATCATCAGAACCTGTTACGTGTGTATTATTTTTTTTGCTGATGGCGATGGCTAAGTTGTGCATAGCTGCTCCACCAATAGCGATAAAATGAACTCGTTGCATACGGTTGGAAAGTTGAATGATTTTACTTATTTTTGCGGAAAGATAATTGAACGGCAAAAGTAGTAAGAAATTACGAATGCTTATAACAAAAAAACATGAAATTACATAAAATTGAAGCAGGAAATTTTCAAGTAGATGGCGGTGCGGCTTTTGGGGTAGTTCCTAAAAGGGTTTGGCAAAAAAGATATCCCTGCAATGAGGATAATTTTTGCAGAGTAACCATGCGTTGTTTGCTGGTTGACACGGGTGATAAACGGATATTAATTGACACTGGTTGTGGCGATAAGCAATTGGAATACCTGAAGTATTATGATTTTGTATGTGTCATCAATTTTGAAACGGAGCTAAATAAGCTTGGATATACCTGCAATGACATTACTGATGTGGTGTACACGCATTTACATTTCGACCATTGCGGTGGTAGCACCTATTATAATGCTGATAAAACGAAGGCTGAACTTACTTTTCCAAACGCCACACATTATGTGGGCGAAGCGCAATGGAACAACTTTTTGAAACCCAATGTACGTGAGGGCGATTCCTATTTTCCCGAAAACATTTTACCAATACAAGAAGCCGGAAAACTGCGATTGATTACCGAGAACCAATGGATATGCCCAGAGGTAGAACTGCGACTTTTCAACGGGCATACGGTTGGGCAATTGGTGAGCTATATCCACACTGCCGATAAAACTTACGTGTATGTGGGCGACGTAATTCCAACGGCTACCAATATACCAATTGCTTGGATTTCGGCTTATGACCTCAACCCCATTGTGGCAATGGAAGAGAAAAAAGTATTACTCGACGAGGCTGTGGCGAAACAACAAATACTTATTTTTGAACACGATGCTTATGTTGAAAGCTGTACCGTGAAGGATATGATTGGGAAACATCGGGTGGATGAGGTATTAGTGATTAATGGTTAGTGGTTAATGGTTAGTGAAAGAAGGAAGTTATTTCGCAATTTTGGGCTGATTTATTTGTGAAGAATCAATTAAAAAATTTCTTTGTCAGAAACTCCACTGGCGTGGCTATACGCTGCATCAAACTACGATTTTCAGTAATAACTTCTGCCGTACCATTCAGTTCACCGGTAAATTTCAGTTCTTTGTTGATGGTAGAAAGCAGCCCTTTGGGAAAATCAACTTCTACGCTGTAAAAATCATTATTCGATACCAATGATATATTTCTGGTTTTACCCTGCAATACACCAAATTCCAAATACGGATAATTGGCCACTTTGATATTCACCATCTGTCCAATTTGAATTTTCCCCGAACCTGAAGCCGGAACCTTTATCTTGCCAATCAGCTGCCCAGGGTGTACCGAAACAATGGCAAACACTTTATCACCCGTATTTACAAACTGGTTGCGCTTCCAGAAAGTGTTGAAGGTGACAATACCCGATTGTGGAGCTTTCAACAAATAGCTCTGTTGCCAATTTTCTATTACTGCCACCAGCTCCCGATGAGCAGATTTCAATTCGGAAAACAATTGATTTTTAATTTGCTGGTTCTGCAATGAGAGTTTATTCACCGATTCCTTCAATTGTGACGATTCCACATTTTCTAAGGACTTGGATGTTTCAAGTTGCTGCAGTTCTTGCTGTTTGTTCAAGTAGGTTTGTTCGGCTGTTTCCATGTCGGATGCTGAAATTACTTTTTGCTTGAACAACAATTCATCCCTATTGTATGCGGATTTGGATATCTTCAACTCCCGTTTTTTCATCTCCAACTGCTTCTGAAGATTGGACGCATAGGATTTTCTATCGCCAATCTGTTTGTGCAAAGCCGTTTTCTCTTGGTCAATAAGATTCAGCGATAAAAAGTTGTCGTAGTTCATGGCAGCTTTCGCAAATGCCGAGAAGTTGGCCTGCATTGCCCCCATCTCATAGGTTTGAGTAAGCAACATTTTTGGAATATAAAACCCAGTATCCGAAATCAGAACGGTTGATAGTAATTGACCCATTGCCATCACATCCTTGGTAGAAGCCGAGTTATCAATCACTGCCAACACATCACCTTGTTTCACCATTTGTTTATCGGTACACAGCAATTCTTTGATTTTCCCTGTCGATTTTGCCACCAACCACACAGGAGGGTTCTCGGTAGTAATCACCACATCGCCTTGCACAATATCGGGATATTTGAAAAAGAAACTGCCAATAAATAATACCACGATGACCCCGCAAATAATGGAGATACCATACCGCACAAGCGCATGTGGCGGGCGCGATAATATTTCTTGCACCTCATCGCTTCGGAGTTGCAGCCCCCCAACCCCCGAAGGGGGATAAGAGAAAGAGGCACTATATTCTTCTTCAACTGAAGGAATAATTTTAGGATTAATTTCGACCTTTAATTTTTGACTTTCCACTGTTAATTTAATTTGTTTTGAAACCTAAATATATAACTTAACAATCTATCTTTCTTCTTGAAAAAGGGTAGAAAGTAATAGAATTAATTTGAGAAGAAAATTGAAATGTCTTAAAGTCCCCCTTTTCGGGGGATTTAGGGGGCTTTACAATTCCAACTGATTCTTCACCAGCCAATAATACGCTCCTTGTTTCTTGGTCAATTCCTGATGTGTTCCTATCTCCACAATCTCCCCTTTTTCGAGCACCACTATCTGGTCGGCATTTTTTACGGTGCTCAGTCGGTGGGCAATTACTACCGAAGTTCTACCCTTAAAAAAGTTTTGCAGGTTGTCCATGATCACCCGTTCGTTGTTGGTGTCCAGGGCATTGGTGGCTTCGTCCAAAAACACGAAGGCAGGATTTTTATACACCGCTCGGGCAATGAGAATGCGTTGTTTTTGTCCCTGACTCAAGCCGTGTCCTTCGCCTCCAATTTTTGTATTGTACGACAAAGGCAACGATTCTATAAATTCCCGAATATTGGCAGTAATAACCGCATTCAGCAACCGTTCTTTGTCAATAAACTCCACTCCGGGTGCAATATTTTTGGCGATACTATCCGAAAAGATAAATCCGTCCTGCATTACCACGCCACAAGTTTTCCGCCATTCACGTACGCTGTAATTTTTCAGGTTGTTATCGCCCAGCAGAATATCACCCTTTTGCAAGGGGTAAAATGAAAGTAACAATTTGATAAGCGTGGTTTTTCCGCTCCCACTTGTTCCTACAATGGCAGTTTGCTTGCCCGCAGGAATGGTTAGATGAATGCCTTTTATCACTGGTTCGCCAATAGAAGTGGCATCATATCCAAAAGTCACATTCTGTAGCACAAGGGCTTTATCGGTTGGTATTTCGCGGATGCGGTCTTCATCTTTCGATTCCTCATCTTCCTTGTCATGTACTTCGCTGAGCCGCTCCAGACTTAGCTTTGCATCTTGTGTTTCGCGTAGGAATGAAATGAGCTGGTCAACAGGGCCATTCAGCTGCCCAATAATGTATTGCACCGCCATCATCATCCCCAAAGTCATTTGCCCATCTATCACCAGCTTGGCCACCAAAGCAGTGATAATAAAGTTTTTGGATTGATTGATCAGCAACGCTCCCGAATCCTGGTATTGTGCCAATGCCAACCCCTTGATGCGCAACCGAAACAATTTTGCCTGAATGCGCTCCCACTCCCACCGTTTTTGTTGTTCGCAGCCATTGAGTTTTATTTCCTGCATACCCGTTACCAACTGTATCACATTGCTTTGGTTGGCCGATGACTGTGCAAAGTTTTTGTGATCCAACGCAGCACGACGTTTCATAAACAACGATACCCAAGCAAAATACAACGCACTGCCCACAAAAAAGATGGCAAATATGGTGAAATTGTAAAGCAAAAGCACTACACTAAAAATGATGATATTAAAGATGGAAAAAAGGATGCTCAGACTGGAATTGGTTAGGTAATCTTGTATGCGACTGTGGTCGTTGATGCGTTGCAGGATGTCGCCCACCATTTTGGTGTCGAAATAGCCCATGGGCAAGCGCATCATTTTAATCAGAAAATCGGAGATAAGCGCAATATTAATGCGTGTACCCAAGTGCAGCAATATCCAGCCACGGATAAAACCCACCGCCGAACTGCTTATGGTTAACACCAATTGTGCAATGAGCACCAAATAGATAAACCCGATATTCTGGGCAGAGATACCAAAATCGACAATGGATTGCGTAAGGAAAGGCAACATCAACTGTAACAAACTACCAAAGAGCAGGCCCAAAAACAACTGCATCACCAAACTTCTGTACGGACGAAGATAGGAAAACAGGAACGAGAACCCTTTGCGGTTCACTTTTTCATCATCTTGTTCGTAAAAATCGGGTGACGGTTCCAACAGCAAAGCCACACCCACATCCACACCTTCGTCTTTGGTACTTATCCAGCAACGGCAAAATTCTTCCCGCGTGTATTTCAGTTTCCCGGCGGCAGGGTCGGCAATATA